>DASRCU010000063.1:0-11067 GCA_035652955.1 Verrucomicrobiia bacterium | reverse complement strand
CCGGTATCCTGTTCACCAAGCCGGTCAGCGCCGTGACCGAGGCGGAATTCGACCGCATTTTTGCCGTCAACGTGAAGGGCACATTTTTTGCCTGCCAGCAGGCGGCTGCCCGGCTGGCCGACGGCGGGCGCATCATCAATTTCTCCAGCACGACGACCGTCATGATGCTGCCGAATTACGGCGCTTACGTGGCCACCAAGGGCGCGGTGGAGCAACTGACCCGGTCACTGGCCAGGGAGCTGGCTCCGCGCGGCATCACCGTCAACGTCGTCTCGCCGGGGCCGACGGACACCGAGTTGTTTCACGCGGGCAAGACGCCCGAACAGGTGCAGCGGCTGGCGCAGGCCGCGGCCTTTGGCCGGTTGGGCCGACCGGAGGAAATTGCGGAAGTGGTCGCTTTTCTGGCCAGCGATGCCGCCGGCTGGGTGACCGGTCAGAACCTTCGCGTGAACGGCGGTGTGGCTTGAATTCCTTGATTGTCGTCTGCGGGCAAAACCCGCTGCCGTCCCGTGGCGGGGATGGGATGTAGCCGTTTCCATTTGCCATTTTGCGTAACTTTCCGCTTCTTTTCGGCTCGGTACTACGCGAACGAACGGTTCCAAACCATGCGTTCCCTTGGTACACTGTGCTGGGTCTTATGGGCGGCCGCCACAATGCCCCTGGCCGCCGCCGAAACAGCAGACTGGTGGTCGTTCACCCGTCCGCAGAACGACCGGTGGCAGGCGCCGGAATCTTCCACCAATTCCGTCTGGCAGAACGAAGTCGGCGGCGGCTTCCGATCCACCGCCTGGTCGGTCTCGTTTGACGCCGGGGCGACGGCGGGAATTCTCGCGTTTGGCGGGCGGACTCGCCATGATCTGACGTTGGTCAGCCTCTCGTATGGTCACATGCTGGGGCCGGTCTGCGGGCGGGGTCATTGGTATGGCGGAAATTGGGAAGGGCGCATTGAATTGTTTTCCGGCGTGGAATTTTCGCCGGGCAGCACGTGGGGAGTCGGGCTGACGCCGCATCTGCGTTACGATTTTGCCACGGGAACGCGCTGGGTTCCCTTTGTGGACGTGGGCGCGGGCCTCACAGCCACCGGCGAACGCGCGCCGGACCTGGGCGGCACTTTCGAATTCAATCTTCAGGGCGCTCTGGGTTGCCAGTGGTTTATCCGCCGCCGCGTGGCGTTGACGCTGGAAGCCCGCTATCTCCATGTTTCCAGCGCCGGCATTTACACGCCGAATCTGGGCTTGAACAGCGTCGGCGGCCTGGCGGGATTGACCTGGTTCTTCTGACTGATTCGAAGCACCGTCTGGAATGCGGGCGCAAAATAATTTAAATTTTCAGGTCCGCTTTCTGTCGGCTCCGGATACCGTTTCCCCAACTCCGGCCAACACCGGAAACATCGGTTGTAACCTTTCTGCACCTGCCGGCTCGGTATTTCGCGAAACGAGTAAGTCATTTCAAGTCATGAAAAACATTACTGAACTGAACGGAAAAAATTTTGAAACGGAAGTGTTACAAGCCGCCGGCCCCGTGCTGGTGGATTTTTACGCGCCCTGGTGCGGGCCGTGCCGGATGCTGGCCCCCTTGCTGGAACAACTGGCCGGTGAATTCGCCGGCCGCGTCAAATTCGCCAAACTGAATGTGGATGACGCGCCGGAATGGGCCGCCCGTTACGACATCACCGGCGTGCCCACGCTGATTCTTTTTCGCGGCGGTATTATCGTGGACCAAATCGTGGGGCTGCCGGCGCCGTCCCAACTCAAGGCCTGGTTGAAACAAAACGCCGGCGAAATTATCACCACCTGACAACGCGAGGAGGATCCCATGATCGGGCGCATCCTCATTGGCGCGGTAATCGGGGCCGGGCTGGGATACGGCTGGTACCGAGTGGTCGGCTGTTCCACCGGCACCTGCCCGTTGACCCGTCATCCGTTGATCAGCACGCTCTACGGCACCATCGTGGGCGCATTGATCGCCGCCAGTTTTCATTAAATCCAACCCTCTGTTCACCATGAAAATGCACTTGCTCATCCGTCGCTTTGCCGGCGCATTTATCCTGATCAGTTTGCTGCTGGCATATTATCACAGCCGCTACTGGCTGTGGGTCACGGCGTTTGTCGGCTTGAATCTTTTCCAATCGTCGTTCACCAACTTTTGTCCGTTGGAAAAGATCCTCCGGAAACTCGGCGCGGGCCGCGAATCCGACGCGGGTCATTCCACGGGCGGTTCCTGTTGTGCTTCATGAAACGGATACCGGGTTTGGCAGGGATGCTGTTCACGTGCTCGCTGGCCGTCGCCGCGGAGCCGTGGACGCTGGAACGGGCGCTGGATTACGCGCTGACGCACAATCCCGACGCGCGACTGGCGCAACAGCGTATTGTCGCTGCCCAAGCCGGTTTGCAACAGGCCGACGCCGCCTTCTGGCCCCAAGTCCAGGCTCAATCCAGTTACACCCGCACGGACAACCCGATGACGGTTTTCGGCGACATCCTCAGCCAGCGCGCCTTTGCCGCCAGCGGCGTCTCGGATTATGACCATCTGCCTACGGTGGACGACGCCAACGTGGAAGGCATCGTCACCGTGCCACTTTACGCCGGCGGACGCCACGTAGCCCAGCGCGCCGCGGCGCAGGCCAACGCCTGGGCCGCGCAGCAGGACAGCGCCGCCGTTCGCAACGCCCTGGGCTTCGAGGTGACCCGCGCTTTTTACACCGTCCGGAAAACGCGGCAATTCGTGCGCGCCGCCGCAGCCGAGGTGAAGGCGTTTGAAAACGACCTGGCCACGGCCCAGAAACGATTGGCCGCCGGCACCCTGCTCAAGTCCGATGAACTGGATTTTGAAGTCCGCCTGGCGCGGGCGCGCGAGGACCTGATCAGCGCCCGTAATGCCGAGACACTCGCCGTCCGCGCGTTGCGCAATCTGTTGGGCATTGACCACGGCGAGTTTGCAGTCGCCGACACCCTCCCCGTCATCCGCGCCCCGAAATCCACCGATTTTTCCGAACGGCCGGAATTGGCCGCGGCCCGCCAACGCGAGCAGGCCGCCGCCGCCCAGGTCCGCGCCGCCCGGAGCGGTTACCTGCCGAGCCTCAACGCCTTTGGCAGCGCCGGCTACGATTACGGCACCCAATTCGATCACGGCGGCCGCAATTACACCGTCGGCGTGATGGCCCAGTGGAACTTGTGGGACGGCAACCTGACTCGCGCCAAAGTCCGCCAGGCCCGGGCCAATTGGGAATCCGCCCGTGAAGAGGAACGTAAACTGAGTTTGGCGATTGATCTGGAAGTCGAACAGGCGCGCCTGGACCTCCAAACCGCCGAGCAGCGCCTGGCGGTGACGGACAAGGCGGTCGAACAGGCGCGCCAAAGCGCGCAACTGACCCGCGACCGTTTTGAACAAGGCCTGGCGCTCTCGACGCAGTTGATTGATTCCGAAACGGCGCTGGTGGTTGCTCGCGTGCGCCGCGCCGAAGCCGAAGCCGACCGCGGCATCGCCATCGCCGCCCTGCGCAAGGCCCTCGGTCTGCCGCAACTGGACACCGACGAATGATTTTATGCAGCGCATCTCCCCCTCAATTTTTTCCCCGCTTGTCTCGACGCTTCCGAATCTCCGCCGGTTTGCGAACGGCGGCGGCCCGCCAAACGCCACGTCGCCTTGGAAGGGCAACGAGGCGCCAGATTGGATGGCTCCGCTGGCGCCCGAACGCGGTGTTACCGCCACCGCCGTCCAGGACGCCACCGCGTCGGCGGAAGCACCTTTCGGTTCGTGGATGAAATTGTCCGTGCTCCTGATTTCCTCCGTTCTGCTTGCCGGTTGCGGAACGAAACATAAAAACGCGCCTGACGCGGCTTCCCTGTTACCGGCCGCCATCGTTCAGGTGCAGACGATTGAAAGCCAGCCTCACGCCAGCACCGAGGCGGTGGTGGGCACCATCCAATCCCGGTTGCACGCCACGTTGGAGGCCAAAGTCAGCGGCCACATCGAGCAATTGCCGGTCGAGTTGGGCCAGCGCGTCAAGGTCGGTGAATTAGTCGCGTTACTGGGCAACCGTGACCTCCAGGCGCGACTGGACCAGGCCCAGGCTTCGCAGGACCAGGCCCGGCGGAACTGGAATCGCATCTCCGCCCTGTTCCATCAGCAGGCGGCCACGCGCGCCGAATATGACGATGCCCTGGCGCAAAAGCGCGCCGCCGAAGCCGCCGTGGCCGAAGCCGCCGCGATGCTGGCTTACACCAAAGTCGTCGTGCCGTTCGACGGCGTGGTAACCAAAAAATGGGTGGATGTCGGCGACCTCGCCGCGCCGGGAAAACCGTTGGTGGACATTGAAGACCCGTCCCAACTGCGCTTGCAGGCGGATGTGCCGGATGTCCTCGCCGCTCACATTCATGAGGGCGATTCCCTGGGCGTCCGCGTCGACGCCCTCCATCAGGAAATCACCGGCACCGTGGCCGAAATCTCGCCGGCGGCCGACCCGGTCACCCACACCTTCCGGGTGAAAGTGGATTTGCCGGCCACACCGGGTTTGATGTCCGGCCAATTCGCCCGCCTGGAAGTGCCGGTGGGCGAGAGTCACGCACTGTGGGTGCCGGATTCCGCGGTGGTGGAGCGCGGGCAGTTGGAAATTCTGTTTGTGGTTGTCCAGGAACACGCCCAACTGCGCCTGGTAAAAACCGGCCGACACAGCGGCAAGGCAGTGGAAATCCTCTCTGGCCTGGACCCCGGTGACGTGGTCGTGGTGGACGGCGCCGCCCGCTTGACGGACGGCCAGGCGGTGGAGGCAAAATGAAGCCGGGCGATCAAAATTCCAAACCCGAAGGGCATCCCTTCGGCATCGCCGGCCGGGTGGCGCAGGCCTTTATTGATTCGAAACTGACGCCGTTGATTGTCATGGCGGCGTTGTTGCTCGGCGTGTTTGCGGTGTTCATGCTGCCGCGCGAGGAAGAGCCGCAAATCAGAGTGCCGATGATTGACGTGATGGTCTCCATGCCCGGCGCCGATTCCCGGGAAATCGAACAGCGCGTCACCGTGCCCATGGAGAAGCTCCTCTGGGAAATCCCCGGCGTCGAATACCTTTATTCCACCTCCAAGCCCGGCCAGAGTCTGGTCATCGTGCGTTTCAAAGTGGGCGAGGACGTCGAAAAGGCGCTGGTGCGGCTGACCCAGAAATTGCGCTCCAATTACGACCGCATCCCGCAAGGCGTTTCCCCCCCGCTCATCAAGGCTTGGTCCATTGACGACGTGCCAATCCTGGCGCTGACCTTTCACAGCGCCCGCTACCATCATTTCATGCTGCGCCGCTTGGTGGCGCAGGTGGAGGACGCGGTGAAACAAATTCCGCAGGTGGCCCAAACGATGATCATCGGCGGCGACCGGCGGGAAGTCCGCGTGTTGCTGGACCCGGCGAAGCTGGCCGCTTACCACTTGAGCGCGGCAGACGTTGTGCCGATGCTGGAGCAGGCCAACCGCCAGGTCATCGCCGGTAATTTAACCAGCCACAACCAGGACATCCTCATCGAGACCGGCGGTTTTCTGGCTAACGCGCAGGAGGTGGGCGACGTCGTGGTGGGCGTGTTCGACGGCAAACCGGTTTATTTGCGCGATGTGGCGCAAATCCGGGACGGTCCGGAGGAACCGTCGCAATACGTTTTCTTCGGCGACGGCGCGGCCACCTCGGCCCGGCCCGATGAACAGCCCGCCGTCACACTCACCGTGGCCAAGCGGCCCGGCGCCAACGCTATTTCCGTAGTGGACGAAGTCCTTAAAAAAGTGGACACGCTCAAAGGCCGAATCATTCCGCAGGACGTGCAGGTGACGGTCACGCGCAATTATGGCCAGACGGCGGCGGAGAAATCGAACGAACTGTTGTTTCATATGCTGCTGGCCGTGATCGGCGTGTCGGTGCTGATCCTGCTGGCGCTGGGCTGGCGCGAATCGCTCATCGTGGCCGTGGCCATCCCCGCCACATTGGCATTGACACTGCTGGTCTTTTACCTCTACGGCTTCACCCTGAACCGGGTTACGCTCTTCGCGCTGATTTTCTCCATCGGCATTCTGGTGGACGACGCCATCGTGGTGGTGGAAAACATCGTTCGCCACTTTCATCTGCCGGAAAACAAAGGTCGCTGGTGGAGCGCCATCGCCGTGGAGGCGGTCAATGAAGTCGGCAATCCGACCATTCTCGCCACCTTTGCGGTCATTGCCGCCGTGCTGCCCATGGCCTTTGTCGGCGGGTTGATGGGACCGTACATGCGGCCTATTCCCATCGGTTCCAGCGCCGCCATGATGTTCTCGCTGGCCATCGCCTTCATCGTCACGCCCTGGGCGGCCATCCGCATTTTGCACTGGGGCCGGAAATATGCGCATTTGACGGACGCTGAATCCCAAAAAGTTTCTGAGGCCAGCGCCGGAAACGCTCCGGCACAGACACCCGCCGCCCCCTCGTCCCACGCTCCCTCAAAAGTCGAGCTGAATCTTTTCTCGCGCGTTTATCTGCGCCTGATGCAGCCGCTGATTGCCCATCGGGCGTGGCGCTACGCCTTTCTGGCGGCCATTACGGTGCTGTTATTGGGGGCGATGTCGCTGTTTGTTCTGGAATGGGTGAAGGTGAAAATGCTGCCGTTCGACAACAAGAGCGAATTTCAAATCATCCTCAACATGCCGCAAGGCAGTTCGCTGGAGCGCACCGCGCAATGCGCGCGGGAAATCGCCGCCGCCGTCCGGAACGAACCGGAAGTGACCGATTATCAGATTTACGCCGGCACCGCCGCGCCCTTCAACTTCAACGGCCTGGTCCGTCATTATTTCCTGCGGCGCGGCGCGAACGTCGCCGATTTGCAAATCAATCTCGTGCCCAAAAGCCAGCGCTGGACGCAAAGCCATCAGATCGCCGAGCGCGTCCGGCCGCGCGTAGCCGCCATCGCCGCCAAATTCGGCGCGCGCGTGACCGTGGCCGAGGTGCCGCCCGGACCGCCGGTCCTCCAAACCCTGGTGGCCGAAATTTACGCACCGACGGAAAAAGATCGCCTGGCGCTGGCGCAAAAGGTCATTGACATTTTTCACCACACGCCGGGCGTGGTGGACACCGACTGGTATTTCGAGACCAACCCGCCGGCGGCGCGATATGTCGTGGACAAGGAAAAGGCGGCGCTGGACGGCATCAGCGCGGCGACGGTCGCCCAAACCCTGCAACTGGCCGTCGGCGGCCAACCAGTCGGTCTGCTCCACACGCTGCGCGAGGTGGAGGACGTGCCCATTGTGCTCCAATTGCCGCGGCGCGACCGCTCCGCGCCGGCGCAATTGCTGGCGCTGCGCGTGCGTTCGGCCGCCGATCCTAACGCCCCGCTGGTGCCGTTGAGCGAACTGGTCCATGTGGAACATACCTTTGTGGACCAAAGCCTTTACCGCAAGAATTTGATGCCGGTGGTCTATGTGGTGGGCGATGTGGCCGGCCAGTTTGAAAGTCCGGTCTATGCCATTTTGAAAATGGACCCGAAATTGCGGAAGCTGGACACGCGCGCGTTTGGCGGCGACGGTTCGCCGCTGAAAATCCTCAACTACGCCATGCCTTTCACCGACCATCAGCCGGTGGTCAAATGGGACGGCGAATGGCACATCACCATTGAAGTCTTTCGTGATCTGGGCATCGCCTTTGGGGCGGTCCTGGTGCTGATTTACATTTTAATGGTCGGTTGGTTCCGGTCTTTCCTGACGCCGCTGATCGTGATGGTGGTCATTCCCTTTTCGCTCGTCGGCATCCTGCCGGCGCATGGATTGCTCAACGCCTTTTTCACCGCCACCTCCATGATCGGTTTCATGGCCGGCGCCGGCATTGTGGTTCGCAATTCCATCATCCTGGTGGACTTCATTGAGATGCGCCTGGCGGAAGGCAAGCCGCTGGCGGAAGCGGTCCTCGAAGCGGGGATGATCCGGTTCCGGCCCATTTTGCTGACGGCGCTGGCGGTGGTGGTCGGCTCGTCGGTCATTTTGTTCGACCCGATTTTCCAGGGCATGGCCGTCTCGCTGATGGCGGGCAGTTTGGTTTCCATGTTCATCGCGCCGGTGGTGGTGCCGTTGCTTTACTTCATGGCGAAGGAGCGCCAGTGAGCATCCTTGCCGGGGCACTTATGACCAGGTTCAGCCGGACAAATACTGTTGCCAGGAGGGTAAAAAAGAGTTGGCGACCGGCCCTTTGCGTGCCAAATAACTGATTGTCATTTATGGACGTCCTGACGCTGTCACGAATCCAATTCGGTGCGACGGTGGCCTTTCATTATCTTTACCCGCCGTTGAGCATCGGGCTGGGAGTGATGCTGGTGCTCATGGAAGGCGCCTGGCTGCGAACCGGCCAGGCGGTGTATCATCAGATGGCGCGGTTCTGGACGCGCGTGTTCGCGCTCACCTTCGCTATCGGCGTGGCGACCGGCATTGTGATGGAGTTCGAGTTCGGGACCAATTGGGCGGCTTATTCGCGGTTTGTCGGCGATGTGTTCGGCAGTGCACTGGCGGCGGAAGGCATTTTCGCTTTTTTTCTCGAATCCGGCTTTCTGGCGGTGCTGTTGTTTGGCTGGGATAAGGTGAGCCGCGGCTGGCATTTCTTCTCCACGTGCATGGTGGCGTTGGGAGCGCATTTCAGCGCGGTGTGGATTGTGGTGGCGAATTCCTGGATGCAGACGCCGGCGGGCTACAAAATCGTGATGCACGACGGCGTGCCGCGCGCGGAAGTCACCCATTTCTGGCAGGTGGTGTTCAATCCCTCCACGTTGGAGCGGCTCACACACACAGTCTGCGGCGCGTGGTGCGCGGCGGCCTTTCTGGTGGTGAGCGTCAGCGCGTGGTATCTGCTGCGGCGCCGGCACCTGGAATTCGCCCGTGCGTCGTTGAAACTGGGTTTGAGCGTGGCGCTGGCGGCCTCACTGCTGCAGGCTGTCACCGGCGATATCAGCGGAAAAGGCGTGGCCAAAAATCAGCCGGCCAAACTGGCGGCGTTCGAGGGCCTTTGGCAGACGACGTCCAACGCCCCGCTGACGCTGATCGGCTGGGTGGACGCCGCGCATGAAAAAACGATCGGCCTGCAAATCCCCGGGCTGTTGAGTTTCCTGGCGCACGACAATTTTCACGCGCCGGTGACGGGCCTGGACGCGTTCCCGCCGCAGGACCGTCCGCCGGTGGCGGCGAGCTTTCTTTTTTTTCACGGCATGGTAGCCCTGGGCACTCTGATGATTGTCATTGCGGCCCTGGGGTTCTTGTATTTCCGCCACGGGTCGTTGCCGGAACGCCGGTGGCTGTTGTGGATTTTGGTGTTTTCGGTGCTGCTGCCGCAAATCGCCAATCAACTGGGCTGGTTCGCCGCCGAAGTGGGCCGCCAGCCGTGGCTGGTTTATGGCGTGATGCGGACGCCGGAGGGGCTGTCCGCCGTTGTCAAGGCCAATGTCGTTCTGTCCTCGCTGATTTTGTTCACGGTGATTTATTTTCTGCTGTTCGCCGTTTTCATTTACCTGCTCAACGACAAAATCCAGCACGGGCCGGACGAAGCGGATTTGATTCCCTCCGGCAAACTCGCGCTGCCGGAACATCCCAGGCATGAACACTGAAACGCTCCCGCCGCGGCATTTCGACCGGCGCGTGAACGCGTCGTCCGGCGCCGCAACGAATTAACGGATACCCAGGCCATGCATCTTGATCTGAATACCGTGTGGTTCATTCTCGTTGGAGTGCTGTTCACCGGTTACGCCGTGCTGGACGGCTTTGACCTCGGCATCGGCGCGCTGCATTTGTTCACTCGGGACGACGCCGAACGCCGGGTCATGCTCAACGCCATCGGGCCGGTCTGGGACGGCAACGAGGTGTGGCTGGTGACCGCCGGCGGTGCGCTGTTTGCGGCCTTTCCCAACGTGTACGCCACAGCCTTCTCGGGTTTTTATCTGGCCCTGATGCTGTTGCTGGCGGCGCTGATTTTTCGCGCGGTGGCGATTGAATTTCGCAGCAAACAACCCATGCGCTGGTGGCGGCAAATGTGGGACATCGGCTTTGCCGGCGGCAGCGTGCTCTCGGCGCTGCTGCTGGGCACGGCGCTGGGCAATGTCGCCTGGGGCGTGCCGATTGACGCGCGGGGTGAATTTGCCGGGACGTTTCCGGGTTTGCTCAAACCCTATCCGCTGCTGGTGGGGGTGACCACGCTGGCGCTGTTCATGATGCATGGCGCCATTTACGGCGTATTGAAAACCGAGGGCGCGCTGCACGACAAGCTGCGCGTCTGGGCGGTGCGCAGCATCATTTTCTTCGTGATTTGTGCGGTGACGCTGACGATGGCCACGCTGCTCTACGTGCCGCACCTCTCGCACCGCGTGCGGGAACATCCGTGGCTGTTCAGCGTGGCGCTGGTCAACATGCTGGCCATTGCCAACATCCCGCGCGAATTTCACCACGGCCACGACGGCCGCGCCTTTCTTTCGTCCTGCGCCACCATGATCACGCTGATGGCGCTGTTTGCGCTGAACAGTTTTCCGGACCTGATTTACAGTTGGCCGAATCCTGAAAATTCGCTGACGATTTACAACGCCGCCTCCTCACCCAAGACCCTGGCCATCATGCTCGTCATTGCCGGGATCGGCATGCCGGCGGTCCTGGCCTATACGGTGAGCATTTACTGGATTTTCCGCGGCAAGGTGAAGCTGGATCGGCTCAGTTACTGACGACGCTGTTGGGAAAACGGGCCGCGAAAAATGAAACGGCCGGCGGGCGAACCGCCGGAACGCGGCGCCATCTCCGTTCACGGTTTGAGCACGATTTTACCGCTCAACACGCCGGTTTTCCCGAGCGTGTTTTCCTCCTGTAAACGGTGCGCCCGGGCAGTTTGCGACAAAGGGAGCACGCGGTCAATTTGCGCCTTCAATCTCCCGGCGCTCATCCAGCGGTTGAGGTCTTCGGCAGCGGCGCGCAATTCCGCCGGCGACGAATTCAAAATCACAAAGCCGAAGAGCGAGCCGTTTTTGGTGTAAAACGGACCCACGGGAAACGGCGGCCGCGCGTCGCGCCCGGCCATGACAATAATCCGCCCGTGCGGCGCCAGCAGCGAAA
>DASRCU010000062.1:0-20452 GCA_035652955.1 Verrucomicrobiia bacterium | reverse complement strand
AACCTTTGCCATCCACCCAGAACAAATGCTCATCCGTGGCCAGCACTTTATCCGGCGTCTGGCCGGGTACGGCGAAGCGGATTTCGCGGCAGGTGTTGTCCATCCGCTTGTAAATTTCGGCGACGGTGGCGATTTCGCTGGCGGTTCCGCCGGATTTCACCGCGTCGCCCGGCTGAATCCGGTCAATGCGTTTGCAGGTTCCATCCGCCAGCCGCACGGACGTGTCGCCGGCGAAGCAACCGGCGGTGATGGGCGTGAATTGTGCGACCGACTGTTGGGGAACGCCACCGCCGGTGCCGATGGCCACCGGGATGCCCGGCAGACCAATCGGGCCGATCAGGTTGCCCAGAATGCAGCCGAGCAATTTCACCGGTTCCAGCAAATTCTCCGCCGCCTGCTCGGCATCGTTGAGAATTTGCATCGTGACCGCCACCGAGGTGGCAATGGCAATCAACGTCGCGTCCTTCGGGCATTGCGCATATGCTTGGGCAAAAGCCGCCATCCCGGCAATGAAATCGGCCAGGGTGTCAATATCGCCGAAGCCGAGGCAGCCGGCAATGGCGTCGCCCAGCCCTTGTTGTCCCGGCGCGTTGGTGCCTGAATAGGTTACCACGAATGGAATGTCTATGCTTTGCTGGGCTCCCAGCACCGGCACGTAGGTAATCAGCGGCGTGAGTGTGGCCGAGCCGGTTTGCTGGCCGGTGATGGACAGGTCAGTCATTTGCACCAGACCTTCGTTTTTGGCGGTGGCGATGAAAGTTGCTTGAAATCCCGGTTTGACATCGGTGAACGCCTGATACGCCGGGGTCATCACCAGCACCGGAATCGGCACGTGCGTTTCAAAAGTTTGCTCGATGGTGATATCATACTTGTCGGTGAAGGGCACCGGCGTGACGGTGAAGTTGATGGTGACCAGGCTCTTGTTCAATCGCGTGTGCGTCTGGACCGTTTGGTCGGGAATCACTGTGACCGTGCCCACGTTGGCCGAATAACCCGCGGCGCCGACCTGCCACGACCAGTCGCCTTCCTGCAAATTGGTCACCGTGACCAGGCCGTTGATGTCGGTGGTCACCGGCGGCAATTCCACCTGCAACGCCGTGTTGCGCAGGCGCACGGTGGCGTTGGGCACGTCCAGCCCCAAAATGTCGTCCACGTAAAATTGCACCGCACCTTGTTGGGACGAGGTCACGCGGGCATAAAGATTCACATCGAAACCGCCCGGGGCGTTGGTGCCGCGGATGGTGAGTTTGTCCTGGAAAAATCCCAAGCCTGTGTCCGGCGGCGGCGTGAAGACCACGGTGAAGGCGTTGGTGCCGCCCACCGGCAAATCGGGCAGGGGAATCGTGCCGTCCGGTGCAGCCGGCAGGTTCACGCTCATCCAGGTGACGTTCGTCGGCGGCACAATAGACACGCCTTTCAAATCCTTCAGTCCGCTGTTCACGATCGTCACCTGCCGACTTAATAATGAGCCGCGGTCCAGGCTCACTTCCACGTAGCCGTTGTTTGGGTCCACTACCGAAACGATGGGCACGGCGGGCAGCAGAGTGACGTTGGCGGTGAAGGTGGCGGACGCGCCTTCGGCCGAGGTGAGCGTGAACACCGCCATGGCGTTGTCGGGCGCGGCGGCATCCGCTGCCAATTGCAGCGTGACGGTTCCTCGTTGGCCCGCATCCAGCGAGAAACTGGAAGCCGTCAGGTTCGTGCCGTGCAGGGTGGAAATCGGCACTGGATTGGTGCCCTGCATTTGATACGCCTGGAAGCTCGTTGTGAATCCGGTTAACGGCACATCGCCTGGATTCAGCAGCGCGATGGTGAACGGCAACGTGTCGTTCTTCGACATCCGGATGTCCCCCGACGGCGGCGCGGCATACATCCGGTAAATCGTGATTTGCGCCTGATTGAGCTGGTCCACCACGTCCGGATGCGCCGCCCAAATCGTCAGCGTGCCGGCCAAACCCGGCGTCACGCTGTAAGTGTAGGAATAATTGCCGTTGTTGTCGGTGGTCACATCCTGATACCAGCGGTAGCCGCGTGTGGCAAAACCGATTTTGAGCGGCACGTTCGGTACCGGCTGGCCGGTGAGGCGATCCAGCGCCTGACCGCTGATGACCACCGGCTGGTCGCCGCTGTAAAGCTGACGGTCCGTTTGCGCCGTGCCGTAATACGGCGTCTGAGACAGGAATGATTGCGTACTGCCGACCAGCGGGCCGGACGATTGCTGGCCGGCGGGTGTCACGCGGTCATAAATTGTGCTCACAACCGCCTGGAAGGTTACGAGGTTGCTGGCCAGCGCCGCGGGCGTCAGCACGTCCGGCACCGTCAACGTCGTCGAACTGCCCGGCGGAATCATCACGTAGCCCACGCCGCCGTTGAAAATGATCCCGGCCGGCGTGCCGGTAAACGGCGAGCGGCTGACTTCCTGGCCCTGTGGATTCTTCACCGAAATATACAAATCGCCCGGCTGCGCGCCGTTGCCACGCGCGGTGACGAAATAGATTGGCGTGTAACCGCGGTTGTAAATCTGGACGTTGAACGGCGTCAGACCGCCAGCCAGCGGCAATTGATTCGCGCTGATCTGCACCATCACCCCGGGCGACCGGGTGCCGGGCAGGCTGAAGGTTTGCTGGTAAATCACGCTGCTGCCCTCGGCATCCGTTTGTTGCACGGCGCGCACGCGAACGGTTTGCGGCGCGGTGTTGGAAGCGCACGGCACGGACAATTCGGCGGTGTAGGCACCGCCGGCTGCGATCGAACTGTTCACGGGGTTGACAATGTTTAACGGCGTCGTTCCCGCCGCCTGGCGCAATAATTCCACCTGCTGCAACGGCAGTGCCGCGCTCGCCGTCAAATTGGAGATGCTGACCACGTAATCATCAAAATAGCCGGTGACCGGCGGATTATTTGTTGTCCCGCCAGCGGCATTGACCAACAAACCCAGCCCGGCCGAATAGACCGTCACGGACCGCGCCGCGCTTTCCGCATTCGTTGCGTTCACCGCCGTCACCGCGTAAGTCACCGGATTCGAACCCACCGCAAATGTGTCGGCATAACTCGTTGCTGCCAGCGGCGTGGAGTTTTGCCTGATGCCGTTGCGATAAACGTTGAAACCCACGGCTGTCCCGTCCGACGAACTCCACGACAACACCGGCGGCTGGCCCGAATCGGCCAGCGCCTGGAGATTGTTCACCGCGCCGACCAGCATCTCGATGATGGCCGGCTGGCTCAACGCTTCATTGCCCAGGGCGTCGTCGGCGCCGACGGTGTAGGTCATTTCGCCGCGCGGCGGATTGTCAATGACCGGCGTGGCGCTGCTCACGGTGCGGATGAGCGTGCCGTTGCGATAGACGTTGAAGTGGTCCGGCGTCTCGCCCGCACCCGGCTGCCAGGTGATTTGCAGGCCGGCGGCCGCCAGTTGCACCGCCACATTCGTAGGCGCCGGCGGTGGCGTGCGATCGGACAGTGCCACGCGCACGATGGAATTGGTGCCTTCGGCACCGCGTCGCGACGCGGTCACCACGTAGCGGTAATAGCCCTCCGCCGCCGGCAAATCCACAAAACGGTTGGTGGCGAGATTATCGGCAATCAACGTCGTCGGCACCGTGAAATCATTCACGTTTGTCGCTGCGCTTGAATAAACCCGGTAAATTTCCGCATTGGGCACGTTGGACCAGGTCAACAGAATTTGTCCACCCGCCAGGCTAACGGCGCGGAAGCCGACCGGCTGACCTGGCGGCGAGGGCAGGGCGGTGTTGTAAATTTCCAGCGCTTCGCCGGCGGTGATTTCATGGCCGACGTTGGCCAGCGCATCGGTGACCGACAGGGTGAAATGACCGATGCCGCTGCCCATGGCGGGCGTAACGGTGAGCGTGCCGTTCCAATTCGTGCCGGCACCGGTCAGTCCGATGGACACAGGCGCGCCGATGGGCGGGCCAAAGCTCAACGCCGGTGCGGCACCTCCCGCCGGCGGTTCGGTGAGCAGCAGATTCACCTGCACGCCGGTCGTGTTCGTAGCCTGCACCGGCGGCAGCGGCGCGGTGCTGACCACGCCCGAAGGCGGCGTCACGTCAATGACCAGTTGCGGGCCGCTCGGCGTGCCGTTGAAACTGTTCCCGGCCAGATCCTGTCCGGATACCGTGAATTGGACCGGCCCGGAGGGCAGCAAGGGGGTAATGTTGATGTCGGCTTCATAAGTGTTGACTGCCGAATTCGAGAGCGTCAACGGCGACGGCGCAAAGCCGGCGGGTTGCACTGTGAGCGTTGGCGGGCCGGCCAGCGCTTCGGACGCCGTCAGGATCAGATGCACCGGCCCGACGCCCACCGGCGACGATTTGTTGAAGGCCAGCGTGAACGACGGCGGCACGGCGTCGTAGTGGAACGTCACCGGCGCTGACAACGGACTGGCATTGCCGGCGTTGTCGTAGCCCACCACGTAGAAGTAATAATCGCCGGTGGCCAGCCCCTGCACCGTGGCGCTCATATCGGTCAACAACGTCGTGTGGCCGATGGCTTGTGCCGGGTTGCTGATGGGCGCCGCGCTCCAAAAGACCTCAAAACTTGTGGCGCGTTTGCCGCTGGTCGGATACACCCAGGTCAGCGTCAGGCCGCGGCCCGGCGTGTAGTCAGGCGGGTTCATCACCAGTTCCGCCGGCGGAAGGGTTTCCAAATCCACCGTGCGGACGGTGGAATTGGCGCTGCCCAGCGCATCCTGCGCCATGGCGACCATTTGATTGGCGCCTTCGGTCAACGACACGCCGGGGAAGTTGAACGTGCCATTTGCCGCGGCGCTGGTGACAGCCATGAGCGCCCCGTTGTCAAACAAACGCACGGGAATGAAAGGCTCGGCGTTGCCGGCAATTGTCACCTGGTTGGTGTTGACCACCAGGTCGGCGGCCGGAGTGGTGATCGCCGGTGGGGGCGGCGGCGTAGGTGAAATCACAACATTGACGGTGCGCGTGGCGATGCTGCCGTTGATGTCGCGCGCCAGTAATTGCGCCCGGTGCGTACCGATGCTGAATGGCCGCACGTCGAACCACTGGCTGAAACTGCCGCCACCGTTGGTGCCTTGCCCGACGCCGTCCAGGTAAAACTCCACGTCCGCTACACCCAACGCCGCCGTGGCGCTGCCGGTTACCGCCAATGGCCGCGTCAACACTTGACCTTCCGAGAGATTGAACGCCGTGATGGCTGGCCCGGCGGTGATGTAGTTGATCGTGACCGAGACCGGTGCGCTGGTTTGCCCCGTAACACTGCGGAACTGAGCAAAGATGGTTTTTTGTCCGCCGCCGCTGCTCAACGCGAACGGCGTGGCGTTGGTGAACGGCGCGAAGAAGACGCCGTTGAACGTTGAATCCTCGCTCAATCGCATCGCCTCGGCGGTCCGGCAGGCCAGCCGCAGATTGATGGATGGAGTGCCGACCTGCGTGACGTTGTTCGAGGTGCCGATGGCCGGCGTCAGCAACGGCTCGCCGGTCAGAAAACCGGAGCTGTCCACCGCGCCGCGCAGGGTGGCGGCAATGGTTGCCGCATCGGCAGCGCCCCACCAGTTTCCGTTGGCGCGCAAATTCAAGCCGCCGGTGGCGAGCGCATTGGTGCCGTTGTTTTTGATGACGGAGTTGGTGAGGGTTAACTGCGCGGTGCCAAGTTGCCGGGCGCCGACGCCGTTGAACGCCAGGAGCGCATTGGCGGTGTTCAGTGTCGCGCCGTTTTGCAGGGTCAGCCCCGACGGCAGGTTGTTCAATGCCGAGAACGCCTGCACTGTCGGCGCGCAACCGTCCACCGTCAGCCCGCCGCCGAACTTGACAAACACGTTCATCAGCACCGAGGCGCCGGCGTTGCTCTGCAAAGTGATGCCGTTCCAATCGCCTGCCGCCGGCGTCAAACCGGGTTGATCGTTGGCGGAAGTGAAAATCACCGGATCAAGCGCCGTGCCGGTGGCAAACAACGCACCCTGCTGAACGGTCAATCCCGTGCCGGGCGCAAACCGCAACGTGACGCCCGCCGGCACAGTCACGATGGCGTTGCTGACCACGGTGATGCTGTGGAAGATGTCCACGAGCTGGCCGGGGGCGCCCAGGGTCATGTTGACGCCGATGTTGCCGGCGTAGGGGTCGGACCAGGCGGTCGTGGTCACGTTTGGGTTGAAAGCGCCGTTGACGTTGTAGCCGACGACGGCGAAGTAATAGGTCTTCGTCCGATCCAGATTGTCAACCTGCACCGAGCGCGCACCGGCGGACAGTGTTTGTTTGGGCGTCAGGCCGGCGACGGAGACGAAGTTGCTGGTTTCGTAATACAGTTTGAAGCCGGCAAAGCCCAGCAACTGGCTGGTGTTGTAATTATTCCAGGAAATGTTCGCCGACGAAGCGCCGACCGGCACTGACAAAACCGGCACCGGCGGCGGCACGGCGCTGGCCAGCGTGAAGGACAGGGGTGTCACCATCGGTGAACTGTTGCCTGCCGCATCCACCGCAACGACCGCCGCGTAATATGGACGGTCCAGGGCCAGGCCGGTGAACCAGTAACTTCTCGTGCCGGAACCCACCGACGATACCGGCACCCGACCGCCGACAGAACTGAAGCTGTTCGTCTCAAGATAAACGCGGAAGCTGCCCAAATCCTCCGGCGGTGCGTAGCTGGACCAACTGATGAGGGCCGAGGAACTGTTCGAGGCGACCAGCGCAATCACCGGATTCGTCGGCGGGGTCACGTCAATAATCAGGGCCGCCACGTTGGTTGCAGCCATTTGCGCGCCGCCCGGATCACGCGCGCCGGAAACCTGCACCAGCGCCGGGCCATCCATGCCGTTGCTGAGCGTGATAAACGGCGTCCGATAAGTGTCGTTGGCAACGCGGGTCGCGAACCAAACGCCGCCCGTGGGCACCACCGGCTGCACGGCGGCGATCGCGTTGGTGATGACCAGAACCGGCGTCACAGTCGGGTCCATCGTCCGGTCAAATTGGAGCGTGATCTGGTAGTTGGTGGAGGCCGGCACGGGGTTGGTGACAATGGTGAAGCCGCCGAGGATAGTGTTGGTAAAACCGGGCGTGACGACAATCACCACCGGCAAAATACTCCGCACGTCATAGACTGCGACGTAATTCATGTTGGTGGGGTCGAGCGTGGAGAAAGTCTTGTTGAACGAGGTGCTGCTGGCGGCCAAGGCACCGTTGAGCTGGAATTCACGGAAGGTGTAAATGTTCGGCGGATTCGTAATGGCCGCGGGTGCACTGATGACCGCCGTCTCGCCATTGTGATAAGTGCCGCCGCCGGTCACCGTCGCCAGATTCGTGGGTGAAGTCGCGGTGGTGACGTAGTGAACGGTGTTGGCCTCGACGTAATTGGCGACCACGAACCGGTTGCTGGTCACGAGGTTCGTCAGTGCCGCGGCGGTGGCAATCACGGTCCCGTTTTCGGTCCAATTAGTGAAGCGCCAGCCATAATTCGCGCTGGCGGTGAGAACGTTGGTCGTGCCGTAAAAATAGGTTCCCTGTCCTGCGACGATGCCGGCGCCGGGCGGATTGTTCGACGCGGTGATCTGGAAACTGGGCAGCGTAAAGTTCGCCGTCAGCGAGCGATTGCCTGAAATGATGAAGCTGTAATTGGTGCCGGCGCTCTGGAACGCGCCTCCTTCCGTCCAATTGACGAACTGATACGGCAGCGTATTGGTCAGGGGCACGGCGGTGACAGTGACGGGCGAGCCGGAGGAATAGGTGCCCGCGCCCGTCAGCAAGCCGGCGCCCGGCGGGCTGCTCTGCAGCGCGACGGTGTAATATGCGGTGATGGAAAAGCCCGCTGTGGCGGTATTGTTGGCCTCGGCGTCAGCATGGCTGACGGCGTCGTCTTCAAAGACGTTGTTGCGCGAATCAGTGGTCACCTGCACCTGGTAATTGGCCGCGTTGGAGGCAGTGACGAACATTTGATGCGGCAGTGTGGCATTGGGTGCCAGGCTGCTGTTTACCGGCTGCTCCACGTCCGCCAGCAGGGCGCCGCTGTTCAAATTGCGAACCTGGAAATGTTCGTAAAAGCCGGCGGGTGCGGTTCCTGTTCCGCGATTGGCGGTGTTCCAGGCGACACTGTAAACGTGATTGGCGTCCGGCCCGGTCACGGCAAGATTTTCCACGCGCAGGTCGGGGTAGGGCGCCAGGTTCACGTGGAAGGTGGAGGTGGACACCGTGGTGTTGTCATTTTCAAAGACGAACTCGTTGACGGCGTTGCCGGCGTCGGTGAAGACGATGACGTAATAGTCGCCGCTGATACCATCGGGCAGGGCGAAGGTATTGGTCAGGCTGTAACTCTCGCCGGGATTCAACACACCGTTGTGCGGGAAGAAACCGAGCGGAATGTCGTCGCCATTGCCCAGAATCGTGTCGGTGGAAAGCACCGCGCGGTCGGTCCAATTGGCACTGGGCGTGGCCAGCGAGCCGACGTTCCTCACGGTGAAAGAATACGTGATTGGCTGGCCGCTCTGAATGCCGCCGCCGGACGGCGGTGTGACGGAGACTACCTGCAAATTCGGGAAGGACACCGCGCCGGAAGGAGCCGTTTCAATGTCCAGCAGATATTGCGCGTCCAAGCCGCCGGTGCCTTGCCCGCCGCGCACGAGCGCGTAGTAACTGCCCGTTTGCGTGATGGGCACCTCCGCCACGCCGTCGTCCGCCCGCCCGCCCGCAGCCTCCGGCTGATAGACATTAGCCGAATTGTAAACGCTGACGACCGGCGCCAGCGGACTGGAAACCGGCTGGCGCACGCTCAGGAAAATGGTGTAGCCGTTGGTGACCGTGCCAAGGTTGAAATAATCCAGGTCGGTCGCATTATGAATGTAACCGCCGATACTGGCCGAAGCCGTGTTGCTGCTGAGGGTATAACTGACCGGGTTCGCGTTGGCCAGGCTGCCGTTGTCCTCCGTCTCCGCCTGCAACGGCGATGTCAGCGTCGTCACGCGCAACCGGTATTCACCGTAATAGCCGTAGTAAGGCGAAACCGAAATGTAATAAGTCCCGTTGGTGGTTAACCGATAGGCCGCCGTTTGGCCGTCGCCGTAATAGGAGGGATAAAAGTCGGCCAGGCGCGAGCCGTCCGGACGGAAAATCTGGTAATGCAAACCGCTGGCGGCCGGATTACCCGGCACGTCCACCCCCAGCACCATTAAATCGTTCGATGTGCCGGTGAAACTCCAGTAATCCACGTCGTTTCCGTTAAACAATTTGCCGCGCCCGGCGGCGGTCTTCATGCCTGCCGGGTCCTCGGTCAGCGGTAACGGCGTGGCCGCAGCAAAGGTGGTATTGGTCCGGCCCGCATTAACATAACCGCTCACGCCGGCAATGGTGAAATAACTCACGTAAGGCGCCGCCAAACCGTTGCCGAACAAATCGCGCAACGAGCTGGTGACGGTGAAGCGATAATAACCTGGCTGCAACGGTCCGTCCGCCAGGTAGAAATTCAACGACAAGCCGCTTGTGTAGGTGTCATGAGTCAGGTGGTAAACCTGGTCGTCAGCCGTGTCAAACACGCCGTCCGGCCCTGCGGCGCGCAGATCAAACACGTTGAACGGATCGTAAGGATACGGGTCGAGCGTGTCAGGGATTCCGTCGCCGTCGCTATCCGGGCCGTTGACTTCCACCACGCCGCGGTAATTGGCTGAGGCCGCGAAATCCGCCCACGTGCCGTCGCCTTGCAGGGCGACGTAATCCCGGCTGCCGGCATTGTTCGGCTGGCCGCTGCTCCAATTGGTGTAAGTCAGCGGGTCGCCACTGGACCAGACATAACTGCCGTGTTGCGCCTCGTCCGAAAGGCCGATCCATACATTGCCGTAGCTGCTGAACGCGCTTTGCACAAACGCGTTTTCCAGCACATCGCCGATGCTCGCCAAATGACCGCCCCAGGCCCGTGCCGCGGCCTCGGCGTCAAACCACGTCGAGCCGCCGTCGGTGATTGTATAGGCGTGGCCGCCGTAAAGTTGAATGGGCCGGTTCAGCGCGTTGAGCGCCGGATCCAGGTCCTTGCTGAAACCGAGCGTGAAATGGTCCACGAAGCTCGTGTTCGTCGTTCCATTGGCTGGAAGAGTCACCGACGTGATCACCGCCGGGGTTGCGTCCGCCACGTCCAGGTTCAAAATGTAAGTGGCAAACAAGCCGGCCGAATTATTGGCGGCGCTGAGGTTGGCAAAATAAGCGTTGGTGGCGGGAACAACAAAAACCAGGTTCGTTTGCCCCGCCGGCGCATTGGTCAGTAGCGTCCCGGAGGCATTGTAAATCGCGAGTTGCCCGATGAGCGGGCTGCTGTTGGGGCGGCTGAACGTGAGGCTGATGACCGCGCCGGCGGAAAGATTGCCCAGCGCAAAGAAATCCGTGCCGCCGTCGCGCCGGCTTTCATAACCAAGCACGCTGGCCGTGCGATGACCGCCGGCATTGGCGAAATTCAACACGTTCGCCTGGCCGACAGAGTTGTTGTCTTCGGATTCCTGCTGCACTGGCGGTTTGGCCAGTGTTACGCGAAACCGGTATTCGCCGACGTAACTGTAATACTGCTCAACGCGGACGTAGTAAGTGCCCGTGACCGGCAGCACGGCGTCCAATTGCCCGCGGCCATAGTAATCCGAGCTGAAGGCAGTCCACTGATTTCCGTTGGCGAAGTAGATACGATAAGTCAACCCTGAAGCCGCCGGATCGCCTGGATTTTCCACTGCCAGTTCCAGCCGGTCGCCGGCGTGACCGGAGAAAGACCAATAATCGTAATCCCCGCTGGCCACGTTGCCGCGGCCTGCGCCCATGCGGATGCCGCCGTCGGGAGAATCGCTCGCCAGCGTTTCCGTGTCGTTCCCCAACAAAGTATAAACTGCGTTTGCGTTGTCGCTGCCTGCTGCCAGGTCCAGCCGTCCGTCATTGTTGAAATCGCCCGCCGCCAGCCCCACACAGTGCCCGCCCAGCCCGAACGTTTCGGGCGTTTGGAACGTCCCGTCGCCATTGTTCATCAGCACGCTCACCAGCGAGTTGTTGTAACCGCCCACAATGAGATCAGGGCGGCCGTCGCCATTCAGGTCCGTCGTCAGCAACTCATAGCCGTCTGAAGTGCTCGTCGGGTAATTAACGCGGCGCTGAAACGAGCCGTCGCCGTTGCCCAACAGGACGCTGACCGTATTGTCGCCGCTGTTGAAGACGGCCAGGTCCGGCTTGCCGTCCCCATTCAAATCGGCCAGCACGACTGCCCGCGGATTCAAGCCGCTGGCCAGGTTCACCGCCGGCGCGAACGAGCCGTCGCCGTTGCCCAGCAGCAGGTTCACGCTGCTGGTGCCGTAATTGGCCACCGCCAGATCCGGTTTGCCGTCACCGTTGACATCGCCTATTGCCAGGTAAGCCGGATTGCCGCCGGTGTTGTAGGCGAATGGCCCGCGGAAGGTGCCGTCGCCGTTGCCCAACAGCACGCTGATGTTGCCGCTGTTGAAATTTGCCACCGCCAGGTCGCTCTTGCCGTCTTTGTCAAAGTCACCGATGACAACGTGATAGGGATTGGCTCCCACGGGAATGTTGCTGGCAGATGAGAAAGAGCCGTCGCCGTTGCCCAGCAGGATACTGACCGTGCCGGAGCCGTAATTGGCCACCGCCAGGTCCAGATTAGAGTCGGCATTGAAATTGCCGGCCGCGACCGACCAGGCCTGGCTGCCGGTGGGCACATTGGTTTTCAACGTGAACGAGCCGTCGCCGTTGCCCAGCAGGATGCCGACGCTGCCGCTATTCCACAAAGTCACGGCCAGGTCCAGGTTCGTGTCGCCGTTGATCCGGCCGGCGGCGATGCGTTCAACACTGACCGGAAAACCAAGGCTGGACCCGCTGGAAAACGAGCCGTCCAGCCGGTTGCTGCGCGCGACGCTTAAGCTCGTCGCCAACGCCAGGCTGTCGTCGCTCCGGCTTTCCGACACAAAGCCCGGGAGGTTCGTTACAGCGAAATTCCGGACGAAATTTGTCGTCATTGGATCGAGCAAACGGTCCTGCAAATTCGTGTTGGCCGTGAAGCGATACAAGCCGGGTTGCAGCGGGCCGTCGGTGATCAGATACGAGGCGTTGGTGCCGGAGGTGTAAAACGGCGAGTTGACCACGGTGTAAAGCTGATCGTCGCCGTCGCCGAACACGTTGTCCGGGCCGGCGCTGCGCAATTCGTAGCTGGCCGGATTGGTGACGCTGGGCGAATACATGTCCTGCGAGAAGGTCAGTGAAAACCGGTCAATGATGTTTGAGACCGTCGCGCCCTCCGCCGGCAAAGTGATGGACGTGATGGTCGGCGGCGCGGCGCCGGACAGCCGAATGTTCAAGAGATATTGCGTCAGAATGCCGGAAGCCGAGCCGGTATCCTGCACCCGGGCGTAATATAAACCATCGCCGCCGGTGGGCACCGTCCAGGTCAGATTTGTGGCGCCCGCCGGTGAATTGGAAACCGCCGCGCCTGCGGCGTTGTAAATGGTCATGATGCCGATCAACCCGCTGTTGGCCGGTTGTGTCAGGCCCAGACTGATGACCGTGCCGGCGGCCAGATTGCCGAGCCGGAAATAATCGCCCGCCGTGTCATAATTGCCGATGTAGCCCAGCACCGTGGCCGTTTGCGCGCCCGCCGCGATGGCGAGCGTCGGCGAGTTGGCATTGCCGATGGAATCGTTGTTTTCTGTTTCCAACTGCACCGGCGGCCGGGCCAGCGTCAGCCGGAAACGATATTCGCCGTAGTATTGATAATATGGCTCAACGCGCACCGTGTAAGTGCCCGAAGCCGGCACGGTCAGATTGATCTGGCCCCGGCCGTTGTAATCACTGCCGAATGAAGTCCATTGGCTTCCATCCGGGTAATAAAATCGGTAAATCAAACCTGAAGCGGACGGGTTGCGCGGATTTTCGCACGCGAAGGCCAACCGATCGCCGCTTTGCGCGCTGAAGGTCCAGTAATCCAGGTCGTTGCCGTCCGCCAAATTTCCGCGCGCGGCCACCACCCGCAAGCCGGTCCCGGCCGGATCGTAAGCCAAACCTTCCATGTTGTTGCCCAGCCAAACGGTGATGTTGTTGCCGCTGTAGTTGGCGGTTACGATGTCCGGGCGGCCGTCGCCATTGTAATCGCCGGTCACCAGGCTGATCGGATTGCCCCCGGCACCGTAGGAAATCTGACTGCCGAATGTTCCGTCGCCATTGTTCAGCAACGTAATGAGACGGTTGGCGCCGTCGGCAGGAACCAGGGCGTCCAGCGCCCCGTCCTGATTGATGTCCGCCAGCACAACCTGGTAAGTGTCGCCGCTGCCGATGTTATAATCCGTGCGCGCCTGAAACGTGCCGTCGCCGTTGCCGCGGAAAACGCTCAGGTAGCCGTTGTTGTTGACCGTCACGGCGTCCGGCAGGCCATCGCCGTTTACATCGCCCAAAGCCACGTAACGCACGCCGCTCAACGTGGCGAAATTCGTCGTTACCACGAACGCGCCGTTGGCATTGCCTGTCAGCACGGTCAATGTGGCGCTGCTGTAATTTGCCACCAGCAAATCGAGGTTGCCGTCGCCGTTGAGGTCGCCGGCAGCCATCGTTTGCGGCGCGTTGCCGACGGTATAGACGGTCGCATTGGTAAAATGGCCGTTGCCGCTTCCGAAGCAAACGGTAATGGTGTTGCCGCCGGAGTTGGGCACAGCCAAATCCGGCGCGCCGTCGTGGTTGAAATCTCCGATAGCAAAATTTTTCGGTCCGTTGAACCCGGCTAGATTCGTCGCCAGCGTAAATCCGCCGGCGCCGTTGCCCAGCAGGATGCTCACCGTTCCGGAGTTGTAATTGGCCACGGCCAGATCGCTGTTCGTATCCCGGTTGAAATCCGCTACCGCCACAGAGATGGGGTTGTTGCCGGCGGGAATATTCGTGGCCGTGATGAAATTCGCGTTGCCGTCGTTGGTGAGGACCGTCACGCTGCCGCTGCTCCAATTCGCCGTGGCCAGATCCAGATTCGTGTCGCCGTTGAAAAATCCTTGCGCGATGAAATAGGGATTGGCGCCGGTCCCGCTGCCCGTCGCCGCGGTGAGCGAGCCGTCCGGTTGCTGGGTGGGATTGGCGCTCAACGAGGTGGCCGAGACGCCGTTTGTGCGCCGGTTTTCAGTCAGGAACCCGCTCACCGGCGTGATGCTGAAATAATTCGTGAACGGGGCAGCCAGCGGATTTCCAAATCGGTCCGTCAGAAAAGTCGTGACTTTGAAGCGATAATTGCCCGGCTGCAGGGGGCCGTCGGCGATGGCAAACGGCGCGAACAATCCATTTGTGTAACCTGTCGTGTAAATCCGGTAAATCGCGTCGTCGCCGGTATCAAACTGACCGTCCGGCCCGGCGGCGCGCAAATCGAAGGCATTCTTCGGATCGTTCGGATACGGATCAATGGCATCCACCAGACCATCGCCGTCGGCGTCCGCGGTGTTGGTCACTTCAATGATGCCACGCAGGGTGGTCCCCGGCGGCACGTCGTCCCATGTGCCGTCGGTGCGCAGCTTCACCGCCGTTTCGTAACCACCGGAGTTGTCGGGATTGCCGCCGCTCCAGTTGCTGTAGCCGAACGGTTCGCCACTCGACCAGGTCCAGTTGCCGTTGGTGGAGAGCAAATTCAATCCGATCCACAATTCGCCGGCGCTGCCGAACGTTTGATTCAGCCAGGCATTTTCCGCCACCGAATTTACGGTGACCAAATGTCCGTTCAGCCTTTGCGCGGCCATTTCGGCGTCCGGCCATGAAAGCGTGGTGTCTGTCAGCAGGTAGGAATGGCCGTTGGTGCGATAAACGTTGCGGAAAAGCGCGCCAAAGCGCGCATCCATGTCCTCGCTGAAGTTTACCGTGAAGGCGGTAATGAGGTTGCTGGAGACGGCGTTGTTGGCGGGCAGGTTGACACCGGTGATCTGCGGCGGCGTGGCGTTGGTAAGGTTGAAGGTCAGGATATATTGCGACTGCAATCCCTGCGGCAGCGCGCTGGTGCCCGCCAGCGGCGTCCACACCGGACCGTTGACAAGCATGGCGGTATGGTGGGACGGACTCAAGTCGAAGGCGTTGGTTCCGGCGCCTTCATTAAACGGCCACCAGCCAATGAGGTTCGGTTCATTGCCGGTGAGCGTGGCTGTCAGGTTGGCGGTCACTTCCGCCGGCGACAGGGCGCGATTGAAAATGCGCAGGTCGTCCATCATGCCGTTCCAGCCGCGACCCCCGCCGCCCACCCAGCGGGCCAGGCTCAAGCTGGGCGGGTTGGCGTAATTGATCTGGCCCGGCGCGGCGTTGGTGCCTACCGGCACGCCGTTGAGATAGACAATGCTGACGTTGGTTGCGTTGCGCGTCACGGTGAGGTTTTGCCAGGAATTGGCCGTCAACGTGAAGGGCACCGCCGTGCCCCCGTCCGCCGATCCCCAGGTGTATTGATTGACGTTGCCGCCGTTTTGCTCGATTACCCAGTTGTAGCTGGTGTGATTGTTGTCAATGATGTCGGCGTAGTTGTTTTGCGAGGAAGCCGGATTCAGCCACACGGAAAGGGTGAAACTCTGATAATTGAACCAGTTGCCCAAGTCCGCGTAATCGCTGCCGCCGGAGAAACGCAACGCCATTCCCGCCGTGCCGGTGAAACCGTCCGGCGAACCGGTCAGACGCGCGAAATAAGCGCCGCCCCCATTCGGGGGAATGGTAAAGATGAAATTCGTGGCGCCGGCGACGCTGTTGGTGAGCAGAACTCCGGTGCTGCTGTAAATCCAGAGCGTTCCGGCCAGTCCGCTACTGGCCGGTTCGCGCACGGCCACGCTGCCGGCCGTGCCGCCCGGCAACTGGCCCAGGTAAAAATAATCACCGCTGTCGCCCACACTCAAATAACCAGCCAGCGTAGCGGTCAGATGAGCATTGGTCAGTGTAAAGGCTGGCGTGCCGGCGTTGGCGATGGAATCGTTCCCTTCGTTTTGCAGTTGCAGTGGTGGCCGGGCCAGCGTCACGCGGAAACGATATTCACCCTGATAATCATTGTTGGCGGCGACCCGCAGCAGATAAGTGCCGGTGTAGGGCAATTTGACGACCGGGCTCTGGCCCCAGCCATTGCCGGTGGAATTGAACGAGGTCAATACGCTGCCATCTGTTTGCTGGATTTGGAAGTTCAAGCTGCTGTTGCCGGGATTGCCCGGGGCTTCCACCGCCACGATCGCCTGGTCGCCCGCGTTGCCGGAGAACCGCCAGTAATCCACGTCGCTGGAATTGCTCCGGGTGCCGCGACCGGAAACGGAGCGCAAACCGCTGCCGGGCGGGTCTTCAGCCAGCGTTAACGCCGGATTGCCCGTCCAAACGCTGACGGTGTTTGCGGAATAATTGCAAAAGGCCAAACCGGGCCGGCCATCGCTGTCAAAATCGCCCACGACCACGCCGATGGGGTAGGTGTAGTATCCCAGGCCGTAGCTCGAAATATTGGTGAAGGCGCCGGCGCCATTGTTGAGCAGGACACTGAACGTGAAGTTGTAGTAGCCGGGCACGATAATGTCCGGTGCGCCATCACCGTTCAAATCGGCCACCGCCAGGGCGTAAGCGGCCGATGTGCCGTCAAAATAAAAGCGACGCGGTTGAAACGTGCCGTCGCCATTGCCGGCAAAAATGTTCACCGAGTTCTCGCCGCCTTGCAGCGTCACGATGTCCGGAACGCCGTCGCCGGTCACATCGGCGATGGCCACACACCGCGGATTGTTGCCTGTGGCCAGATTGGTGACGATTTGGAAGGAGCCGTCACCGTTGCCCAGCAGTACGGTCGCCGTGTTGCTGTTGCGGTTTACCACCACGAGATCCGGTTTGGTGTCGTTGTTCAAATCGCCTGCTGCGATCCATTGGGGAGAACTGCCCGTGGTATAATTCGTATAAACTTGAAACGTCCCGTCGCCATTGCCCAGCAGCACGCTGATGGTGCCGTTGCCTGAATTGGGAACGATCAGGTCCGGTCGGCTGTCGCCGTTCACATCGGCCACGGCCAGATTGTAGGGATTGTTGAACCCAGGCAGATTGGTTTTCAACTGGAAACTCCCGTGGCCATCGCCCAGCAGGATGGTTACCGAATTGCCGTAATAATTGGCCACAGCCAGGTCGTCATGGCCGTCGCGGTTGAAATCGCCGACGACCACGGCGATGGGATTGTTTCCGGTGGAGAGGCTGGCCGAGGCCACGAAGCCGCCGGCTCCGTTGTTGGTGAGCACGGTCACGTTGCCGCTGCTTCCGTTGGCCGTGACCAGATCAAGACTGGTGTCGCCATTGAACTGGCCGGCGGCGATGCTTTGCGGGTTGCTGCCGACGCCTGCGCTGCCGATGTTGGCCAGCGTCCCGTTGCCGTTCGTGCCGCTCACTGTGCCCAGCAACGTGCCCAGGCCGGCGACGTCATCCTGGCGGTTTTCCAGCACGTAACCGGAAATGTTCGCCACGCTGAAATTCCGCACGAACGGCGCTGCCATCGCGTTGCCGGCGCGGTCAAGAAGATTGGTGCTGACGGTCAGCCGGTAATTGCCCGGTTGCAGCGGGCCGTCGGGGATGGTGTAAGCGGCGGACAGGCCGTTCGTGTAACCGGCGCTGGAAATCGCCACCGGGTAAAATACGTCGTCACCAGTTCCGAAAATTCCGTCTGCGCCCGCGCTGCGCAATTCGTAATTGGCCGAATTGCTCACGCTGGGGGCAAACAGGTCTTCCGAAAAATTCAGCGTAAACCGGTCCACGATGTTGCTGACGGACGCGCCTTCGGCCGGCAGGGTCGTGCCGGTAATCACCGGCGGCACGCCGTCCACCACCGCCACGTTCAACAAATACTGCGCCCGCAAATTCCGATTCGTGGTGGCGATGTGGAGGTAATGCACACCATTGGAAATGACGGTGAAGTTCAGATTGCCGGCGGCGTTGGTGGCCAGCGGAACCGGATTGCCGTCCAGTTGCACGTCCAGCAATGTCTGGCTGGCAGTCAACACCGAGCCGGTCGGGTAGAGGACGGTGACACTGAGGGAATTGCCGGCGTTGAGGGTGCCCAGCCGGAAATAATCGCCCGCCGTGTCTGCCGCCGGCAGCGAGCCGGCTACTCGTGCCTGATAAAGCCCTGGACTGAAGGTCAAGTTGAGCGGGTTGGCGCTGGTCTGAGAATCGTTGCTTTCGGTTTCCAACGGCGGGCCGCGCGATTGGTCCAGACGCATCCAGTAGCGCGAGCGATTGTTGCTGCTCCAGACTCGCAAATAATACGTGCCGGGCGTGTTGATGACGAAATCCTGAATTTGCGCCACGCCGTCGTATCCCCCGTCGGTGCCTGCCATATCCTGGTCGGAGGCATTGCGCAGCCGCAGATGCGGATAAACGCCTTGCGATTCAGACTCCAGCCGGATGGTGACGACGTCGCCGGCCTCGGCGTTGAACGTCCAGTAGTCCACGTCCGTTGGGGACGAAAACAAGCCGGCGGCAAACGCGGTGTAAAAGCCACTGCCGGCCGGCGATTCGGTCGCCGGCAACAGCGTGGCGTTGGCCAACGTATCATTGCTCGTGCTTTCAATCCGTCCGGGCACCGGGTTGGCAACGGTAAAATCGCGAGTGAACTCCGGCACGGCGTTCGAGTTGGCGTCGAGCAGACCGGTAAACGTTTGGAATCGGTAACGGCCCGGCTGCAAAGGCGCGTTCGCCAGGGCAAAGGCAACCGAATGTCCGCCCGCGCCGGGCAACGTCGGCGTTAATGGCACATTCACATCATCGCCCGTGCCCAACACGCCGTCGGCACCCGCCTCGGTCAGGGAATAGTTGGCGGCGTTGGTCGCCGAAGCGGGCAGCAACGGCAGCCGCGCCGAAATAGTGAAGGTGTCCATCGCGTCATAACTCGTTGTCCCGGCGGGTGGCAAACTCGAGCTGCGGACGAAATCGCCCGTCAAGGCGGAAGTCAATTGGACGGCGACATTATCCACGCCCCAGGATTCATCGGTCAAACCACCCAGGCCCTGGCCTTGAAACGAAATGGTGACGGTGGAATTGGAGGCGATGAAAGGGATTTCGATATTGCGGTAGATGGCGTCGACGTAGCCGGGAACGAATCCCCAATTAGCGCGGCCCTCATCCGGCTGGCCGGGGTAACTTTGCGGACTGGCCGGCGGTTGGCCATTGTTGTTGGCAAAGGTATAATGAAATACCTGCGCTCCATTGACCGCCACGTTGAAAAAGTCCGGGCCGCTATTGCCATCCCAACTGTCAATGGCATAAAAGTCGAATCCCAGAGTATAGGATTGTCCGACGGTCAGATTGGTCAGCGTGAGAGCTTGAGGCGTGTTGTCAAACTGGCCCGTGAACCGGGTAAAACCCAGTGTTTCCGACTGGTTGAACGCCGGCACCGCCCATTCCGGTCCCACGCCGTTCTCGAAGTCCGTGAAATACGGCACGCGCGCGCCCGCGCTCAACGGCCCGCACTTGCCGGCATTGCCGGCGTTGTAAAGGGCCAGGACCTCGGCATCAGACAGCGCCCGGTTGTAAAGATCCACTTCATCCAGCAGACCGTTGAATTTTATGTTGGCCGCGCTGTTGTTGTTCCAATCTTCGCCGATGAGCACCGGCACGGCGGCGGAATCATAAACCAAGGCGTTGGTCACCGTTGTCGTCGCCACCAGAACTCCGTCGTAGTAAAGCTTTTTCGTCGCGCCGTCGAAACTGCCGGCAATGAAATGCCATTCGCCCGGCGGCACGAGATTGGTGGCCGTCAGGAGATCTTCGCCCGAATTTGCGTGATAGGTCACCAGTTGCGGCTTGTCCTGGTAAATGAACAGGCCATACGTGTCGGCGCAACAGCCCATGCCCGGATACGATCCGCTGGTGCCGCGGCTGAAAATGGTATTCCAACTGCCGGAACTGTAAGAAGCGCCTTTGATCCATGCAGCAACCGTGAATTCCATTGGTCGCAGGGCGGGACTGTCCGGGATGAGCACATACCCGCTGGAACCGTCCAGCGAAAACGCCTGTCCCACCAATCCCGGCGCAAAAGTGGCGTTGCCCTGGGGATTCCCGGGGTTCGCTCCGGCAGAGTCCAGATAGTTTCCGTTGCCGGCCCACCAGCCCACCAGCCCCGGCGGCGGCGGCATACAACCCGCGCTCCAGGCAGAAGCCGGTTCAAAAAAAATCGCCGCCAGAAAAAAACACACAATCCCTGCGAAAACTGAGAGAACTTTCGTCTTTTCAGGACCTGATTGGAGCAGTGAATTTTTAGAGTGAACCTTCAAACAACTTCATTAAACAAATTTCTTTTTTGAGGTCAAGCTAAATCTTTGCCGAACTGCGGCGGCACGACGGCGGTTGAAATTCATTTGAAGCATTTGCAAAAAGCAGCCCGATCTTGTGAGCGGAGGTCAATCACGGCGCGACAGCTTCAATACGGTAAAATCCGCATAACGCCGCCGGCGAAGGGTCCACAAAGGAAATGGCGTTGTCGTAAATCATGACCATCGCATTGGTCA
>DASRCU010000061.1:0-9884 GCA_035652955.1 Verrucomicrobiia bacterium | reverse complement strand
TGTCCGCTCATGATCCTGCGTGCGCCGACTCAAGGGATGCCCGCACACAGGACAAACCGGTGGAGTTTGGTCGGCCTTCTTCTGGGCCGCCTCCTCCAGAAGTCTGCGCTCCAGTCCCTGCGTTTGCCGCAGAATTTGCTCTTCCAGATGACCCAGGGTCTCCTCCGAGGCTTGAACGCTTTGGTTCAACCCCGCCGTCAGACGTGCCTGCCCGTCAGCCACCGGCTGGTCAAACGTCTGGTAACTGCTGTCGGATTGAGGAACCGTTTTCTCACAGCAGTTGTTCATGCCCCACTGATATCAAACCTTCGCTCATTTGACCCACTCATTTTTTGATATGCGCCCGTCTGCAACTGCATCCAGCGCAAAGCCATTCACCTGGCGCCAATAGGCCGTTGACATCGTGTTGCCTCGCGTCGTTAGCATCTTGTTGTCAATGGCGTTCCCTTGCCACTGCCAACCGTGTTGCCAACCGAAAAACGGCTTCCTGTTGGCGTTACGAACTTGTCAGGGCGGTGTCTGAGCCTTTGCGGCTGCCGGTGGTACGGCTGATACGGGTTGTCTCGCAAGTTTCCGGCGCAATGATCCAAAACGCAGTCAGCGAGAATCCCCGGCCTGCAAGCGCGTTAAATTCGATTGTGCCGTGCTCATTGTGCCATTTGAAATTAAATTCATGGTGAGACGCTCGTTAAATTCACTCCGCCGATTTAACGATGGCGAGAAAGGCGGCTTAGAGTGGAACTGGAAGTTTTGTTCAAGCGGTGATAACCCGGCCAAGCCGGGATCTGGCGCGATTGAATTTCGGAGTCTAACCGGGAGGCACCGTTAGAATTCCCTTGTAAAGGCTGGCGGAGAGAGGGGGATTCGAACCCCCGATACGGCTTTTGGCCGTATAACGGTTTAGCAAACCGCCGCCTTCAGCCACTCGGCCATCTCTCCGTTGTCAATAGTCAAGCCGGCAGGCGCCCGGCACTCAAGCAAATTTTCTCTGCCGGAAGACTTCCTGGGCAACCTTGTACCGGTTGGCTCGTAAAGCGAGAGGAAATTTTCGGGCACAATTCAGGCAGGCTGGGGTCGCGGGGCACTGCCGCGCGGGGTTTTTCCATTGCACAATGGCTGGCGGCGAATGAACCCGCCGATTTGCCTTCGGCCGCAGAAATAATCATGCGCAGGTGGAGCCAAATTTTTCTCGTCGGCAAAGATTTGCTTGCGTTTTGGCCGGCTGCTGGAAACACTGCCGGCTCATTTATGCCAGCGCAAGATACGACGGTGTTGCTTCTCAAATTATGGTCGTGGGTCGAGACCAACAAAAACCGGCTCATGGCCGCGGTCGCGGTGGTAGCGGCCGGGGTGCTGGCCGTTTCGTATTTTTTTTATGAGACCGGCCAGAAGGAAATCGTCGCCGGGCAGGCGTTGTCGCAGTTGTTCGTCACGCCGGGCGGGCCGACGGCTGACGCCTGTCTGAAGGTCGCTGCCGAATTTCCCGGCACGCTCGCCGGGCAGCGCGCCTGGCTGCAGGCAGCCAAGGCGCTGTTTGACGCGGGGCGCTACGCGGAGGCGGAGGTGCAGTTCCAAAAATTTCTCAACGAACATCCAGACAATCAATTTTCAGACCTGGCGATGCTGGGGGTGGCAGCCTCTCTGGAGGCGGAGAACAAAACAAATGAAGCCGTTCGGGCCTATCAGCGGGTGACAGCCAATTCCAACGACCCGGTGATTGACATGACGGCAAAATTCGCCTTGGGCCGGATTGCCGAGGAGCAGGGGCGGTTCAATGACGCACTGGTTTTTTACCAGGATGTCGCCCGGGTCGGCGTCGGCACGTCTCTCGGTTCCCAGGCCGCCGAGCGCGTGGCTGTGTTGCGCCGTCAATTCTCGCTGTCCGCCAGCGCCCCGGAAAACTTCACTCCTTTACCCAGCCGCGGACCATGAAGTTGACCATTATCGGTACCGGTTACGTCGGATTGGTCACCGGCGCCTGTTTTGCCGAAGTTGGCCACCGCGTGGTGTGCGTGGACAACGATGTGGCCAAGGTAAAACTGTTGCAAGCCGGCGGCATCCCCATTTACGAGCCGGGACTGGAGGAGTTGGTCAGACAAAATGTGGCTGCCGGCCGTCTGGAGTTCACCGACAGCACCGCCGAGGGAGTTCAAAAGTCGGATGTGATTTTCATTGCGGTGCCCACGCCGCCGCTGCCGGACGGCTCGGTGGATTTGAGCTTCATTGAAAAGGTGGCGCGAGAGATTGCCGCCGCCATGACGGAATACAAAATCATCGTGGATAAGAGCACCGTACCGGTCAAGACCGGTGACAAGGTAACCGAAACCATTAAACGCTACTGCAAGGCGAGGGTGGATTTTGATGTCGTCAGCAACCCCGAATTCCTGCGCGAGGGGTTCGCGGTGAATGACCTGATGAAACCGGATCGCATCGTCATTGGGGTGCGCTCACCGCGGCCCGTGGCGGCCATGAAGGAAATTTACGCGCCGTTTCAGGCGCCGATCATCGTCACTGACATCGCCTCGGCAGAGCTGATCAAACACGCGGCCAATTCGTTTCTGGCGTTGAAAATTTCCTACATTAACGCCATCTCCATTTTGTGCGAGGCTGCAGGCGCCAACGTCCAGGAAGTGGCACACGGCATTGGGCTGGACGAGCGCATCGGCCGGCGTTTTCTCAATGCCGGCATCGGCTTTGGCGGCAGTTGTTTCCCGAAGGATTTGAGCGCGTTCATCAAAATCGCCGAACAAATCGGCTACGATTTCCGGCTGTTGAAAGAAGTCCAGCGCATCAATGCCGAGCAGATGGACCGCTTCGTCAAAAAAATCACCGATACGCTCTGGGTGTTAAAGGACAAGACCATCGGCGTCCTGGGTCTGGCGTTCAAACAAAATACCGACGACGTGCGCATGTCGCCGGCGATTGAACTCTGTCACCGGCTTCAAAAGGAAGGCGCGCTGTTGCGCGTGCACGACCCCAAGGCGATGGAAAAGGCCAAGGCCGTTTTGCACGACGTGACGTATGTGGATGACATGAACGCGGTGGCGGAGGGCTGTGATGCGCTGGTGATTGCCACCGAATGGGAAGAGTTCAAGCAGCTCGATCTGGATCGGGCGTATAAGGCCCTCTCGCACCCGATTTTGTTTGACGGACGGAACCTGTTTGATCCCAAGGAAATGGAACGCCGGGGATGGGTCTATAAAAGCGTCGGCCGGTGAGCGCTCGAATTAGACGCCATCGGCCCTGGCAATCCGCGGTGGCACACCGGCCGTTTGAGGCGCTTCCCGATGAAAGTCATTGACGTCAGCGCCGCGCTCATTTTCCGGGACGGGAAAGTGCTGATCACGCAGCGCCCCGCCGGGGCGCACCTCGGCGGCCTTTGGGAATTTCCCGGCGGCAAGCGGGAGCCGGAGGAGACCTTCGAGCAATGCCTCGTCCGCGAAATCCGCGAGGAACTGGGCGTGGAAATCCGGGTGAACGCTCCCTTCGATGAATGGACCCATGCCTACCCGGAGAAAACCGTTCACCTGAAATTTTTCATCTGCGAGCTGGCGCGCGGCGAACCCCGGCCGCTGGGATGCGCCGCGCTCAAATGGGCCGGTCCGTCTGAATTGGCGAATTATCCGTTTCCGCCGGCGGACGCCCGGTTGCTGAAAAAATTATTGAACGGCGCACAATGGCGCTGACCGTGGCCTTCAGAGCTTGCCGTAAACTTCCTCAACGACCTGTTTGAAATTGTTTTCTTCAGGCTTGACGATAGCCATTTCGCGGCGGGCGTTTTCCACCGAATCGCTGGCATGGGCGGCGTTGACGGTGATATTGGAACCGAATTCCCGGCGAATGGATCCGGGCGGCGCTTTGGAGGGATCGGTCGGGCCGAGCACGTCGCGAATTTTGCGGACGGCATGGACACCTTCATACACCAGCGCAATGCATTTTTGCGTGCCGGGCCGGGCGCGTTCCTCCGGTGTGGGCCGCTCGGCCGGCGTGAAACCGGTCATGAAGCGCATGATGTTGTCAAACTGGTTGTCCCCGTGGAGCGGGCCGAGAATATCCGCGATGGCCGCCTGCGCCGCCGGCGGAATCTTGAATCCCAGCTCCTTTTCGAGAATGTTCCGGGCGCGTTCCCCGATGGCATCCTTGAGTTTGGTGCGCAACACTTCGCGGACCGGGCCGTAAAATTCCATCGCTTGTGCCAGACTCATGTGCAACACCTTGACGCCGACGATGTAGAGTCCCGTGCGCGAAAAGAAATCAATGACGTTGCCGGGCCGGCCGGTGGGAAATTTGAAATTGTCGGGCTTGATGAGCACCAGGGTGCGTTCGGGAATCTGTCCGGGCGGGTAGGCAATGACGTTTTCGAGAATGCCACCGTCGCTGTCGGAATAACGCGCCCACAATTTCAATTTGATCTCGGCCTCGCGTTCGTTGGGGGCGGCCAGCACGGCCGGTTCAAAATAGCGAACCTGACCGGTTTCTTCGTCCAGGATCAAATCGCTGTAGGTATCGCGGATTGTTTCGCCGCCGCGACGGTCGGGACTCAGGTTGCCGACGACGGAGCGCACCTTGCGCACGGCGTCCTCGCCGCGAAAGAGCATCATCATCACGCGCCGGCGCCGCCCGGTCTTGGGATCGGGCGCGAGATTGTGGAGGACGTAATCGCGAAGCAGTTCCTGAATTTGCCGATCCTGTGGATCTTCGGCAGAGACAATTGCGTCGGCATATTCCCTGGCCAGTGCCAGGCTGGGGGCAAACATGCGCATGGCGGCCAGGTCCAGGCCGGTGCGCGAAATGAGCCGGCTCAAAATGCCTCCGGTGCGCGATTTGTAAAGCGAGTAGGGGGTGAGGATAACGTAAGCGAGTTGATCAGACATAATTCAGCCGGCGGCCGGGGGATTGGCGGGAGTGGGATCCGCCGGTGTTTCACTTTGAGCAGGCTGGGCCGGAGCGGCCTTGCCGCCCAGAATCTTGAACATGACCGTGCCGCAAGTGGGGCATTTGCCCTTGATCGCCTTGCGTCCGTTCTTCATCGTTTCCTCGACGCCGTTGGCGATTTCCTTCCGGGCCTTGCATTTGACACAGTAACCTTCAGCCATAAAATTCTTGCCGTGCGTGCTTCATGCCCGCACGGCTCCGAAAGCATAACCAAGCGGCGGCAGAAAGGCAACCGGGAAACGGAGCGTTGAAACTTTCTCGGCGTCAATAAATTGCAAAAGGCGGACGCCGGCTTTCGCCGCCGTTTTCCGGCGGGTTCCCAGGGGGGATTTTCGCCTGAGCGGCGACTTTCACTTTGCAGTTCCGGCACAAATGGCCAGAATGGCGCCGTGAATAACGTCATTCGCCTGGGTGTGCTCGGTTCCGGCAAAGGCTCAAATTTTGCCGCCATTGCGGATGCCGTGGCGGCGGGAATAATTCCGGCCCAAATTGCCCTGGTCTTGAGCGATGTGGAGAACGCCGGCATTTTAGCGCTGGCGCGCGAGCGAAAAATCCCGGCGCAGTTTATCCCGCCGGGCACATTCCGCACCAAACTGGACGAAGCCGCCGAGCGCGCCTATGTGACCGCCCTGCAAAGCGCCCGCGTGGATTGGGTGGTGCTGGCCGGCTTCATGCGCGTGCTCAAACGCGACTTCCTTCAGGCTTTCGAGGGGCGCATCGTCAACATCCATCCGTCTTTGCTGCCGGCGTTTCCGGGATTGGAAGCGTGGAAGCAGGCACTGGACTACGGCGTGAAAGTGACCGGCTGCACGGTGCATCTGGTGGATGCCGGCGTGGACGCCGGCCCGATTATCGGTCAGCAAGTCGTGCCGGTGCGGGAGGACGACACGCCCGAAAGTCTGCACGCGCGGATTCAGGCCGCCGAACATGAATTGTATCCCCGCTGCCTCGCTGCCATCGCGCGCCATGAAATTTCGGTGCATGGGCGCAAGGTCGTTTGGCGGAATCGCCGCGCCGATTTCTGATTCGGCGCCGGCGCGAAAATCCCGGATTCGCCGTCGGAGAAGCATGAAATTCAAATGGACGCTGGCGCCTCCGCAACCATTGCTGGCGGGGCAACTGGCTTGCCGCTTGAACATCCCGCCGCTGCTGGCCCAATGCCTGCTTAACCGCGGGTTGAGCGAACCGTCGGCCATCGAATCTTTTCTTCAGCCGCGCTTGAAAACCCTCGCCGATCCCTTTTTGCTGCCGGATATGGAAAAGGCCGTTGGGCGCCTGCTGCGCGCGCGCGAACGGCAGGAGCGGCTGGTCATTTTTGGCGATTACGACGTGGACGGGGTTGCTTCCACGGCCTTGTTATTGCACGTGCTGCGTCCCCTCGGCTGGCACGTGGATTTTTATTTGCCCGGGCGGATGGATGAAGGCTATGGCTTGAGCGCCGAGGGCGTGGAAAATTGTCTGAACAAATTTCCGGCCACGCTGTTGCTGGCCGTGGATTGCGGCTCCACGGCGGTGGAAACGATTGCCGCCCTTCGCACCCGCGGCGTTGACGTCGTGGTCCTGGATCATCATCAGATTTCCAATCCACCGCCCGACGCTGTGGCGCTCGTTAATCCGCAGCGCGGGGCTGTTTCTTCGCCGGCGGGGTTCGAGCCATCCGGCACCGGCAGGGGCGACGCGGCCTTCTCAACCCGCACTTCGGCGGCGAGCGGGGCGTTCACCGAATTGTGTTCCGTTGGTCTGGCCTTCAAATTGGCGCACGCCCTGGTTAAGCGCGGGCGCGAAATCCGCCTGCCGGGCGCGGAGACGTTTGATCTGAAGCCATTGCTCGACCTGGTGGCGCTGGGCACGATTGCCGACTTGGTGCCGCTCACGGGCGAAAATCGAATCCTAGTTTCGGCTGGTTTGCGATGGCTCAATCAAACCCGGCGGCCCGGCCTGGTAGCCTTGAAGCAGGTCGCGCAATCGCCGGAAACGATTGGCGCTTATGAAGTCGGCTTCCAACTGGCGCCGCGACTGAATGCCGCCGGCCGGTTGGAAACGGCTGAGGAAGCGCTGCGCCTGTTGCTGGCTCCCAGTTTGGAAGAAGCCGCGCCGCTGGCGCAGAGCCTGGATGCCCGCAATCGCGAACGACAAAAAATCGAAAAATCCATGTTGGAGGAAATCCTCGGCGCCATTCGCTCGAAATTTGATCCGCGCCGGGATTTTGTCATCGTCGAAGGGCGGTTGCTCTGGCACATTGGTGTCGTGGGCATCGTCGCCTCCCGCGTGCTTCAGGAATTTTATCGGCCGACCATCATCCTCGGCGGTGAAAACGCTCCGATGCGCGGATCGGGCCGCAGCATTGCCGGCTTTGATTTGGCCGCGGCGTTGCGCCAGTGCGACGATTTGCTGCTGCGTCACGGCGGACATGCCCTGGCGGCGGGGTTGAGCATTTTGCCGGAAAAGATTGACGCGTTGCGCGAACGCTTGAATGAGCTGGCGCGGCGCCGTTTGAAGCCGGAGGATTTGGAGCCGCCGTTGCGCCTGGACGCCGTCGTGGGATTGGAGGAGATGAACCTGGAAACACTGGCGCAACTGGAAGCACTAAAGCCCACGGGGCAGGGGAACCCGCCGGTGCAATTCTGCGCGCGCGGTTTGTCCCACGCCCGCCCGCTTCAACGTCTCGGCGCCGACAAGCGACATGTCAAAATGTGGGTCACCGACGGCGTCACCACCACGGAAGCGGTCTGGTGGAACGCCGGCGAGGAATCCCTGCCGGTCGGGCGGTTCGAGCTGGCTTTTGCGCCGCAGAGGCACTCGTTCAACGGGCGGCGCACCGTGCAATTGAAAGTGTTGGACTGGCGCCCCGAGCCATCGCCTCACGCGCCGTCCGCGGCCGGACAATGATGCCAGCCTTCGGTCGTCACTCGCCGGTGCCGCCTGACTGCTCAAAGTGGAATGATTCTAGCTTGTTCGCCCGGATAAAAGTCCGTTCAATTTTGAGGGAATGATGAATGCAGCCATCATTGTGGCCGCCGGCAAAAGCACCCGAATGGGTGCGGGTGTGGATAAATTGTTCTTGACGGTTGCCGGCCGCCCGGTCGTCGCCCACACCTGGCAACGGTTCGAGGACGCCCCGTGCATTGGCGAAATCATTCTGGTCGTTCGCAGGGGGCGGGAAGAGGAATTCAGCCGGCTGGCAGCTCAATTCTCTCTCCGCAAACCGTTCCGCATTGTGATCGGCGGCCAGGAACGCCAGGATTCGGTCTGGAACGGTCTGGAAGCGCTTTCGCCGGCGACCGAAGTCGTGGCGATTCAAGACGCCGCCCGGCCCTGTACGAGCATCGAGTTGATCGAAGCCACTGTGAAAAATGCGGCTGAAGCCGGCGCCGCCGTGGCTGCCCAGCCGGTGACGGATACGATCAAGGAATCAGCCGACGGCCGCTGGATTGAGCGCACCCTTGACCGCTCCCGGCTCTGGTCGGTGCAAACGCCGCAGACGTTCCGCGTGGAAGTGATCCGTCGCGCCCTGGCGGCGGTGCGGCGGCGCGGATTGGTCTTTACAGATGACACAGCGGCCTGCGAATGGATCGGCCAGCCGGTGCGACTGGTTTCCAACTTGACGCCCAATCCCAAAGTCACTGTGCCGGGCGACCTGCCGTTGGTGGAGGCGCTGTTGAACAGAATCTCCAAGCCGCTCCATCCCTGACTGCGAAGGTCCGCTTTATGGCCGCTGGCCGGTGCGGGCGGATCGAATTGTGTCGCCAGGCGAGTGGTTTTCCGAACGTTTTCCGATTCAACAAATTTGAATTCTCCGGCCGAAGCGCTTAACCTCTCCGCGAATGAAATATCGCCTGCTCTACGGCCTGCTCGGATTGGCACTGGCGCTGAACCTGGCTTTGGGTGCATGGATTTATTTTCAGCGGGGTCGCGTGTCGGGTCATGAAGATTCGCTGGAGCAAAGCGTGGATTTGTTTGCCGCCGTGCTGCAAAAAGTCCATGCCGAATACGTGGACGGCTCCAATCTGACTTATCACGCCCTCGTTTATTCGGCGTTGCAAGGCATGGTCGGCCGCCTGGATCCGCACAGTGAATTTCTAGACGCCGCCGATTATCGCGAATTACAGAACGATACCGAGGGACAGTTCGGCGGTCTGGGATTGGTCGTTGAAATCAGGGACGGCTGGGTCACGGTGCTGGCTCCCATTGAAGACACGCCGGCCTTTCGCGCCGGCATTCTGGCGGGCGACCGTATTCTGAAGATCAACGGCCGAAGCGTGGGGCGGACGCTTCCGCTTGACGCCGTCGTCAAGCAGCTTCGCGGCGAGCCGGGCACGCCTGTCACCCTCACCATCGAACGCCCCCTCACCGGCGCCATCCGTGATTTTACCCTCACCCGCGCGGTCATCCGCATGGACATGGTCAAGGATATCAACGGTCGCACGGATTTTCCTCTCGGCCCTGACGGCATCGGCTACGTGCGCATCACCGAATTTGGCGATCGGACTGGCGAGGAACTGGAAAGCGCTCTGGACAAATTGAAGGCGCAGGGTCTGAAGGCGTTGATTCTGGACCTGCGCGGCAATCCGGGCGGTTTGCTGGATGAAGCCGTGGCCGTGTGCCAGAAATTCCTGCCGCGCGGTCAGTTGATTGTTTCCACCGAAGGCCGCGATTCGGTTGAAAAACTCTACGCCCGGGGCCGCGGCGATGAATTACCCGGCGTGCCCATCGTCGTCCTGGTCAACTTCAACACCGCCAGCGCCGCCGAAATCGTCACCGGCTGTCTCCAGGATTTGCACCGCGCCATTATTCTGGGTGAAAAAACCTTTGGCAAAGGCTCAGTGCAGAGCATTTTCCCCATTGACCACGGCGCGCTCAAACTGACCACGGCCAAGTACTACACGCCCAGCCACCGCGTTATCCATGAACACGGCATTATGCCTGACATTTTCGCTCCCATGAACGAC
>DASRCU010000060.1:0-1015 GCA_035652955.1 Verrucomicrobiia bacterium | reverse complement strand
ATGAAAATCCAATTGGGCGGATAAAAGACCGCGGTTTCCGGATCGGCGAGAAACGGGCGTCCTAACGCCGTATATGGGTTCCATAGCGGCAGTTCGCCCGATCGTATCGAAGCATGTAGATAAAATTTATAAAAGTGATGCAAAACATAATAATCAATCCCCTGGGTGATTGCCGGATGCAGCACAAAGAGCAGCGACGAAACTGTCAAAGCAAGCACAACGGACAGGCTGTTGTTATTAAAAAAAATCCGGCAAATAATATTGTGAAAAAATTGCCTTTGATTCATTGCTTCGTTCCAGATTTTGCTGGCATGCCTGCATTCACAGCATGTGAATGTTCCAAGACAATGTGGACAAAAAAACGCGCCCCCTCCGCCAAACATTTTATGAAATTCGCGTGGTTGATTTTCTCAGGCCTCATGGGCATTCTTGCCAGCCTTCCCCTCCGGGGTGAAAATGCTTCGGTGGCTATCGAAAATGCCGCACTGCGGATAGAGTACGATCCTGTTCCCGGCCATTTTTCCGTCAGTACGCGGATGCCAGCCGCCGCTTTTCTCACCGGAGGACAGCTCAGCGTCGAAGGAGGCGACGCCTCGGTGCAGACGGTCCGGCATCCCGTCTTTGGTGCGGGGCAGGCCATCGTGGTCGATCATCCCGATGGCGGACGCGACACGATTGAGCTTTTTCCCGACCTGCCCTTTGCACTTTTTCGCACGGCCGTGCATAACGGCGGAGCCAGACCGAAGATCGTCGACCGCCTGCAGCCCTGGCATGCCCGAGCCGAAACCGGCCGGCCGGTGGCAAAGCTGACCACGCTTGGCTCCGGCGGCCTGCTTACACCGGAAAAAAACCCCGGCAGCTACGTCTGGCTGGCGTTGGTTGATCCGCAAACCCGCCGTGGCATCGTCGCCGGCTGGCTGACTGGCGCGCGCGGCAGCGGTGTCGTGTTTTCGCCGGTAAAAGATGATCAAGTCCGCCTTGATGCCCAGCTGGATTATGGGCGGCTTCAGCTCGC
>DASRCU010000059.1:0-2068 GCA_035652955.1 Verrucomicrobiia bacterium | reverse complement strand
CGGCAATGGCGCCGCTTTTGAAATGCTGGAGATTCCGAACCGGCCGCCGCTCGCCTCCATGGCCCGCCCGGCGGCATCGCGCGGGGGCGGAGCCGGCTGCTCCAGGACCGCGAGCGTTGTTAACGGCCGTTCAACCCAAATTGGGGAAATGGCGGGCGATTAGCTTTTCGTCCCTCAGCGCACGCCAGAGGCCGGCGGGAATTTCCGTCGTCACGCTGTTCACGTTGTCGCGAATGCGTTCGGGTTTACCGGTGTTGAGCGCCACAGCCGCCACGCCAGGCACGGCGAGGCCGAATTGCACACACACGTCGGCGGGTTTCGCGCCGAAGCGCCGGCAGACGGCAAAAAATTTTTCACGCCACGCGAACAACGCGGCGTCCGCCACGGGGTCCGGCCGCCGATAATCGAACCACTCGCCGCCAGTCAAAAAGCCGGCGTGAAAGACGGCGGAATTGATCACGCCCACCTCGCGTGAACGCAAATGCGCGATGAAATCCAGCAGTTCCGGCGGATGCGAATACACCGTGAGGCTGCACGCCAACATCACCCAGTCCAGATCCACGCGGTCGGCGATTTCGCGAATGACGCGCCAGTCCTTCGCGCCGATGCCGACGGCCTTCACCGCACCGGACTTTTTCAATTCAAACAAGGCGCGGTATGCGTCAAGGATGTTTTCAAATCGCGCCGCGCGATCGGCGGGGGTCGGGGCGGCGGCGAGAAATTCGTCCGGGTCGTGGACGGAAACCAGTTGCGGCGCGAAATCCCTGCCCAGCAGCTTGCAGCCCTGTTCCCAGCATTGCCCAATGCCGTCGTAACTGAGGCACTGTTCGGCGTCGTGCCGGATGCCGGCCCAGACGCCGCGCTCGAATGTCGGCTCCGGCCCGCGCAGCGGGACGCGCCGCCAGCCGAGTTTGTTGCTGATGACGACGTCGGCGGGGGTGACTTTCAGCCGCCGCAGGCAATCGCCGATGACTTCCAGCGCCAGGCCGGCGCCGTATTTGCCTGCCGAGTCCAACACCACCGGCGCGGGACAATGCCGGAAGATTTCGGCCACCAGGGCCTGCTTGGTTTCATCGGGCACGACTTCGTAAAGGTTGCCGAGGCAACTGGTGCCGAAGACGATGGGCGGGATCCGCAGGCCGGTTTTTCCAAACGGGCGGTGCGCAAGGGCTTTCATTCGCCGTCAATGGAATTTATTTGCGCCGGATTTTCAATTCCCAAAAAACGCCGCTCCGGATTGCCGGAGCGGCGTGACGATTTTTTCAAGCAGGGCGGCGCCGTCGCCGCCGGACGGGTTGGGGCGCGTCCCGGCCGTTATTTCTTCTTCGTTTTTTGGGCGGCTTCTTCTTCGAGCGCGGCCTGCGCGGCGGCCAGACGGGCCACCGGCACACGGAAGGGCGAGCAGCTCACGTAGGTCAGGCCGAGCCGATGACAGAACTTCACCGAGTCAGGGTCGCCGCCGTGTTCGCCGCAGATGCCCAGTTTGATGTCGGGCCGGGTGCGACGGCCTTTTTCGACGGCAATTTGCATGAGCTGGCCCACGCCGGTCTGGTCAATGGAAGCGAACGGGTTTTTCCTGACAATTTCCAGCTCGGCGTAGTTCGGCAGGAAAGTGCCTGAATCGTCCCGGCTCATGCCCAGGCAGGTCTGCGTGAGGTCGTTGGTGCCAAAGCTGAAGAACTCGGCCGTCTGCGCGATTTCATCGGCGGTGAGCGCCCCGCGCGGAATTTCAATCATGGTGCCCACCAGATAATTCAGCTTGACCTTCTGTTCAGCCATGACTTCGCGGGCCACGCGATGGACGACTTCGACCTGGAGATCGAGTTCCTTTTTGAAGCCCACCAGCGGAATCATGACTTCCGGCCGGACTTTGATGCCGGACTTCTGAACTTCGGCGGCAGCCTCAAAAACCGCGCGGGCCTGCATTTCGGAAATTTCAGGATAGACAATGCCCAGCCGGCAGCCGCGGAAGCCGAGCATGGGATTGAACTCGTGCAGTTCCTTGACGCGCTGTTTGATTTTTTCAACCGGCACGCCCATTTTGGCGGCAAGGTCCTGCTGCGCCTTT
>DASRCU010000058.1:0-12965 GCA_035652955.1 Verrucomicrobiia bacterium | reverse complement strand
TTGAAACATCACGGCACCGGCAGTTCATCGAAGATTTTCTGGATGACCGTTTCGCTGGTTTTCTCCTCGGCCTCGGCTTCGTAGGTGATGGCCACGCGATGGCGCAGCACGTCCATACCGATGCTCTTCACGTCCTGCGGGGTGACGTAACCGCGGCCTTTCAGAAAGGCGTAGGCCTTGGCCGCCAGCGTCAGCGCGATGGTGGCGCGCGGCGAGGCGCCGAGCTGGATGAAATCCTTCACCGCGATCTTGTAATGGTCCGGGTCGCGCGTGGCGCAGACCAGGTCCACGATGTAATCCTTCACCTTGTCGTCCACGTAAATGTCGTTGATCACTTCGCGGGCGCGCAAAATATCCTTGGGGTCCACCACGGCGCTGGTGGTGGGGGTGGCGGAAGTTCTGGCCATGAGCTCCAAAATTTTCCGCTCTTCGTCCCGCGTCGGATAACCAATTTTCAATTTCAACATGAATCGGTCCACCTGTGCTTCGGGCAGCGGGTAGGTGCCTTCCTGTTCGATGGGATTTTGCGTGGCGAGCACCAGGAACGGCTCATCCAGTTTGAACGTCTGCTCGCCGATGGTAACCTGTTTTTCCTGCATGGCTTCCAGCAGCGCGCTCTGCACCTTGGCCGGGGCGCGGTTGATTTCGTCGGCGAGAATCAGGTTGGCGAAGATGGGGCCTTTGCGGGTGGTGAAGCCGCCGGATTGCGGATTGTAAATTTGCGTGCCGATGACGTCGGCCGGCAGCATGTCCGGCGTAAATTGCAGTCGGGAAAATTTCACATTGATGCAATGGGCCAGCGATTTGACGGCCAGCGTCTTGGCCAGGCCGGGCACGCCTTCCAACAACACATGGCCGTTGGCCAACAGGCCGATGACCAGGCGTTCGGTGAGATAGGTTTGGCCGACAATTACCTTGCCCAGTTCGTTGAAGAGCGGGTGGATGAAAGCGCCGGTTTCCTTGACGGCTTCGTTGATGGCAGAGAGACCTGTATTCATTTTTTAAGTGTTTTCTGACAGTAAAAACCAATTTCCGTTCAGACTTTGCCGCGCGGAAGCGCCCGGTCGCGACGTCAATGGCAAAATCAAAACTTCATTCTACGCGGCCGGCACCAACTCAACTTCGTTCAAGGGCAGCCAGCCAATTTCCCCGGCGTTGTTGATGACCTGAATCCAGTCGCCGTGATGCTCCCGGGCGGAAAGCTCGGCGCCGTCAGAAACGGCAAAGACCTGCTGCGCATCCTGGAACGGACCGCTCCTGGCAACGGCCCCGCGGACGACGACGACGGCGATTGACTGGGAAAAATGCTCTACCGCCTGCAGGCCGGTGGCGCCGCACAGCAAAACGGTCAGACAAATCAGGACGAAGGTGGCGCGCCGCAACCTGGGCGCCAGCGACGGCCGGAGCTGTTGAGCGGTGAAGGAAAGAAACGTCAGCCAAAAGGCGAGGGCGGCCAGCACTGTCCATTCGTTCAACGTAAGTTCTTCCAGGCCGACGCGCCAGCGGCTTTGGGGAACCGGCGCGCCGGAGACCTGTTGGCGAACAAAATCGAGGTTGGCGCGGATGTCTGCATCGCGCGGGGCGAGCAACCGGGCGCGGCGATAAGCGGCAATGGCCTTGCCGGGATGACCGGCTTTGAATTCGGCATTGCCCTCGTTGAACCAAAGCGCCGGCGATTGACAGCCGCTTTGCAGAATTTTCTCGTAGAGGGCCGCCGCTTCGGGAAATTGTCCCTCGGCATACAGTTTGTTGGCCGCCGCAAATTCCGAGGCGACATCCACCGCCCACGTTTTCCCGGCAACCACCAGAACGGCGACAAACGCCAAAACCGGGGAACGCCACCGCGACGAACGCCTCCGCAGCGGGCCAGCGGCGACGCGGTTGGGCGCCCGGCACGCCGAAGGGCGGCCGGCGCATTTTCCCAAATTGGCCACTCGCAATTTCATGCCCGAAGGTTTTGCAATTCTTGAGTTACGGTTTCAAACCTGGCGGCGATGGAATTCAGTTCGCCGGCACTTCGCACCGGCGCGTAACGAGCTTGATTGCAGAGCTGAAACAATTCCCGCAATCCGGCCCGCAAATGTTCCGGGGCCTGCCGCAGAACCGGGTGTTCCTCGACGACGTTTTCAGTGATGGCCGAGGCCGGGCAATCGAGTCGCTCGCCCAGTTGTTCCTGCAGCAGGCGGAACAGGAGGGAAAAGAATTCATCCGACTGATTGGCCGTGGCGTGATTTTTCAAGTCGGCCATGCCGTGGGCGAGGAGTCGGGCGACGGCGCGCTGGCGGCGCAGGCGCGGATTATTGGCCAGTTGATCAGTGCGTTTGCGCCAGACCAGCGCCGCCAGAAACGCCAGCACGGGCAGGGATTGCGCGGCCAGAAAAAAAGGCGAACGGATCAGCGGTTCGCCGGCAGCCGCCAGCGTTCCGAGGTGTTCCTTGATGGGCAACAGGTCCCGCGTCGCGGCATTCTCCGGTCCCGGCTGATTGGCGGCCAGCGTGGGCAGGGGCGTGGCCCCGGCGGGGCGAACCACCAGCGGAATGGGCGGTTGCGTGAGGGTGTGATATTGGCCGTCGTCGGGATTGAAAAAGGAGAAGACGATTTCGGGCAGGGAATCCACATTGGTGCTCTGCGGGGTGACAATTTCCTCGAACGTTTTGGTGCCTTCCAGGTGCAGCGCATCGCTGAACTCGGTTTTCACAGAAGGCGGAAAACATTTGAAATCCTTCCATCCGGAAAAATCAGGTGGGGGAATGGCATCCAACGTGCCGTGTCCGGCAATCTGCACCCGCACGGTGATGGGATCGCCGACGAGGACATTGGTTGGGCCGGCGCTCAGGGCCAGGGTGTAATTGCCAATCGCGCCGTGGAAAGAAGCCGGCACATTGTCCTGTGGCAGCGGCAGCGCCTGCGCGGTGATCTGTTCGCTGGCCAGGGTAAGTTGTTTCTGCTGACCCATGTTGAAAAATTGACCGAAAAATGAATCCCCACCCGAAGACGGCAACACCACCACCAGGCTGGCGGTGAAAGGCCCCAGCGTCAAAGTTCCGGCGCGCGTGGCGGTGAGGGCAAAGGTGACCGGCACCACTGTGTAAATGCGATTGCCGATTTGCGTGCGGAAACGCCCGCCCTCGTCGCTTTTGCCCAGAGTGAAACCATCGCTGGGCGTGCTGGTGAACTGGAAGTTGCCGAAATTCTGGACGTCATCCCGCAGATAAATCCGCAGTTCGGCGGTGAGCGTCTCGCCAACATAAATTTTTTGCTCCGGCAGGATCAGCCGCATGAACGCGACTTCGTTGCCGGCATGAATGGCGGCGGCAGAGGGCGCCCCGGGACGGAGAACGGTCAGCTTCAACGGCGGACTGGCCAGTCGTTGTCCAGCTATGTCCACCGTCATGGCGGGGATGACAAACTGTCCGGCATGCTGCGGGGTGATGGTGTAGGTTACCGTCACCGTGGAACTCATCCGGCCATTGATGAAGCTGAAGTTTTGCGAATTACCCGAATTGACGATTTGCAGCCCCGGCACTTCCGGCAAAGGAACGTTTTGAGGCGAGCCGCCTGCAAACGTGAGCGACAAGGTGGCGGATTCGCCGAGGGTGATTGTGTCGCGGTCCAGCGAGGCCGTAAAAGTGGCCGCGCGCCCGTTCATCACCCAAAAACAGGCGGCCAAAAACAAAATCCAGCCACGGGAAAATCCGGCCAACATGTGTTTCCTCAATGCTCAAACCGCAAATCCACCGCGCCCTCGGGAGCGGCGCCCTAGAGTAGTCCAATTCGCCTATAACGACAACCTCACAATTCGAAACGTTCAAGCCGAGCCTCTGCTCCACCGCGCCGGCGGGCGGATTTTCCTGGATTGATGGCCAGCGACATGTTATATCCCAGACATTGCATGAGCGACATTTCCGATCTTGGCCTGGACCTGGAAAATTTGTTCCAGCCCGCCTGGGCGCAGGGCAAAACCGAGTCCAACCGTTTCGAGGAGTTTGCCGGCGGGGAAGAGGTTCGAACCGGACGGCGCCATAGCCAACGCCACGAAAACGCCGGTGGAGAACTTCGCAGTCCTCGTCCGCGCCGGAAAAAATCGGATCGCAAACGCCCCGTCCGCGGCAGCGATTCAAAGGCGCCGCGGGCCAGCGAAGAAAAACCGTTGCCCGACCTGCGCGTCACCTTCCTGCCCGACGAAAAAGGCGCCGAATCCATCGCGCGGCAAATCAAAATGACCGGGCGGGCGTATCCGCTGTTCGACATCGCGCGGCTGGTTTTGCAGAAGCCGGAGCGATACGCCATTCGGCTGGAGGTGAAGAAGAAACCTGACGGGACGGTGGTGCAGCCGCTGTGGGTTTGTGCGCTGGACGACACGCCGTGGCTCTCCGAGGACGAGGTTGTCGCCCACGTTTTGAAACATCACTTCGCCCTGTTCTACCAGGCGGAGCGCACGCCCTGTGAACCGCCCAAAGGCAAATACACCTTCGTGGCCCAATGCGGCCTGAGCGGCGTCATCCTCGGGCCGCCGAACCATCATGATTACCAGAACCGCCTCCGCAAACTGCACGCCGAACGCTTCCCGCAAATGCCGTTCGAGGTCTTCAAATCGCGCGTGAAAATTGTCAAGGACGAAGCCGTCGTCAAAAAGTGGATTGAGGAACAGAGTTTCAAGACCGAATACACCTGCCTCAACGTGCCTGATCCGCTCAAATTGCCGAATCTGGACGAGGTGGAAAAACATTTCCGCGCCACGCACCGGGAGGCCATCGTCAAACCGGTGGAAACGCTCACCCTGGATGGCGCGAAAAGCCGGAACCTGCGCAGCCCCGGATTGAACCGGCTGGTGCGCGCCGAGTGGGAGCGGCAAAAACATTTTCCGTTGCAGGTGGCCACGGAACTGAGCCGGCAACTGGCCGCGCGCGGTCTGCAATTTTTCAAGGTCAACAAGACGGTCGTTCACGTGAGCGTGGCGCGGCCGCAATTCCTCGACCTGGAAACCACGCCGGTCTCGGAGAATGTCAAGCGCATTATCGGTTATATCAACGCCAACCCCAAATGCACGCGCCGGCAGTTGATCGAAGCGCTCGCGCCTTCGCCGACAGTTCTGGAAATCAAGCCGGAAGGGCCGGCGGCCGAGCCGACACCCGAGCAGACGGCGCTGATCGCCGATTTGCACTGGCTGATTCATCAGGGCCACGTGCTGGAGTTTGCCGACGGCCATTTGGAAACCGCTAAAAAGCCCGCCCCCAAACCGCAAAAGAAACCGGCAGAGGAGAAAGCGGAGGAAGAGGGTGAAGCTGCCCCGGCGGAGGCCGTCGCCAGCGACGTCCCGGCGATTGAATCGTCTTCTGGACCGGCCAATGGAGCGGAAAAACCACTTCCGCAATCTTCCGCTTCCCTGGAACCGGCGGCGCCCGCGCCGGAGGCGGCGGCGACTGACGGTGTGCCTTCGCCGTCCTGACAACGCGCTTCCCTTAATCTCCGCCGCTGCTACCCTGTCCCATGCCTTTCGCTCAATTAGGTCTGGCTCCGGCGATTCTCAACGGCGTGCGCGCGGCGGGTTACCTCGAACCGACGCCCATTCAGCTCCGCGCCATTCCGCGAATTCTTGCCGGACAGGACATTATCGGCAGCGCGCAAACGGGAACGGGAAAAACGGCGGCGTTTGCGTTGCCGATTTTATCAAAACTGGCCCGGCATGCGCTGGGGAAATCGCCCCGCGCCCTGGTGCTCGAACCCACCCGCGAACTGGCCGCACAGGTGGAAACAGCCTTCCGCGATTACGCCCGCTTCACTGATTTGAAAATCACCGTGGTTTTCGGCGGCGTCGGCTACGGCCGGCAGAACGAGTCTTTGCGTGCCGGTGCCGACATCCTCGTGGCCACGCCCGGACGCCTCCTCGATCATCTGGGGCGCGGCACGGTGCGGCTCGACAAAATCGAATTCCTCGTGCTCGACGAGGCCGACCGCATGTTGGACATGGGCTTTCTGCCCGATGTGCGCAAAATCATCGAACAATGTCCGCGTCCGCGCCACACCTCGCTGTTTTCCGCCACCATCCCGCCGCAAATCGAAACGCTCATTCAATGGGCGATGCACCGGCCGGAAACCATTGAAATCGGCGCGCGCCGCTCGCCGGCCGAAACCGTCCAGCATGTCATCTATCCCGTGGCCGATTCACAAAAAACGGAGCTGCTGCTTGAACTGCTCCAGCGCGTCCATTTCGATTCCGTGATTGTCTTTTGCCGCACCAAACACGGCGCCGACCGCGTGGCCCACACGCTCAAGCGGGCCAGCCACGCCGTTTGCGTGCTGCATTCCAACCGCACCCAGCGAGAACGCGAACAGGCCTTGCGCGGCTTCCGCGAGGGGCGCTTTGAAGTGCTTGTGGCCACGGACATTGCCGCGCGCGGACTGGACATCGCCGAGGTGAGCCACGTCATCAATTACGATGTCCCGCAACATCCGGAGGATTACATCCATCGTATCGGGCGCACGGGACGGGCGGAGGCCACCGGCGACGCGTTCACCATTATGACCGCCGCAGACGCCAGCCACGTCTTCGCCATCGAACGGTTCATCGGCCGGAAAATTCAGCGGGTGAAACTGGAGAATTTCAATTACCGCTACACGGCGCTGTTTGAGGAAGACAAACCCGGTCGGCCGCCCGGCGGATTCCCCGGCAAAGCCCGCGGTGTGCGGCTTCACGGCGGCTACCACTTCAGCCCGGCCCGCCGAAGACGGTAGTTACCAAAAGGGATGACCCCCGGACGAAAAAGCTCGGTTCTGTCAAGGAAGTTTTGCATCCGGATGGCAATCGGAAAATTGACGGGCGCCTGCCCGCCGCGCCCCAGGACGTCAATCTGCCCGCCGACGTCTTGAACGAATGATTCGCTTGATTCGGCTGGATTTTAGTGAAAAGTTTGCACATTAAATCCCGGAGGCCGGCCTGGAGACGCAGCATGCCTCTGGCCGGTCGGCCGGCCGGTGCGCCGGGTTTTGGGGAGCGGCCGGGCGCCGGCGGCTAAAGGTGAAAAATGAATTTGTTCAAAACCCATCCGAGTTCGGCGGCGGTGGTCCTCATTCGGTTCATCGTGGGCATCGTGTTTTTTGTCGAGGGTATTTTGAAGTTTCTTTACCCGGCGGAATTGGCGGCGGGGCGTTTTGCCAGAATCGGGATTCCCTGGCCCGGCATCATGGGCCCGTTTGTAGGAGGCGTGGAAACAATTTGCGGCGCGCTGCTGATTCTCGGCCTGCTGACGCGGCTGGCGGCCATTCCGCTGTTGATTGATATTTCGGTGGCGATTCTTTCGACGAAAATTCCCATTTTGCTGGGCCATGATTTTTGGATCTTTCACGTCGCCAAACTGGAACATTACGGTTTCCTGAGCATGATGCACGAGGCGCGCACGGATTTTTCCATGTTCCTGGGGCTGATTTTCCTGCTCTGGGTCGGGCCGGGAAAATGTTCGTTTGACGCCTGGTGGGACGGCAGAACAAAGGGAAGCTCCGCATGACCAAAGGGATTTGGCGAGGGCTGGCTTTGCTGTGGCTGACTGGCATGGTCACGGTCCAGGCCGGTCCGCCGTTCGTCACGGACGATCCGGAGCCGGTGGATTATCGCCACTGGGAAGTCTATCTGGCGTCGCAGCATACGGAGACGGCCGACGGCTGGTCGGGTACCGCGCCGCACGTCGAGATCAATTACGGTGCGGCGCCGAACTTGCAGCTTCACCTCATCGCCCCGCTGGCTTACAACGCGCCGGAAGAGGGCGCCGCGCATTACGGCTATGGCGACACGGAAATCGGTTTCAAATACCGTTTCCTCCAGGAAACCGACCGCACGCCGCAAGCGGGAATTTTCCCGTTGCTGGAAGTCCCCACCGGCAGTGAAGAGGATGGGTTGGGCAGTGGCCACGTGCAGGCCTTCCTGCCGTTGTGGCTGCAAAAAAGTTTCGGAGACTGGCTGGTGTACGGCGGCGGGGGTTACGGCATCAATCCCGGGGCCGGAAATAAAAACTGGGGATTTGGCGGGCTGCTCGTGCAGCGGCAGATCACGGCCCATTTCGCGCTCGGCGCGGAAATTTATCATCGCACAGCCATGGAAACCGGCGGGGCGGGGGACACGGCGTTCAACGTGGGAACCATCCTGGATTTTTCCGAACACCAGCATCTGTTGTTTTCCGCCGGGCGTTCGGTGGATGGCCCGACGGATTTTCAGGTGTATCTCGCCTGGCAATTCACCTTTGGCCCCGAAGTTTTCCATTCCTTAAGCGCCTGGTTTGGGGCGCGATAAACCAGCCCTCAAACCACCCGCCGGCCCCTTCTCGCGTTCGTTGACATGCTCCGGGCCGGCTGTTACTGTTCGCGTTTCTTGAAAATGGCGATGGACTACAAAGACACGCTCAATTTGCCGCGCACGGATTTTCCCATGAAAGCCGACCTGGTTGCGCGCGAACCGGAGCGTTTGAAGAAATGGGAAGCCGTTCGACTTTACCAGAAAATTCAGCACCGCCGCGCCGGCGCCGAAAAATTTGTGCTCCATGATGGACCGCCCTTTGCCAACGGCGACGTTCACATTGGCACCGCCCTGAACAAAATTCTCAAGGACATCATTCTCAAATACAAAACCCTGCGCGGATTCAGCGCACCGTTCGTGCCGGGGTGGGATTGCCACGGTTTGCCGATTGAATTCAAGGTCACGCAGGAACTGCGCCAGGGGAGCGCCGACAAACCGGCGGGGAGTTTGGATGCCGTGGCGATTCGCAAAGCCTGCGAAGCTTACGCGCGCAAATTCATTGACCTCCAGCGCCGGCAATTCCAGCGGCTCGGCGTATTCGGCGATTGGGAAAATCCTTATCTGACGCTGAACAAACAATACGAGGCCGATGAACTGCGCCTGTTTGCCGACCTCGTCGAAAAAGGCTTCGTCTATCGCGGCAAAAAACCGGTGTATTGGAGCATTCCCTGCCGCACGGCGCTGGCCGAGGCGGAGGTCGAATACCAGGACCATGTCAGCCCGAGCCTCTACGTCAAATTTCCGGTTGTCGGACGCGAGAAAACCTTCATCCTGATCTGGACTACCACGCCGTGGACGCTGCCGGCCAATCTCGCCGTTGCTTACAACCGGAACTTTCCCTACGTCTCCATCCAGGCAGGCGGGGAAAATTACATTTTATTCCGCGGTCTGCTGCCGGTTTTGGCCGGAAAATTCGGCTGGGCAAATTTCAACGAAACTCCCTTGACGCCCGACCAACTGGCCGCGCTTGAATACCACCACCCCTTCTGCCGGCGCACTGGAAAATTGTTTGCGGCGGAATTTGTCACCGCCGACACCGGTACCGGCTTTGTCCACATTGCGCCCGGCCACGGCCTGGAAGATTATCAACTGGGCTTGTCCGCTGGCCTGCCGATTTATTCGCCGGTGGATGACGACGGCTGCCTGGCTTACACGAGCGATTTGCCCCGCGAACAGCAAATGCCCGCCGAAATGATTGGCAAGTCCATTTTGGAAAAACACGGCCGGAGCGAGGCCAACGACGCGGTGCTGCATGAGCTGCGCCTCCGCCAGGCTCTGTTGCATCAGGAAAATTATCATCACAGTTACCCGCACTGCTGGCGCAGCAAGACGCCCGTCATTTTCCGGGCCATGGATCAGTGGTTCATCGAAATTGACCACGAGCAATTTCGCGACCGGGCGCTCGCGGAAATTGACCGCGTCACATGGATTCCCGATTGGGGCGTCAATCGAATCAAAGGCGCCGTACAGTCCCGCCCCGATTGGTGCATTTCGCGCCAGCGCGCCTGGGGCGTTCCGCTTCCGGCTTTTTACGACGCCCAGGGCCGCGCCATTCTCGACGCCCAGGTCATCCGCAACGTGGCTGCCCTGATTGAGCAACACGGTTCACATGTCTGGTTTGAAAAATCGGCGGCGGAACTGTGGTCGCTCGTCAAACCCGCCACCTGGACCGGTCCAGAGGCCGTTTCCAAATCCCACGACACGTTGGACGTGTGGATTGATTCGGGCAGTTCCTCGCGCGCCGTTTTGATGCGGCGCGACGAACTCTCGCATCGCCCTGCGCCTGATGACCCGACGCTACCCTGGCAGGCCGACATGTATCTGGAAGGCAGCGATCAGCATCGCGGCTGGTTTCAATCGTCACTGCTGCTCTCGCTCGCGGCCCACGGCGCGGCGCCGTTCAAAACCGTTTTGACGCACGGCTTCATGGTGGATGCCGACCGCGAAAAAATTTCCAAAAGCAGACAAGGCGCGGGCGGTTACGAAAAACCGCAGACGGCCGAGGCTTACGTTCAAAAATGGGGGGCGGACATCGTCCGCCTGTGGGTGGCCTCACAGGATTTTCGCAACGACATCATTGTCAGTGAAGAGCGCATTGCCAAAGTGGCCGAGACCTACCGCGTCATTCGCAACGCGCTGCGTTACCAGCTTGCCAACCTGTACGATTTTGATCCGGGCAAACATGCCCTGCCGGTCGGGCGCATGACCGGCCTGGATCGGTGGATCCTGGACGAATTTTCCAGGCTCGAAACCGAGGTTCTGGCCGCCTACGACCGCTATGAATTTCACGTCGTTTACCAAAAGATCAGCCAGTTCGTCGCAGTGGAGTTGTCCGCAATTTATCACGACGTGGTCAAGGACCGCCTTTACACCGACCCGGCCCATTCTCTCCGCCGCCGCTCCACACAGACCGCGCTGCACCGCCTGGTCACCGGCCTCTGCCGGCTCCTGGCGCCCATCCTGGCTTTCACGGCGGATGAGGCGTGGGAATGGATACCGGGGACAGCGATTGCATCCGTCCACGAAACCCAATTCGAGCCGCTTCGTTTTGAGATGTCCGAAGCCGAGAAAATAAAATGGAAAAACCTGTTCGCCTTGCGGGAGCGGATTTTGCCGGAATTGGAAAAGGCCAGACAAAACAAATTCATCGGCAAATCTCTTGAAGCCAAACTCCAATTGATCGTGCCGAAAAACTTCGCCACCGTCCGGGACGCGCCCGAGGAGCTCCGCGAATTGCTGAATGTTTCCGAGTTGTTTGTGGAATGCTCCCGCCAGGAGGCGGAATCCGACCCGCTTTGCGTGGTTCACCGGGCGGACGGCCGGAAATGCGAGCGTTGCTGGCACTGGGAAACGGACGTGGGCGAAAACACGGATCACCCGACGCTCTGCGGGCGTTGCGTCGAGGCCATAAAACAATTGTCAAGATGAAAAATGAACCTCCACCCGCCGGCCGATCTCCCCGCAAACGGCGCGCGGCGGCGACGCTGTTGACCGTTGCCCTGGCCCTGCTGGCCTTCCTGGCCTTTCGTTACTTTTCGGCGTCTGGCGCGGCGGGTGCCGAGGAAAAATTGCTGCGCGCCTGGATCGGTGCCAGGGCGCCGGATTTCGTCGTCACCAACCTCGATGGCCGGGCCGTGCGCTTGAGCGATTTCAAAGGCCGACGGGTCATTCTCAATTTCTGGGCCACGTGGTGTCCTCCTTGTCAGGCGGAAATCCCCGCCTTCATCCGATTGCGCGCCGAAACTTCGCCAACTCATGTGGTCATCCTCGGCTTGAGCACGGATGCGCCGGAGGTTCAGCGGGTGTTCGCCTTGCGACACGGCGTCAATTATCCGCTGGCCGTCCTGCGCAACGTGCCCGCGCCCTATTCAGACCTGACGGTGATTCCGGTCACACTGGTGATTGACGAACAAGGCGTGATCCAAAACGCCGTGCTGGGTCCGCAGGATTTGAAAACCCTGGAGCAATTTGCCGCTTCGCCGGATTTCAATGGCGGTTCCGCCCCGGGCCTCTCCTCGAAAACTCATCAACAAAACGACGAATAACTTTACCGGCGCTCGCTCTGGTCATTCTCGTTGCGGCCTGAGTCGCCGCGTGCCCTGATGGAGAGTTTCCAGAGGGCCTCACCGGTGTTTCTCAAGAACCAAAGATGACGAAAAGAGATTTACTTGGAGAGGGAACCTATCTAATCTGTCCTTTCCGGGCCGACGTGGCGGAATTGGCAGACGCGCCAGACTCAAAATCTGGTGGCCTCACGGCCGTGTGGGTTCGACCCCCTCCGTCGGCACCAGCTTCAATAAAGGAGATTTTAACTGTCGTTGACTTTTGGAGACTGTTTGGCGGCAGTTGAGCCAGGAAAATTATCAACGGCACGCGCGCCCGCAAAGGCAAGAATAAAAGCCTCATCGTGCGACGCGGTAGCGTTGGTCTTCCGACTTGCACCACTTGAAATATTGTCGCCGGTGTGGAATATGAAGTCGTCCCCTATGATGCCGATGGGCGGCGGTGCAAGCTCCGAGGTCGGCCGGCGGAGCTGCTGTAATTTCTCGGCAACGGCCCAGGCGCCCCCGTGACCAGCGCGCTCCAGCGAATCGGTGCATCCCTGTGACGGGGGATTTGAAAGGCTACTGGCGGCAGGGTAACCCGGTGTTTGTCCGGCGCCGGCAATGCGCCAAACCTCAAGGCACGTTCTCCGCGTCTTTTTGCTCCATCGAGTAAACCGGCTTCACGGGTTCCAACGGGTGTTCTTGCGCCTGCCATTCCTCCGAAACGCGGCCATCGAGGCACGCCGGGTTGAGCGGATAAACATCCGGGTCGAAGATGACGTGATAGAAATGCCACACGAGGATGGCAAGACACGCCAACACCGCTTCGTAATAATGGATCGTCATCGCCACGTCCACGATCCACCGCGGTGCCCAATGCGTCACATCAATCTTGAACCACATCATCAGGCCGGTAATGCCCATGATGACTGTGCCCCAGACCACTGCCCAGTATTCGATTTTTTCCGCATAACCGAACCGGCCCATTTGCGGCCGCTGGCGGCTCAAACCACACAAGTATTTCACCGCAACGACGACGTCGGCCAAATCTTTTCTGACGGGAAGCAAATCGCGCAGGAGCTGCCGGCCATCCCGCGTCGTGAACAGATAAATCAAATGCCACAACCCCACCA
>DASRCU010000057.1:0-6794 GCA_035652955.1 Verrucomicrobiia bacterium | reverse complement strand
TTCGCACCGGTCCAATCGCCGGGGCTGATCATCGTGGACGAGGAGCACGAAACCAGTTACAAACAGGAGGAGGCGCCGCGTTATCATGCCCGCGACGTGGCGGTGATGCGCGGGCAAATGGAAAACGCCGTGGTGGTGCTCGGTTCCGCCACCCCTTCGCTGGAAAGTTATTACAACGCCCGACACGGCAAATACACCCTGCTGGAATTGCCGGAGCGCGTGGACCGCCGCACCCTGCCGCGTGTGCGCGTAGTGGATATGCGCCAGGCCGCCGCGAAGGAAAAGGGCGGGTTGATTTTTTCACCGCAGCTCAGGGAGGCCATTCATCAGCGGCTGGAGCGCGGCGAGCAGACGATCCTGTTTTTGAACCGTCGCGGCTATGCCACCTGTCTGCAATGCGAAAAATGTGGCCAGGTCTGTCAATGCCCCAATTGCAGTGTCGCGCTGACGTATCACCGGGCCGAACAAAAACTGCTCTGCCACATCTGTGGCCACAGCGCGGCCGTCCCGGCGGTTTGCCCCAACGAGAAATGCCGGAATCCCGCCATCCGCTACGCCGGCTTGGGAACGCAAAAGGTGGAGGACGCTCTGACCCGCCTGTTTCCCCAGGCGCGTGTCCGGCGCATGGACGCCGACGCGATGAAACGCAAGGACGATTACCGGCGCCTGCTCGGCGACTTTCGCGCCGGCAAAATTGACATCCTTGTCGGCACACAAATGATTGCCAAGGGACTGCACTTCCCGAACGTCACCCTGGTGGGCATCATTTACGCCGACCTGGCGCTGCATCAGCCGGATTTTCGCGCCGGCGAGCGCACCTTTCAACTGCTCACCCAGGTGGCCGGACGCGCCGGACGCGGTGACGTGGAAGGCGAAGTTTTCGTGCAGGCCTTTGCGCCGTTTCATCCGGCCATTCAATACGCGCGCCGCCATGATTACGCCGGATTTTACGAACAGGAAATTGAATTTCGCGCCCAATTGAAGTATCCCCCCTTCAGCCGCGTGGCGCTGCTCACGCTCAAGGGCCGCAACGAGGACAAGGTCAAATTCAGCGCGGAATTTTTGCGGCGGAAACTGGAAGCCGGCGGCGAAATTCAAACGCCCGACGACCTGGAAAAGACCCCTCCGCCCGCCGGCGCCTGCCCGCCGGATTTGATCCTCTCCGGCCCGGCGCCGGCGCCGCTGCTGCGGGCCGAACAGTTTTACCGCTACCAAATCATGCTGCGCACGCGGCGCATGAGCGCGCTGAGCCGTGCGCTGGGGCAAATCGTCCGCTCGGTCTCCCTGCCGGCAGACGTCACCCTGACGGTGGACATTGATCCGGTGGATTTGTTGTGAAGCTCCTACGTGGCCAGCCTTTGGGTGAGCGCGAGAAATTGTTCCAGGCTCAATTGCTCCGCGCGCGTTTGCGGCGGGAGGTTCAATTCAGCCAGGGCGCGCGACAGTTTTTCCTCCGGCCAGTCTTCCTGGAGCAGTTTGCCCATCACCTTTCGCCGCTGAGAAAAGGCGCGTTTGACGATTTTGACAAAGGCCGCGCGGAAATTTTCCTGCAGGGGCAGCGGCGTGCGCCGGTCCAAAACGACGCAGGCCGAATCCACCGCCGGCTCCGGGAAAAAACAGCCGCGCGGAATTTTGAACAGCATTCGCGGAATGAAGTCCCGTTGCACGAGCAGGGTTAAAACGCCGTAATCAGGCTGGCCGGGGCGGGCCAGGAGACGGCGGGCCACTTCCAGTTGCAGCGTGGCGACAATTTTTTGGGGCGCGCGGAGTCCACAAGCCAGCGTCACCAGAATCGGCGAGGCCACCGAATAGGGCAGGTTGGCCACCAGTTTCCAGTCCCGCCAATCGCGGGGTTCCTGTTGCAGAAATTCCAGCGCATCGGCCGCGATCAATTCCAGACGGGGCGGATGGGACGCCGCCAGTGGCCCGGCAAACCGTTCGCGCAACCAAGTGACCAGCCGCCGGTCTTTTTCAATCGCCAGCACCCGCCCGGCATGGGCCAGCAGATGTTCCGTGAGCGGTCCCAGTCCCGGCCCGATTTCAAGCACCTTGTCGCCGCCGGACAATTCCGCCGCGGCCACGATCCGGCGCAGTTGATTTTCGTCGTGCAGAAAATTCTGGCCAAGGGATTTGGTCAACCGAATCCCCCGGCGGGCCAGCAAGTCGCGCATGGCCGAAAGTTTCATGCGGAGATTAAACCACGGACGGACGCCGGTGAACACGGTTTTCACCCGCGGCGCTTGCAACTTTCTGCCCGTTCAGGCAACCCCAGCCCGGTTCCCTTGGGCCTTTGGCAGAGGATTGGCGAGGTGGACTGGCCGGAAACTCAATTTGCCTTGACGGCGGCGATGAGCGCATTGAGCGAGGCTTTGGCATCGCCAAAGAGCATCCGGCAATTATCCTTGTAGAACAGATGGTTTTCGATGCCGGCAAAGCCCGTAGCCATCGAACGTTTCATCACAATCACCGTTTTGGCCCGGTCGGCTTCAATGATGGGCATGCCGTAAATGGGGCTGCCCTTTTCCTCGCGCGCAGCGGGATTGACCACGTCGTTGGCGCCGATGACCAGACACACGTCCACGCGGTCCATGGAGGGATTGATTTGTTCCATTTCGATGAGCTGGTCGTACGGCACGTTCGCCTCGGCCAGCAGCACGTTCATGTGGCCGGGCATGCGGCCGGCCACCGGATGAATGGCAAATTGCACTTCCACGCCGCGTTTGCCGAGTTCGTCGCTCAATTCACGCACCTGATGCTGCGCCTGGGCCACGGCCATCCCGTAACCGGGCACAATCACCACCCGTTGCGCGTAGGCCAACAGCAGCGCTGCCTCGTCGGCCTGGATGGGTTTGACCGTTCCGGCCACGGCGCCCGCACCGCCTTTACCGCCGCCGCCGGAACCAAAGGCGCCGAACAACACGTTCGTCACCGGCCGATTCATGGCCTTGCACATGAGCAGGGTTAGCAGCGTGCCGGAGGAACCGACGAGTGTGCCGGCGACAATCATTGAAAGGTTGTTGATGACAAACCCGTCGCCCGCTACCGCCAGGCCGGTGAACGAGTTGAGCAACGAAATCACCACCGGCATGTCCGCCCCGCCAATCGGCATGACCATCGCCACGCCAAAAATCAGCGCCAACGCGAACATCGCGGCAAAGGCGCCCGTGGAATGGCTGCTGGCCGCATGGAACGTCAGCCAGCCGCCCAGCCCCAAAATCACCAGCAACACCAGACCGTTCAAAAAATTCTGGCCCGGAAACGTATGCGGCTTCTCAAATTTCCCCTCCAGCTTCAGAAAGGCGATGATGCTGCCGGAAAACGACAGCGAGCCGATAAGCGTGGCAAACAGCATCGGCACCGCCGTCGCCATCCCCACCCCTTCGGCACTGTGCGCGCGCCGCAAAAACTCCAGACTGGCCACCAGCGCCGCCGCGCCGCCGCCCAATCCGTTGAACGCCGCCACCATCTGCGGCATCGCCGTCATCTTCACCGAATAGGCGCCCAGCGCGCCCAGCGCCAGACCGATCAAGATGCCGACCGCCAGCAGCAGGAGATTGAGCTGTTTGTGCTCCGCCGACCATTCCATCAGCGGAATCGTCGCGACAAAAGCGATCAACATCCCCGCCGCCGCCACCAGATTGCCGTAGCGCGCCGTCCGCGGCGAACTCAGAAACTTCATCCCCAGGATGAACAACACCGCAACGCCGATGAAAACCAGGGCCAGCGTGGAACTCATATTTTTTTGCTTTGGTGAACGCGTTGCCGACCGGAATCGCCCCTCCGCCGGCCAGGACCGGCGCGCTTCGGCGCCTTTCCGGCGAACGCTTCAACACTCATTTTTTCTTTTTGAACATTTGCAGCATCCGGTCCGTGACCATGAAGCCGCCAAAGACATTGGCTGAACCGAAGATCACCGCCACAAATCCCAGCGCCTGACGCAGCGGGTCGTCCGCGCCGGCCAGCACCAGCATCCCGCCCAGCAAAATGATGCCGTGAATGGCGTTGGTGCCGCTCATCAACGGCGTGTGCAACAGCGACGGCACCTTGGAAATCACCTCAAAGCCCACAAAGATCGAAAGCACAAAGATGAACAGAACCAGGATTTCAACGCTCATAAATTTGTTGTGTCCGGAGGGGGGCCTCCTGGCGGTTGTCCGCCACGCCCGGCCCCGCCACGATTTCATTTGGCCAGCAATTTTTCATTCACCACTTTTCCGCCGTGCGTCACCAGACAGCCCCGGATGATGTCGTCATCCAGCTTCAGCACAAATTTCTTCTCATTCTTGTCCCAGAATTCTTCAATCAAATTGACCAGGTTTGCCGAATACACCTGGCTGGCGTGCAACGGCACGCGGCCCGGCAGATTCGCGATGCCGACGATCTTCACCCCGCCGCGATCAATCACCTGGTCGTAAGCCACGCCTTCCACGTTGCCGCCAGTCTCCACCGCCAGGTCCACCACCACGCTGCCGGGCTTCATGGCCCCGATCATCTCCGCTGTGACCAGTATCGGCGCCCGGCGGCCAAACACCTGCGCCGCGCAAATCACCACGTCCGAATCGGCACAGGTCTTCTTCATGGCCTCGCGCTGCTTCCGCAGTTGCTCTTCCGTCAACGCCTTGGCGTAACCGTCCTTGGTCTGACCGGTTTCGCCCAGGTCAATCTTCAAAAACTGGGCGCCGAGCGATTTGACCTGCTCTTCCACCACCGGCCGCGTGTCGTAAGCCGTGACCTTCGCGCCCAGCCGTTTCGCCGTGGCGATGGCCTGCAAACCGGCCACACCCACGCCGATGATGAACACCTTGCACGGCAAAATCGTCCCCGCTGCCGTCGTCATCATCGGAAAAACTTTCTTCGAATAACGCGCCGCCAGAATCACCGCCTCGTACCCCCCCAGATTCGCCTGCGACGACAACACGTCCATTTTCTGCGCCCGCGTCGTGCGCGGGATGAATTCCATGCTGATGGCGCTGACATTTTGCGCCGCAAACTTCTCCACCAAACCCTTTTCGTTGAACGGATCGAGCAAACTCACGTGAATGCCGCCGGCCTTGAGCCACCCGATTTCTTCCGCCGGCGGTTTGCGCACGCGCAACACGATGTCCCCGCTCGCCAAAAGACTCCGGCGATCGCTCGAAACCGTCGCGCCGGCTTTGGCATACCATTCGTCCGGAAATCCGGCGGCGACGCCGAGACCCGCCTCGACTTCCACCTGCGCGCCAAGCTTCACCAGTTTGGCGGCGCCTTCGGGGGTGAGCGACGTGCGCGTCTCTCCCGGATGCGTTTCTTTGGGCGCGGAAATTTTCATTGGCCGAACAACTTGACGTGCAACTTACCCGTTCCCGACTCGCGGGGAAACCTAAAAAGTTGTCATTTCCTCAACTTCTATTGCCGTCACGCGGAACGCAGACAAATTACCCGGAAAAATGAATTCGACGGATGGATTTAATTAAATTAATTATTGCCCCACCGGGCTCCACAACGGCACCGACGGTTCCTCACCGCCCGATTCTCATCGCCCGGCGAACATCATCCGTCCAGCGGACTCCGCACCCCGATACCCGGTTTCTGCATCACGTGAGTGTAGATTTGAGTGGTGGTCACATCCTTGTGGCCGAGCAGGTCCTGCACCGTCCGAATGTCATAACCCGCCTCCAGCAAATGCGTGGCAAACGAATGGCGCAGCGTGTGGCAACTGGCCGGCTTCAAAATACCCGCCGCCCGCACCGCTTCTTTCATCGCCCGCTGAATCGCTGTCTCCATCAAATGATGCCGCTTGCGCGCCCCGTCCAGCGGATCCACCGCCACCCGTGACGACGGAAAAACCCACTGCCAGCCCCATTCCCGGTCCGCATGCGGATATTTCCGCCGCAAAGCCTCCGGCAGATATACCCGGCCCAAGCCCGCTGCCAAATCCTTTTCATGAAGGTTTCGCACCCGGGCAATTTGCGCCTGCAACAACCCACGCAACGACTCCGGCAACACCGTCACCCGATCCTTCATCCCCTTGCCGTCGCGCACCACAATATGACCCTGCCCAAAATCAACATCCTTGACCCGCAGTCGCAGTCCTTCCAGCAGCCGCATCCCCGTTCCATAAAGCAACTGCAGCACCAACCGGTATTTCGGCGCCGTACACCTCAGAACCCGTTCCACTTCCTGGCGCGTTAACACCACCGGCACCCGCTCCCGCCGCCGCGCCCGCTCAAACTCCCCCAGCTCTCCCAACTCCCGCCCCAACACTTCCCGATACAAAAAAACCAGCGCATTCAGTGCCTGATTCTGCGTCGCCACAGCCACCCGCCGCTCAACCGCCAAATGCGTCAAAAACTCCCGCACCTCCGTCCCACCCATCTCCCGCGGATGCCGCCAAATCCATCCCTCCCCCCTCACCGGCCAAAGCCACGACACCCGCCTCCGAACCCACAGCCCCTTTTCTCCGATGAAACAAAATAAACCGACGAATCCAATCCCAATACGCTTCCTCCGTGCGCAACGACAAATGCCGAAAACGCGCCACTTCCCGAAACTGCTCCTGCAACCGTGCCCCTGGCCGGGGCAAAAACCGTTCACGCACAGGCACGGAAACTCCCCTCACCTGTTTCATAGACGCATCAAAATTTAATTGACATTTCTTTACCAGCCAGTTAAATTTTTTCCAAGTGAAAACCAGGCGCCCACACCCCCTGTGCCTGAGCCACTGCCAGCGGCCAGGCCAGCCGCCTCCCGGTCCCGCCGTCGCCGCCGGATTAGGCTGCGAAATCCCGGAGTTAGACGGCCAAAACCCACCTTCT
>DASRCU010000056.1:0-7732 GCA_035652955.1 Verrucomicrobiia bacterium | reverse complement strand
GGCAGGATTCAACGCCAAAAGAGAAGCGAACAATCCCAGAGCCGAGCCGGACGTTTGACGTATTTCATCAGACCAGTTGGGGATGAAGTTTTTCCGGGTCCACGCCCAGGTCTTTAATGGCGCGTGCCACCACGTCGCGGCCGATGAGATTTTTTTCCGCCAGCGCAAAAAGGGCGGCGATGACGACCGATTCGGCATCCACTTCAAAGAAGCGCCGCAGTCGCGCGCGGGTATCGCTGCGGCCAAAACCGTCCGTACCCAGCGTGAACAGGCCGCCGGGAATCCACGGCGCAATTTGATCCGGCACGGCGCGGATATTGTCGGAAACAGCCACGAAAACGCCCGGCTCCCGGGCCAGCAGTTGTTCGAGATAGGATTTTCGGGGAGGTTCGGTGGGATGCAACATGTTCCAGCGCCGGCAACGGATGGCGTCGCTGCGCAGCAATTTGTAGCTGGTGGCGCTCCAGACATCGGCGCTTACGTGGTATCGCTCCGCCAGGATTTCCTGCGCTTTCAAAGCTGAACGGATGAGCGGGCCGCTGCCAAAAAGGTGGGCTTTGATTTTCAAGTCGCTGGGGCCGGGCTTGAATCTGTAAAGCCCCTTCAAAATGCCGTCCTCAACGCCGGCAGGCATGGGCGGCTGGACGTAATTTTCGTTATAGAGTGTGAGGTAATAAAAAATTTCCTCGCCGTCGGCAAACATGCGGCGCAAGCCGTCGGCCACGATGACGGCCAGCTCAAAACCGAAGGCCGGGTCGTAAGGCAGACAGGTGGGGATCGTGCTCAAATGCAGCAGGCTGTGACCGTCCTGATGTTGCAATCCTTCGCCGTTGAGCGTGGTGCGGCCGGCCGTGGCGCCGAACAAAAAGCCTTTGGCACGAATATCGCCGGCCAGCCAGAACAAATCGCCCACACGCTGGGGGCCGAACATGGAGTAGTAAATGTAAAACGGAATCATGGGCACGCCGTGCGTGGCGTAGCTGGTGCCGGCGGCGATGAACGAGGCCATGGAGCCGGCTTCGGTGATGCCTTCTTCGAGAATTTGTCCGTCGCGCGCTTCGTGATAATACAACAGCGAATTTTTATCCACCGGCTCGTAAAGCTGGCCTTTGGCGGAATAAATGCCCACGTCCTTGAACAGGGCATCCAGCCCAAACGTGCGCGCCTCGTCGGGAATGATGGGCACCAGGTATTTGCCGATGCCTTTGTGTCGCAGCAAAATGGTCAACAGCCGCACAAAGGCCATGGTGGTGGAGGCTTCGGTCAGCGAACCTTTGAAAAACTCGGCCAGTTCTTCCCGCCCCGGCACCGGCAGCGGCGGTGCGGTGACTTTGCGTTCGGGTAAAAACCCGCCGAGGGCCTGGCGCCGGGCCAGCAGATATTTCATCTCCGGACTGTCCGGCGGCAAACGGTAAAATGGCGTTTCGGCAATGACATCGTCGCTGATGGGCACGTTGAACCGGGCGCGGAACTCACGCAGCTCCTTTTCGTTCATTTTTTTCTGCTGGTGCGTGATGTTTTTGCCTTCGCCGGCTTCGCCCAGTCCGTAGCCTTTGACGGTCTTGGCCAGAATCACCGTCGGCTGGCCCTGGTGTTCCACGGCGGCTTTGTACGCGGCATAAACCTTTTGCGGGTCGTGGCCGCCGCGGAGCATTTTGCGGATTTGCTCGTCGGTGAGATGGTTCACCAGTTCGAGCAATTCGGGGTATTTGCCAAAGAAATGGCGGCGGGTGTAACTGCCCGGCTCCACGCAATACTTCTGGTAATCCCCGTCCACGCATTCTTCCATGCGCCGGAGGAGCAGACCGGAGCGGTCGCGCCGGAACAAATCGTCCCAGTCGCTGCCCCAAATAACCTTGATCACGTTCCAACCGGCGCCGCGAAAAACGCCCTCCAGTTCCTGAATGATTTTGCCGTTACCGCGGACGGGGCCGTCCAGGCGCTGCAAATTGCAATTAATGACCCAGATCAGATTGTCGAGATTCTCACGCGCGCCCAGCGTGATGGCGCCGAGCGTTTCGGGTTCGTCGCATTCTCCGTCGCCCAGAAAGGCCCAAACCTTCGGCTCCTCTTCCCATTGAACCAGTCCGCGCGCCTGCAGGTAACGGTTGAATCGCGCCTGATACAGCGAGAGAATCGGACCCAACCCCATCGAAACCGTCGGGAACTGCCAGAAGTGCGGCATCAAATACGGATGCGGATACGACGACAGCCCGCCGCCTTCGGCAAGTTCCTGACGGAAATTTTGCAGATGCCGTTCCTCCAGCCGGCCTTCCACAAAGGCCCGCGCATACATCCCCGGCGCTGCGTGCCCCTGAAAGTAAACCAGATCGCCGGGAAAACGATCCGTCCGGCCGCGAAAAAAATGATTCTGGCCGACCTCGTAGAGCGTGGCCGCCGAGGCGAACGTCGAGATGTGCCCGCCAACATTGGTTGTTGAGTTGGCCTTGACCACCATCGCCATGGCGTTCCAGCGCACGATGCTCTTGATGCGGCGCTCGATCTCACGGTCGCCGGGATACGGCGGCTGTTGCTCGACGGGGATGGTGTTGATGTAAGGCGTGGTCGGGCCGGGCTTGGGGCGGGGCGTGCGACGCAGTTGTTCAGCCAATTTTTCGAGCAGCATTGCGGTGCGCTCCGGCCCTTGATTTTCCAGCGCCTGCTCGAAGACCGCCTGCAACGACTCGTCCCATTGGTCGCCTTTCTGATTGGCCGCCGGCGCGGCGCCCGCCGGAACTGGCGGGACGGGGATTTCTTTTTTGTCAACGTTCACAATCACACCTGCTAGGTTAAGCGCGAAAATGCGCCGCCAAGTAAAACTGAATTTGCCTGTGAACACCAGTAAAATGTGCCGATTTGCGGCATGGCCACCGGGTTGAACGACCGGGCCGCGCCCTTCCGGCCGGCTCCGCATTCAAAGGAAACATGAATTTTCTCGATCTCACCCTGCCCTCGCCGGCTGAAAATCTCGCCGGCGACGAGGCGCTGTTGGATTGGGCCGAAGCTGGCGAAGGCGGGCCGACGCTGCGGTTTTGGGAATCGCCGGAACCGTTCGTCGTGGTCGGCTACGCCAACCGGGTCGCCGCCGAAGTGAACGTGGCGGCCTGCGCAGCCAGAAAAATTCCCGTCCTGCGCCGTTGCTCCGGCGGCGGAACGGTCGTGCAGGGGCCGGGCTGCTTGAATTATGCCCTCATCCTGCCAATCTCCCCCGACGGTCCGTTTCACAACATCACCCAAACCAACCAATTCATCATGCAGCGAAACGGTCAAGCTATTGAAGCCGCCCTCCGTGCCGCGGGGCGCCTGCCCGACGGCGCTCCCGCCGTCGTCGTCCGCGGCTACACCGATCTGGCGTGGGGCAACAAAAAATTTTCCGGCAATTCCCAGCGGCGACACAAAAAATTTCTCCTTTTTCACGGCGCGTTTCTGCTGCGCTTTGATTTGGAACTGATCGCCGAGTTGCTGCCGATGCCCTCCCGCCAGCCGGCCTATCGGGAAAACCGCTCGCATCGGGAGTTTTTAAGAAATTTGGACTTGCCGCCGGAAACGGTGAAGGCCGCCCTGCGCCAGGTCTGGAACGCCCGGACGTCGCTGCTCCGCCCGCCGTGGGAACGAATCGCCGCGCTGACGCGGGAAAAATACTCCCTCCGCGAATGGAACTTCAAATTTTGAACGCCGCGGCGGGTCTGGTCAACACAGGCGCTTCGCCAGTTCCGCCCGGCTCTTCTCGAAAATCTCCCGGTGCAGGGAATTTCCGTGCGCATCAATCGTCACCACTGCCGGAAAATCCTCTACTTCAAATTCCCAAATGGCCTCCGGCGCACCGAATTTTTCGAGCAAATAGACATTGCGCACTTTTTTGATGCACTCGGCCAGCACTTGCGCCGCGCCGCCCACGGCGTGCAGATAAACGCAGCCGAATTCCTTACAAGCCGCTGCCGTCCTGTCGCCCATGCCGCCTTTGCCGATGACGCCCCGGAGGCCGAAGTCGCGGATAATTTGCGCCTGATACGGTTCTTCACGAATGGACGTTGTCGGGCCGGCGGCGGTCGCCTTCCACGAGCCGTCGTCCTGTTTCAACACCACCGGGCCGCAATGGTAAAGAATCCCATCGCGCAAGCTCACGCCTGGCGGCAGTTGCCCGCCCTCGTGCAAATACTTGTGAACCGCGTCGCGTCCGGTGTAAATGACTCCGGAAATCAGCACTTCCTCGCCGACGCGCAACGCCCGGATTTTTTCCTCGCTGAACGGAAAAGTCAGTTTGGTCATGCGTCCTTGATTTTCCGCTGCTTTCGCGGAAAGACAAATCAAAATTTTCCCGCCGGGGCAAAGCGCAGATGCAGCCGGTAATTCCCCGGCGGCACGGCGAATGATTCCAACACCCCCGGCCCGGCGCTGCTGTTGCCCAAACCACACATCCTGGCGTCGAGCGACAAAATGATTTCCGGGCGCGGTCGTAATTCGTAATTGTGCCGCGCCGCCGCCAGATCCTCCGCCGTAAAAGGCAACGCCGAAAATGAAAACGGTTTTCCGGCGGCAAAAATCTTCACCCCCGCGCCGTTGGCATCCGTCAAAGCCACCCAGCGCGTGTCTTCATGATTCCCGTTTTCCTGCGGGCGAACGTAAGGAACAAACTGGCGCGTGACTGTGCTGCGCCAGAGGCCGAAATCCGCCGCGTCTTTGCGGTCGGGATAATTTTCCCACGGCCCGCGCCCCAGCCAGCAAACGTTTTCCAGGTCCCCGGCCAGGCGCATCACCAGGCCGATTCGCGGCAGCAGCGGCAGGGTGCCGAACGGCGAAAATTCATTGTCCATTTCCAGCGAGCCGTCGCCGTGAATCGTCCAGCCCGTCGTCAATTGGTAACCACCCCTGGCGACGCGGCTGACCGCGATGGTCTGGATTTTCACTTCCGTTGCATTCGTTTCCAAAATCTCAAAGGCCTCCACCTGGCGAACCGGATAGCTCAAGCCCGCGTCCTGCCAGTCCCGCGCCAGCCAGTGGCCATTGCCCCGGTCGTTGTCCGTGGGAGCGCGGAACAGTTGGAGAATCGGACCGGCCGGTTCGTTCGTCGCCAGAATTTCGCGCCCGCCGTAATTCAACGAGACCAGCGTTCCCGTGGACCGGCTGAACGTCGCTGAAAAATCTGCGCCATCAATCTTCACCTCATCGCCATCTTGAAGCCATTTCAACGGCGGAAGGCGCCGCTGAATTTCCGGAATCGGGGGCGTTTTGACCTGGAGCTTCAACTGCTGCCAGGCGATTTCAAATCCCGCGGGGGCCCAGGGCGCATCGGTGCGCGTGCGAAAACTCACGCGCAGCCAGAACTCTTTGCCCGGCTCGGGATGCGGAATTTTCCGAACCGGAATTTTTAATTCGATTTGTTCGCCGGGCCGGCCATGCACCGGCGGCAGCGCGCCCGACTGGACGATTTCTCCGGCGCTGTCGGCCACCAGCCAGCTCACGCGGTAATTCGTCAAGTCTAAAAATGAATTCCGGTTGGTGATTTTCACCGCGACCTTGCCCGGCCGCAAATCCGCTGGCGCAACCGTGACCGGCTGATAAACTTTTTTGACCTCCCAATATTTCGGATAGATCGCGCGGTCGGCGCTGACCAGCCCCTTGATGCAAAAGCCGCCGTGGTTCGGCACGTCCCCGAAATCGCCGCCAAAGGCAGTGACGATTCGGCTGTCAGGCAATTTTTTGTGCAGGCCGTCGTCGGCCCATTCCCAGATGAACCCGCCGAGCAGCCGCGGGCTGGAATAAATTTCATTCCAGTAATCCTGCAAATTGCCGACGGCGTTGCCCATGGCGTGCGCGTATTCGGTGGCCAGCACCGGCCGGTCGTCGTTTGTGCGCCGCGCCAGTTCCAGAGTTTTGTCCCAACGCCGGTTCAACGGATCGTCCGGCTCCGCGTAAGCTGCCGTCGTCAGGCGCGGATAAAACCGGCCGATGATGTCCACAGTTGACGGGTCTTTGATCGTGCCCTGCGCGCCTTCGTAATCCACCGGACGTGTCGGGTCAAATTCATGGAGCCAGCCGGACATCGCCGCGAAGTTCGGGCCGTAACCGGATTCGTTGCCCAGGGACCAGATGACCACCGACGGATGATTCCTGTCGCGTTCGGCCATGCGGATGACGCGGTCGAGAAATGCGCCGGCCCAGCGCGGGTCGTTCGCCAGTAAACCGCGCGTGCCATGCGTGCAAAGATTTGCCTCGTCCATGACGTAAAGCCCGTAGCGGTCGCACAGATCAAGCCAGCGCGGATCGTCGGGATAATGACAGGTGCGGACGGCGTTGATGTTGGCCTGCTTCATCAGCGTGATGTCCTGAATCATGCGCGCCTCGGTCATCGCGTGGCCGGTGTCGGGGTCGCTCTCGTGCCGGTTCACGCCGCGCAATTTGACCGGCCGGCCGTTGACGAGGAATTGTCCGTTCCGAATTTCAATTTTCCTGAACCCGATTTTGCAGGAATCGGCTTCCACGACGTTTCCGCGGGCGTCGTTCAAGGTGAGCACCAGCGTGTAAAGGTGGGGCGTTTCCGCCGTCCACTTCGCCGGATTTTTTACGGGCGCTTCCAGCCAGGCGAATTTCGGCTCGCCGCGCTGCGGCAGGCGCGCATCGAGAATTTTTGGATTGAAGTCGGCATTCAAAATTTCCGCCGCGTCGTGAATCAATTCCCTGGCAAAGACGGGGTTGCCGTTGCCATCAAAAAGCTGCGCGCGAACGCTCCAGTTCGACAGAGAAAAATTTTTTTCAGCCGCCAGTTCCGGCTTAATTTCCAAAACGGCGTCGCAATAATTTGAATCCAAATCCGTGCGCACCGCAAAGTCGCGGATGCGCGCGGCGGCGGTCGAGTAGAGATAAACCGGCCGGAAAATGCCGCTCAAGCGCCACAGGTCCTGGTCTTCGAGATAACTGCCGTCCGACCAGCGGAAGACCTGCACGGCAATCAGGTTCGCGCCCGGCCGGATGAAGGGGGTGATTTCAAATTCCGCCGGCGTGCGGCTGCCCTTGCTGAAGCCGACGCGTGCGCCGTTGACCCACAAGTAAAACGCGCTATCCACCCCGTCGAAATGAATGAACACGCGCCGGCCGGACCAGTTTGCCGGCAAGGTGAAAAATTTTCGATACGAACCTGCCGGATCGCGCTGCGCGAACGCCGTCCAGTTTGTCGGCGGCGGATCCGTCACGCGCGGCGGGTCAATTTTGAAGGGATAACCGGAAGCCAGATAAATTGGCGTGCCGAAGCCTTTGGTCTCCCAGTTCGAAGGCACGGCGATGTTTGTCCAGGCCGAATCGTCGAAGTTCGGCGCAAAAAAATTTGTCGGCCGAAGCTGCGGATTCGGCGCCCAGTCGAATTTCCAATCGCCATCCAGTGAAAGGTAAAAGGGCGAATGGGTGCAATCGCCGCGCAACGCTTCCGCCACCGTGGCGAACGGCACAAACGTCGCCCGCGGCGGCTCGGTGTGGAGGTGGAGCACCTGCTCGTTTTCCCAATCCGGCGCGGCGCGCAGAGAGACGGCGCAAACGGTGGACACCAGCACACACAGGCCGGACCGGACGGAATTGAAAAACGCGGCAGCCCTTGCCGGCTGGTGTCCCGGCATTGTTTTCTTTCCCTGACGTCCTGCATTCATGCCGGACAGTTTTCCGCTTTCGACCGGGCGGCGCAATCTTGCGGCGCAGTTCGGGCAGAATTTTCAAAAAATGCGGCGCTTTTTGCATGACGAAG
>DASRCU010000055.1:0-22011 GCA_035652955.1 Verrucomicrobiia bacterium | reverse complement strand
GGGGTTCGACTGAAGGACCGATTCGCGAAGCCGTGGACCGTGCGCGGGGCGCCGGCGACAGCGTGTCGTCCGTTCACCTCCGCCATCTCCACCCCCTGCCGCCGGGTTTGGAAAACATCTTTTCCGGCTTCAATCATGTCTTTGTCGTGGAAATGAACGACGAGGGAATTTACGGTTACGGTCAATTTGCCGCCCTGTTGCGGGCGCGTTTTTGTGATCCGAAAATCCGCGGCATCAACAAAACCGACGGCCTGACGTGGAAGGTCAAAGAAATCCTCGAACAGGTCAAAGCGGCCCTCCCGGCCGAAACTCACAAACAGTAATTTCAAATCTTATGAGCGAAACGATGACTGACCTGCCTTCTCGCGCCAATGGAAAAAACCCTTCCGTCGCCGCCCCGACCGTGCCCGCAGCCGAAGAACGCAAGCCGCTGACCAAAAAGGAACTTGCCGCCGATCATCCGACGTGGTGCCCCGGGTGCGGCGATTTTTCCGTGCTGGCGTTGTACTTCAAACTCATCGAAAAACGCCGCCTGCTGCATGAAAAAATCACCACCATTTCCGGCATTGGCTGTTCCAGCCGGTTCCCGTATTTTCTTCAGGCGCATGGCGTGCATTTCATTCACGGCCGTGCCCTGCCGTTCGCCAGCGGCATTTCGCTGACACGGCCCGACCTGCATGTGTTTGTATTCGGCGGCGATGGCGACGCCTTTTCCATTGGTGGCAATCATTTTAACCACACGGCGCGGAAAAATATCAAGATGACCTACGTGGTGATGGACAACTGGGTCTATGGCCTGACAAAAAAGCAGACCTCGCCCACCTCGCCACTCGGCTTCAAGAGCAAGACCGATCAGTGGGGAGCGCTGGATTATCCGATCAATCCCATGAAGCAGGCCATTGCCGCCGGGGCCACCTTCGTTGCGCGCACCACGCACACCAACCCCAATCACGTCCTGCAAATGATGGAAGCGGCGATGGATCACGACGGCTTCAGCTTCATCGAGTGCCTGAGCGAATGCGTGGAATTTTATGAAGGCGCCTTTGACGCCGCCAATCCCCGCAAAGGCGGCGTTTTCCGGGAAGTCCCCAAAGATCACGACGTCACCGACGAACAGGCCGCCTACCAGCTCGCCAGCGAACCCTTCCCCGGTTACTTCGGCATTTTTTACAAAATCAACAAACCCACCAAAAATGCCAGGGAAGCGGAAATTAACCGCGCCGCCCGCGAAAAAGTCCAGGGACTCAAAGATTGGCAGATTCTTCAGAAAAGTTTTGAACGCCTGAAATGAGGCGGCAAGTGATTTTGCCCGGTCGCCCGGCCGCCGGCAAAACTTTTCGGCGGAATTGAGCGGACGCCGGCCCAGGCCGCTCCTCCAATCGCTTGCCTGTGAAAGAGGCCGCCGTTACGTTATTTCCATGACGCCTCAGGAACAGTATGACGAAGCCATGTTCGATTTCAGCCGCGGCGATTTCGACTCGGCGGTCGCCAAATTGACGCGCGTTCTGCGCGAGGAACCGGCGCATTTCGACGCGCAATTGGCGCTGGGCATGGCCTTCTACCGCAAGGGCGATTTCGCGGCGGCCATCGCCGAGGGCCATAAGGCTGAGCAATTGCGGCCGCATGAACCCCTGGTTCACACCAATCTCTCGTTGTTTTATCTGAAAGCCGGCGACAAGGCAAAAGCCGAACAGCACGGTTTGCAGGCCAAGATTGAATCCTGGCGCGCCGAAGGAAAAAACCCGCCGACGAACAAAGCCGAAGGCGATTCCGAACTGTCTCTGGCCCGGCCCAAACCGCCGCCCATGAAATTTCCCAGCCAGCCCTGGAAAAAAAAGAGTTGAAGCCGGACCTCCCGAAATGGCCGTCAATGGCGGGCGCTTCCACGAGCGGAATTTTCAGATGATTTGTGCCTTGAATCCCCAGCCGGCTCCGGACACCCTGTCGGCGTTCAGGCCGGCCGGCAGATCCGTCCTGCCTGGGTTCGCACTCAAAAAATGAAAACCGCCTACGAACTGGCCATGGAGCGCTTGAACAAAATGGCGCCCCTGACAAAGCTGTCCGAAGCCCAGAAAAAGGAAATCGCCGAATTGGAATCCCAATACGCCGCCAAAATCGCCGAGCGCGAAATCACCTTGCACAACGCCGCCGTTCAAGCCGCCGCCGCGGGCGATTTTGACAAAGCCGAGGCTTTGCGCCAACAACTCGCCGCCGAACGCCAAAAGCTCCAGACCGAATTGGAGGAAAAAAAGGAACGGGTCCGCACCGGGCGTTGAGCCGTCCAAACGAAGACCTCATCGGCGTCCGCGGAAATCCACACCTGGCAGCGATGAAGCCTTTTGTTCAATTGCCGCGCCGAATGAGAAAATTGCCTGCCAGCGCCGCCCTGATTTTTTTTGTTGCCCTTTTTTCCCATCCGCTCCTGGCTCAGCAAAGTCTGCTCATCGAAGCGCTCAATCAAGTGCTGCCCGGTGCCTCAGCCGGCCACATCGAAATGACCGCCACCAACGCCATCGGCACCAACGGCGTCTTCATCCAATACGGTGATACCACCCTCACCGCCGACAGCGCGACTGTGGACTGGCGGACCGGTCAGTGCGCTGCCGATGGTCACGTGCGCATCGCCCAGGGCCAAATGCTCTGGGTCGGCGAACACATGGATTACAACTTCAAAACCCGCCAGATGCGGACCGAAGAATTCCGCGCCGGCAAACCGCCGGTCTTCCTTGCCGGCCGAAATTTACAGGGCGATCTGACCAACAAAACCTACACCGCCCGGCGCGTGATGGTAACCACCGACGACCTCCAGCAACCGGCCTTTTACCTCCGGGCAAATAAAATCCGCATTGTCCCCGGCCAATATGTCGAAGCGTGGAACGCCGTGCTCTACGCCGACGGCGTACCGGCGTTTTATTTTCCGTATTACCACCGCAACCTCGGCGCCCACGCAAACAATTTCAGCCTCCGCCCCGGTTACCGCAGCCTCTTCGGCCCCTATCTCCTGGGCACTTACACCTGGTGGCTCAACGACACGCTGAACGGCGCCTGGCATGCCGATTATCGCGAACGCCGCGGCGGCGGGGGCGGACCGGATTTGAATCTGCACCTGGATCGCTGGGGCGACGCGAAGTTGCGGTATTACTATCTGTATGACCAAAATCCCTACCTGGGCACCAACGGTGTGCCCGGCTCGTTCCCTGTGCCCCACAACCGCCAGCGCTTTTACTTCGCCTACCAGGCCACACCGGCCACCAATCTGAACCTCAAATCGGTCGTCAATTACCAAAGCGATCCGCTCATGTTGCACGACTTTTTTGAAGGCGATTACGCCCAAAACCCCCAGCCCAATACCTTCGTCGAAGGGGAAAAATACTGGAATAACTGGAGCCTGGACGCGCTGGCCACGCCGCGTATCAACGACTTCTTCGATCAGGTCGAACGAATTCCCGACGTGAAACTCACCGGCTGGCGACAGCAAGTCTGGAATACACCCCTGTATTACGAAAGCGAAAGCTCCGTCGGTTATTACCGCCGCCTGCTCGCGGCCACGAACCAGCCCTTCGCCGGCACCAACGGTCCGGCCTTCGATTATTCCGCCGCGCGCGCCGATACCTTCCAGCAACTGCTGTTGCCCTGGACGTTTTTTGGCTGGCTCAACGTGACCCCGCGCGCCGGCGGACGATTTACCTGGTACAGCCGTGAAACCGGCCCCGGCGCCACCAACAGCGAAACCTATCGGAAAATCTTTAACACCGGCATGGACGTTTCCTTCAAGGCCTCGCGCCTATGGACCGGCGCCACCAACCACTTGCTGGACCTGGACGGCCTGCGACACATCATTGAGCCGTCGGCCAGTTACGCCTTCATCCCGCGCCCCAGCACTTTGCCGCCGCAATTGCCGCAGTTTGATTCCGCTCTGCCCAGCCCGGTCTTGCTGCCGATTCAACTGCCGGATTACAACGACATTGACTCCATTGACAGCGAGAACGTCATCCGCTTCGGCCTTCGCAACACCCTGCAAACCAAACGGCGGGGCGAAATCCAAAATTTGCTTGACTGGAATTTGTTTTTGGACTGGCGGCTGCATCCTGCCGCGAACCAAGGCACGTTCAACGACCTTTACTCCGACCTGGCCTTTCGCCCGCGCTCCTGGCTGGTGCTGGAATCCCAAATTCGCTACGACCTGAACAACGAAAATTTGAACCTTGCCTATCACCAAATCACCTTTACTCCCAATGAACGGTGGAGTTGGAGCCTGGCTCACCAATACACCCGCGCCGGCTTCGTGGACAGCGGCGATAACCTCATCAGCAGCACCCTCTTTTACCGGCTCAACGACAACTGGGGCTTCCGCGCCACTGACAACTTCAATGCCCTGAACGGCCGGATGCAGGATCAATTCTACACGGTTTACCGCGACCTGCGAAGTTGGACGGCAGCACTGACCTTTCGTCTCACCGATAACGGCGTCGGACCCAGGGATTTTACCGTGGCCTTCAGCTTCTCTCTCAAAGCCCACCCGCGCCAGGCTCTGGGTAGCGACACCGTGGAACCTTATCACCTCGTCGGAGAATAGCTGCAAAAACCAATCCCTCCGCCCCGCCCGGCCGATCAAACCGCAAAGACCTTCAAACCAAATGCACAGCCAACAGGAATTTCAACTAAACCATTTTAATGCCGAATAAAACAAGATTGCGCCATAACCTCCCGCCAGGGAATGGGGGCGAGTAAAGAAAGCTTTGTTTTTATTCCGCTCCCGCTACTCAATCACCATGTCCATAGATAAGGATTATTGTTTAACATGAGGAGTCATATTAATGCTTACATTTCCTATGGTCATCATCACCTCCCGGCCGGATACTGTCTGAATGCTTGGTGAGGCCAGCAATTTGCCATCTCGCATTAGCTTCAAATTCAACAATACACTGCCGTCTTTCCGCACCAGAGGCATGATCTGGCAAACTCGTTTACCGCCCAAATCACGCTGGATCTGAACGCCATTTGAAATTTCCACCACTCCCAGCTTCCAGACTTCCCGATCAGTCGTTACCTCTGAGGAGTGCCTGGAACAACCAATCAACAGCAATGTCAAAAGAACCGGAATAATCAATGATATGCGAGTGGTCATGTTACAATGAGAAACAATTACTCCGCCAAAAAGTTGCGCGTCTCTTTACGCCGACAATCAAACACAGGTTATCTGAAGCAGTTCAGCGGCAGTGACCGCTCCAGAATGGCGTTGACTGTTTCCAGAACGACTCTTTTACATTGCCTCTGGCGGCGGAATCATTGAGGTTTCCAGCGCAGACCTCGTTGAACCGTTCGACAACATTCGTATGACGACGCTGCACGGGACGGCCGGCAGGGGCTGATGCCGTTGGAAATTCATCGAGGCTGTTGAAATTCATTCACCCGCAGCAATTCGCAGCCGTGCGGTGGCAGTTCGGCAAGGAAATGCTCCGCCCGGCCGAGGTCTTTCCGCAGCCACAGGTCGCGGACCTGAGGTTTTGAGAACCCCAGCCGCTTCCAGGCAAAATCCACATTCACGGCATGATCCGTGCGGTTGAAAAGGCCCACGGCCAATGCGCCGTCGGAAAGTTTTTTTGTCCACAATTCAGCGTCCAGGCCGGGGAAAAACACGCGTCGCGCCGGCGCGCCCAAGGGATCCTGGTTCACAGCCAACACTTCGGGGTTGGTGAGCAACGCCGTTGTCCAGGCATCGTTGTCGGGCAGATTCATGCCCAGCATCAACGGCGAGGGAGCCAATGACCAAAGCGACATGAGTGTGAGTTGCTCGTCGCGCGTGAAATGTGTCCCGTGCGGATTGCCACCCAGTTTTGAGCGGAGGGCGATGTGACCGAGTGGAATCATATCGGCATCGGGCCAATGGCCGGGACCGCCGGCGCCCTCCCATTGGGCGAGCAAATCGAATTGTTCATTGAGTTTGGGCCAGCGGTCCCAAAAATCGCCGGAAATCCGCCAGAGATTGGCGTGGGCGGCGATGTGACCGGCCCGGCTGGTGGGCGTCGGACCGGGCGACGTGCTGAACACGATGCGCGGCGCGAACTGGTCCAGTGCGCGACGGATCATTTCGATTTCAGCGGCGTGATAGGGCTGCGAGAGGTCGTCCACCTTGATATAATCCACGCCCCACTCGGCCCAGAGTTGGGCACACGAGTCATACCATGCCTGGCCGGCGGCGTTGTGGCGCACGCCGAACATGTCGGGGCACCACGGACATTTGTCGTTGGCATCGCCGGCCTCGGCGGCGGTGAAATGGGAATGAAAAATTTTGGTGTTCGCCAATACCGCCTGGCGCGGGATGCCGCGCATGACGTGAATGCCGAATTTTAACCCCATGGCGTGCAGACGGTCGGCGAGTGGTTTGAATCCGAGACCGTTCGTTGCGGATGGGAAACGGTTGGGTGCGGGCAGCAGCCGGCCGAATTCATCTGCCGCGAGGGCGGCGCCCGTGCGCGTGGAATTCAGCAACCGGTCGTCGCCGGTCGGCTTAGGGTCATACCAGCGGAAGTCCACAACTATGTAACGCCAGCCGAACGGCTGCAAAAACCTGTGCATCCACTCAGCGTTGGAAAGCACCTCGGATTCGGTGACCGAATCGCCAAAGGCGTCGTAACTGTTCCAGCCCATCGGCGGGGTGGCGGCGATTGGACCACCGCGGATGGTTTTGACAGTTCCACCGGCCTGCGCCGCAGCGATGATTTGTTGTTCGCGCGGAGTCAGACCGGCTTCCGGTGAACGTTCCTGTGCAAACAGAAAACCAGTTGCGCACAGGACCGAAACAATTCCCACGAACCTTTTCATGATTTGATTTCGGCGGACAATCCGCCCGCTTTCGGTTTATTTTTCCAGGCGCGTTGTTTTCCGGGCGGCGCGCCGCTGGAAAAGCTGATCGGCCAGCCCGTCGCGGCCCGCCAAAGCACCATGGGCCTGCCGGCGCGAATGCCGCGCCCGGGCCAGTGCCATGCCGTCAGCGCCGGCACCGGCAACAGCCCGTTGAGCGCCATCAACGAGCCAATCGAGAAGCCAATGCCGGAGGTAATGATGACCATGCCGGTGCCGAGGCTGAAAACAGCGAACAAGCCGATGAGGTCGGCGGTGTTGACCAAATTTTCGGACGAGAAAAAGCGCGGGTTTTCAAAGCCCCTCACCGCATACCACACCACCAGCAGGATGAAAATGCCGAGTTCTTTTTTCACTTGACTTTAACAGGGAAACAACCCCGCGCGCCAAACAAAAGACAGGGAATTCTCTCGGCGTGCCAATTGCCTTTTTGTGTCCGACCCTGTCTTTCACTGTTCCCCCACTTCTTTCGTAAATGCCGGTCTGGCGGCGGACACTTTTTTGCCGACAGCAAGCTGCATCACGTTCTGCTCCGTGCAATCGGCGCGTTCCAGGACGCCGGTAATTTCGCCTTCGTGCATGACGGCGATGCGGTCACTCACGTTCAAAACTTCCTCCATGTCGCTGCTGATCATCAGAATCACCGTGCCGCGATCGGCCAGTTCGCGCATGATCCGATAAATTTCCGCCCTGGCGCCGACATCAATGCCGCGCGTGGGTTCGTCGAAGATCATCACCCGCGGCCGCATGGCCAGCCATTTGCCGAGGACCACCTTTTGTTGCGTGCCGCCACTCAAATTTAAGACGCGGGTTTCGACCGTCGGCGTTTTGATTTTCAGCGCGTCCACCTGCCGCCGGGCCACTTCGCGCTCGCGTTCGCGCTGAATCAGGCCGAATCGTGCGTAGTCCGGCAGGGAAGGGAGAGTGATGTTTTCGCGGATGGACATTTCGACGATCAGCCCCTCCGTGCGCCGGTTTTCGGGCACGAGGTAAAGGCCCTGTTCAATGGCGTCGCGCGGGCGGCGGATGGCCACCGGCCGGCCGTCAAGGAAAATTTGTTTTCCGGGGGATTCGTCCAGGCCGACGATGGCTTTGGCCATTTCCGATCGCCCGGCGCCGACCAGACCGGCAAATCCCAGAATTTCCCCGCGCGCCGCGTCGAATGAAACCCGTTTGCCAGGGTAAAGGGAGGAAGAAACGTCGCGCACCTTGAAGTAGCCCGGCGTTTTGGGCACTTCGGACTGCACGTAAAAGTTCTTAATTTCGCGTCCGACCATCAGGCCGATGATACGGTCGTGCGTGGCCCCGGCGCGCGGCAGTTCACCGACGTTTTTGCCGTCGCGCATCACGACGACGCGGTCGGCGCATTCGTCCACCTCGGTGAGGCGGTGCGAGATGTAGATAACGCTGACGCCCTGGCCGGCGAGTTCACGCACCAATTCGAGCAGGCGTTTGGTCTCGGCCAGCGTAAGGCTGGAGGTGGGCTCGTCCATGATGATGAGTCGCGCGTTGAGCGAGAGGGCCTTGGCAATCTCGACCATCTGCTGATGGGCCAGAGGCAATTGGTCGAGCGGGGTGCGGGTGGAGATGTCCAGCCCCAACCGTTGCAGGAAAGGCAGGGTGGCGGCGTGGATTTTCCGGGTGTCAATCAGTCCCAACGCATTGCGGGGTTCGCGACCCAGGAAGACATTGGCGGCCACGTCCAGATTGCCCAGCACGTTGAGTTCCTGGTGGATGAAGGCGATGCCCAGGCGAATGGCATCGTTGACGTTCTGGATTTTAACAGAGCGGCCCTCCACGAAGATTTCGCCGGCGTCCGGCTGGTGCACCCCACCGAGGATGTTCATGAGGGTGGACTTGCCGGCGCCGTTCTCTCCGCACAAAGCCACCACTTCGCCACGGCCCACGGTCAGGCTGACGTTATCCAGTGCGACTACCCCGGGAAATCGCTTGGAAATCCCGCGCATTTCGGCCAGCGGCTGACCATTCATGGCAGCTCAATTTAAACCACCAAGGGAGAAGCCCGTTGCAAAACACTCCCCCACGACGGCATGGTGTGCCGTGCAAAACCGGCGGATTCAATCGGAGAAATTAACACGGCTAACGCGACACACGATTTTCCCCAAAAGTGACCCATGCTTTTCAAGCACTTTCTCCACCTTTGGGGCGGAATTTGACAAGATAAACGATTCCCAACAGGAACAACAGTCCTCCCCACCAGATTCCGGCATGGTATTGGGCCAGTTGCACGGGCTGCGGATCCGGATGGAATAACTCATAAATCCCCGCCCCGCAAATCAACACGCCATAAATAGTCAGCAGAAGACCGATAAAAAACCAGATGGAAATAAAATTTTTGTGCATAACTTTTACCAGAAGATGATGTTAAGGATAACAAAGACCACGAACACTACCGTTCCCCAAAAGAGTGGTTTTTTGTGCCAGGGAAGACCGTGTTCGACCGGAATATCAGTGCAACCACGGACCAAACCCACCAGTTCGGAATCCGGTTTTGGCTTGGTTACCAAACTGACCAACACCGTCACGACCACGGTCGCTATAAACGACCAGAGGGCCTGAAACATGTCTTGGGCCAGCGGTTTGGCATCCTTCGACAGAGCCACAATAGCCAGTGCGGAAGGCACTACCTTTACCCATGCCCAAAGGCCGATGCTGGTCAGTGTGCCGATCAGCAGCCCCCAGAAACCTCCCGGTCCGGTTGTTCGCTTCCAAAACATACCCAGCAACACCGTCCCTAACATCGGAGCGACAAAGAAACTGAACAGGGCCTGCACATAATCCATGATGCTGTTAAACTGCATTACCAGATAGGCCGTGCCGATGCTGATCAGCACCCCCAGGAATGTCCACCATCGCCCTACATTGACGTAATGCTCGTCGCTGGCCTGCTTCCGGAACATCGGCTTATAAATGTCATACGTCCAAACGGTTGCGAACGCGCTGATGTTGCCGGCCATACCAGACATGAACCCGGCCACGAGTGCGGTAATGCCCAGTCCCAACAGTCCGGGGCCGAAGTAACGCCCCATCATCAGAGGCAGCACTTCGTTGTAACTGTTGCCGCCCGTTTTGATCGCCTCTTGCTCAGGCAGAAGATGCGGATGCAATAACGCCAGCCCTAACAATCCCGGCAGAATGACAATAATCGGAATCATCATCTTGAAAGCGGCACCGATGATGGGAGCCGTTTGGGCCGACCGCAAATCTTTGGCTGTTAATACACGTTGAACGACCAAAAAATTCGTCATCCAATAGCCGGGGGAAATAACCAGGCCCAGACCAAACACGATCCCGACCCAGTTGATCCCCATGGGATTGGTATTGAAATGGCCCAAGCCGGCCCACAAGTGAGTATAGTCCTGGCCCGGAAAATTTTGGTGTATCTTGTCAATCATGCCATGCCAGCCGCCGGCCTCAATCAGTCCCAGGATGGGAATAAGTAATGCGCCCAGCCAGATCAACATAAATTGCAACACCTCGTTAAAAATGGCAGAGAGCAGCCCCCCCAGAATGACGTAAACGGCCACGGTGAGTGAAGACACCCAAATGCTGAAATTGATGTCCCAACCGAGCACGACCTTCATGACCAGCGCCATGGCGTACATGTTGATGCCGCTGGTCAGCACCGTCATGAAGGCAAAGGTGATTCCAGAGAGCAGGCGGGTGGCGTTGTTATACCGCAGCAACAGATAGCCCGGCACCGAATGGGTTTTGCAGATATAGTAGAAGGGCATCATGACCAAGCCCAGAAACAGCATCGCCGGGATGGCACCGATCCAATACCAATGCGTAGCTAAAATACCGTATTGATAAGTAGCTGCCGCCCAACCCATCAGTTCCAGCGATCCCAGGTTGGCGGCCAAAAAGCTTAAACCGGCGATCCAGGCCGTCATTTCCCGCCCAGCCATGAAAAAGCCTTCGCCGGTCCTGGTGAATTTTTTCAGATACATTCCGATGCCCAGCACCAGCACGAAATAGACGGCAATTACGATCATATCCACTGGACTGAGGTGAACCAGTGTGGCGGGAGCCGTCGTGGCGGCGGCAAGTAATAATGTGTTCATACTTCTAGAGGGCAGTTAGTGTTTTAGGCGGTCCGATGGGTTGGATTCAACCTGGCGATTACAGCCTTGTGACCGGCCGCGTTGGGCGGTTGGAGATTTCATCCATGGGAGCCAGTTGTTATCCACGCCATTATTCGACGCTGAATTTATACTCGATGGTGTTGTGATAGGTCTGGCCGGGACGCAAAACACAAGAAGGAAAGTTGGGATGGTTCGGCGCGTCAGGATAGTCCTGCGGCTCCATGGTGAAAGCTGACCGGCGGGTATAAACCTTGCCGTCCTTGCCGACCAGCGTGCCATCAAGGAAATTGCCGGTATAGAATTGCAAACCCGGCTGGTCGCTCCAGACTTCCAGGACACGGCCACTCTTGGGATCGGTGACGCGCGCCATCAGACCAAACTGGCCGAGGGGTTTGTTGATAACCCAGTTAAAATCATAGCCCGGGCCGTACTGTAATTCCTCATTGGGTTCATTGATGCGCGCACCAATGGCGGTGGGTGTGCGAAAGTCAAAAGGCGTGCCGGTCACGTTTTCGAACTGGCCGGTGGGAATCAATTCACTGTTCACCGCCGTGATTTCGTCCGAATTGATGTAAACCAAGTCGTCGAGAATGCTTCCACTGCCCTGGCCGGAGAGATTAAAGTAGGAATGGTGCGTCAAATTCACCACCGTGGGCTTGTCGGTTGTGGCGGTGAACACCAGTTTCAAGGCGTTGTCGTCCGTGAGTGTGTAGGTCGCGAAAACATTCAAATTGCCCGGAAAACCTTCTTCGCCGTCCTTGCTCAAGTAATTCAATTCCAATTCCGGGCCGTCCGGTCCCACATCGGCCTTTACCACTTTCCAAAGTCGTTTATCGAATCCCTGGAGGCCGCCGTGCAGCGTGTTACCGTGATCATTTTTGGGCAATATGTAGGTGTGACCGTCCAACGTAAATTGCCCGCCGCCGATGCGGTTTCCAAAACGGCCGATCAGCGCGCCAAAATACGGTGACTTGTTGATATAATCCTGCAGATTGTCAAAGCCCAGTACGATGTCGGCAAACTGACCGTTTCGATCGGGCATCGTAAGTTTTTGCACGATACCTCCGTAAGTGAGGATGCAGGCCTCGGCACCTTTGGAGTTGCGCAAGGTATAAATGTCAACAGTGCGTCCGTCGGGCATTTGCCCGAAGGGAGCTTTGGTGATGGTGTCAACCGTGGCGTTGGATTTTGTTGTGGTGGACATATTGGCGCAGCCTACAAGAGACAGCACCCCAAGTCCAGTGGCAAACAGACAGATGGAGCGAATGATTTTGTTCATGATGGTGCAGTTGTTTTTTGGCCATAATAGGCGTTTGGTCCGTGTTTGCGAAGAAAATGTTTATCCAGCAGTGCCGACGGGATGGGCCGGATTTTCGGGCGGAGGCGCAGGGTCTCGCTGTTCAGCCGCGCGATGAACTCCAGCACACTCGCATTGTGAACGGCCTCGGCGGCGCTTTGCCCCCAGCAAAACGGTCCGTGGCCGGCCACCAAAACCGCCGGATGCTGCATCGGGTCGAACCGCAATTTCCGGAATGTCTCGACGATGACCTTGCCGGTATTCGCTTCGTAATCGTTTTTGATTTCCGCCGGTCTCAAGAGACGAGTGCAGGGTACTTCGCCATACCAGTAATCCGCCTGCGTGGTGCCATAAGCCGGCAACGGCCGGCACGCCTGTGCCCACGCCGTGGCATGGAGACTGTGCGTGTGAACCACGCCGCCGATGGCCGGCCAGGCGCGATACAATGCCAGATGCGTTGGCGTATCCGAACTGGGTCGCAAAACGCCTTCTACCACCCGGCCGTCGGCGAGCGAAACGACGACCATGTGTTCCGGTTTCATTTCCGCATAAGGCACGCCGGACGGTTTGATGACCATGACGCCGCGCTCCCGGTCCACGCCGCTGGCGTTGCCCCAGGTTTCGATGACCAGGCCGCGCGCGACCAGGTCGAGATTGGCCTGGCAAACTTCGGCTTTCAGTTCTTCCAACATAACCTTCCTCCCGGAGGCGCGCCGCCGAAGGAGCCTTTTGGCCACCGCTCCGTCCGGCGGTGTCCGGGCCGTTCGTTCACCGGCGGACGCGGCTCCGAATTTCAATCAGCTTCTTCATCACGCCGTGCAAATTCCCGTTCCATTGGCGTGTGCCGAAGGCATCGTGCAGCGTCTGGTAAAGCGCGTAAAGCTCTTTGTAAATTTCGTGTGCCGCCGGCTGCGGGCGGTAAATCTTGGCTTTTAAGCCCGTCATCGCCTGTTGTGCCGAGGCATAATCCCGGTGAGCACCCGCCACCACCGCGCCGGCAATCGCCGCGCCCAGCGCGCAGGTCTGCGCCGAGCGCGACACTTTCATGGGCCGCCCGGTGACGTCGGCATAAATTTGCATCGTCAGCGGGCTTTTTTCCGCAATGCCGCCGCAATTGACGACCTGCTCAATTTTGACGCCGTATGCCTCGAAGCGATTGATGATGGTCAGCGCCCCGAAGGCCGTCGCCTCGATCAGCGCGCGGTAAATCTCCGCCGGGGTGGTGTAGAGTGTCTGGCCGATGAGCAGACCGGTCAATTGCTGGTCCACCAGAACGGTGCGGTTGCCGTTGTTCCAGTCCAGCGCCAGCAAACCGCTCTCGCCGGGCCGCAGTTTCGCCGCCAGTTTTTCCAGGTCGGCATGCGTCAAAAGCTTTTTATCCGCCGGGCGGATGTAATTGACCCACCAGTTGAAAATGTCGCCCACGGCCGACTGTCCCGCTTCAATACCGAAATATCCCGGCAACACACTGCCGTCCACGATGCCACACACCCCGGGAATGTCCGCCAGCGACTGGGTGTTGGGCCAAACGGCGATGTCGCAGGTGCTGGTGCCGATGATTTTGACCAGTCGGCCCGGCTGAACGCCGCTGCCCACCGCGCCCAGATGCGCATCAAACGCCCCCACCGCCACCGGAATTCCCGCGCGCAAGCCGGTGCGTTTGGCCCAGACCTCGGTCAGGCCGCCCACCGCGCGATCAATTGAATGCACGCGGGCCGGCAACCGCGAGCGCAGTTCGCCCAGCTTCGGGTGCAGTTGGGATAAAAACTCCGCGTCGGGATACCCCCCCCAGGCCGCATTCCACATCGCCTTGTGACCGGCAGCACAAACGCCCGCAGTGAATTTCTCCGGCGACAGCGTGCCGGTCAATTCGGCGGGGACGTAATCAGCCAGCTCCACCCAGGAGTGTGCGGCGTCAAAAACTTCCGGCGCCGTGCGGAGGCAATGGAGGATTTTGCTGAAGAACCATTCGCTGGAATAAACGCCGCCGCATTTGGCCAGAAATTGCGGACGGATTTTTCCGGCCAGCTCGGTGATTTCGGCGGCTTCAGCCACGCCGGTGTGGTCTTTCCAGAGCCACGCCATGGCCGCCGGGTTTTTGGCAAACCGTTTTTGGAACGCCAGCGGCTGACCGTTTTTGTCCACGGGCAACGGCGTGCTGCCGGTGGTGTCCACGCCCAGGCCCACCACCTGATCGGGCTGGAAGCCGCGAACATTTTTCCTCGCCTCGGCCAGCGCCTTTTTGATCACTACCTCGGCGCCTTTGACGTAGTCCGCCGGGTGCTGCCGCGCCAGATTCGGGTCCCGCGACAAAATCACGCCCGCCTCACCGTGTTCGTAATTCCAAACCGCTGTGCCCACCTCGCGGCCATTCGCCGTGTCCACCACCAGGGCACGTACCGAATTGGTGCCGTAATCCAATCCAATCGTATATCGAGCTTTCATGATAACGCCCGTTTCGCAGGCTCTTGTCTCGAAGTTAACGTGATGGGCAAAGAGAATGAGGGATGAACAGGAAAGTTCAAGACAAAAGCGACCGGCTTGTCGCCCATGAACGCATTGACCCTTTGCTCTTGCAACCACAAACCGTTTGGCTGAATTGACCGGCGACCGCCGTTTTTCTGCGCCACGGCGTCTTTGGCGGCTCAGCCGCATCGCCCTGCCGGAGGACAGCGCCCTGGCCGGATGGCCATGTCCTCTGCTGGAAAGCCAACCTCCCGCCCTTCTGGGAATCAACCCGTCCCCCCGCATCGCCAAAGCTCATCTTCCGGATGACACCGGTATCCCATGGCCAAAACCCTGTTGGGGCTTTCACAGGCACGGGGGTAATTCATTTCGAAAATTTGTCACCCGCTCAAAACGAAACTCCGGACTGCGAACATAAACCCACTGATCCGGAAACGGCTTCTCTTCTCCACTCCGAGATAAACAAGAATCGTGTTGCAAAATTGAAGCCGCCCGCAGGCGTCTGGCCGTTTCACCGGTCGTGATCCGCTTGCATGACCAGGACTGGCAAAGGCATGGTGGAAATTACACTGTCACAAAATAATTTCCCGCCGGACGCCAGTTCCACACCAACAGCCTTGCGTCCATGGATCCATACTTTCCGAACTGGCGCTTTCAAATGCATACGCCTGCTGCGGCGGCCAATGGCTTCAGCCATTCGTTCATAGACCCTCCCGTCCTCCGGATGGATAGGCAAAACGGGTGGCAAAATGTAAACGCCCGTGTTTGAGTACTTCCCCAATACATCAACGACAATGGCTGCGAGAGAGGAAACAGGATTCCAGGAAGACACGGTCTCCCCATAGCAAAAGGAATTTTCGGGCAGCAGCGTCGCCCTGCCGACGGCGCCGTGTTGCTTGACGTTTTAGTAATAAACGGATTGAGCCATTCTTGGCGTTTGAACTGCTTCAAGGCAGCGGAACGATGAAGGGAAGCGGCCAGAACCAGGATTTCGCCAAGGATTGGGACAGGCGGTGTCTCAATTCTGAAGCTGAAGCATTGGCCCGAGGACGCCGGGGCGCCAAAGGAGGTGGGGAGTGAATTTTACGACGTTCATGGGGCTGGTGACCGGCGGGTTGCAATTTACCGTGGCTGGCTACGCGTTGCGGCTGAACCGGCTGTTTGGGACGGCGCGCGTGGGCTGGTCGCTCTTCTGGGCTTTTTTGCTGCTGGCGGTTTTGCACCTGATGCCTTCGGTCATTCCGGTCGGAGGCAGCGCAGAACTGGTCGTCAAGGTGGATGTGGTATATGCGCTCATTTCGTTGCTGTTGCTGGCGGGCATGGTGCATTTGGAAACCATACTCAAGGAGCGCCTGCGCACGGCCCGGGAAGAACAGCGAATGCGGGCCGAACTCGAATGGGAAGTCAAAAGAAAGACGGCGCATCTGACCCGTGCCCTTGAGGAACTCCAGGCCGAAATGGAGGAACGCCAACGCGCCCAATCCGCCGCGGCCACCGCCCATTCCGAGCTGCGTGCCGTCTCGCAGCAGGCGGAAATGGCGCTGATTGCCGACTGCGTGCTGCACAATTTGAGCCAGATGCTTCAGAGCGTCAATGTCTCGGCCGATCTGGCGGCCAGTCAGGTCCGGCAGTTGCAGGTGGCCAATGCAGTCCGCTTGGCGGCAATGATTCGCGAACACGCCGCGGACCTGGCCGCCTTCATGACGCGCGACCCGGAGGGACGGAAATTGCCGGCGACCATCGCCCAACTGGCCGAGCATCTGGCCGCAGACCAGAGCCGTCTTTTGAACGAATTGGAGTCCCTGAAGAAACACCTCGAAAAAATTGCCGCCATGCAGCAGAACTACGCCCGACTCTGCCGGGAATCCGCGCCGGCTCCGGCCCCGTTGTCTGGCGGCGTTGTTTCAGTCGGCCAGCCGATCGAAGCGCCGGACACAGCCTGAGTCTGCACCACCGGAAAGGGATGGCGCCTGGTTTCCGGACGGACAGCCTCCGCCTGCCGGCGGGCGCCTTCGGGATTGCTTTCCCGCAGCGCATCGCCAACACTGCCCGCCCCTATGGCAGAGTTGAAAGAAAATCCGCTCATGGAAAAAATCGTGTCGTTGTGCAAACGGCGCGGGTTCATTTTTCAATCCTCAGAAATTTACGGTGGCCTCAACGGTTTTTGGGATTACGGCCCGTTGGGCGCCGAACTGAAGCGGAACGTCAAGGAACTCTGGTGGCGCCGCATGGTGCGGGAACGCGACGACGTCGTCGGCCTGGAAGCCACCATCATCATGCATCCGCAAATCTGGAAGGCCAGCGGGCACGTGGACACCTTCAGCGATCCGATGATTGATTGCAAGACGTGCAAAGGCCGGTTTCGGGCCGATCAAATTTCTGAAATTTCCTGCCCGCAGAAGCCCAGCCAAACGGTGGCCGAATGCCACGGCGAGAAGACCGAGCCGCGCGCGTTCAATCTCATGTTCCAGACCCACGTGGGGCCGGTGCAGGACCAATCGTCGGTGGCCTATTTGCGCCCGGAAACGGCGCAGGCCATTTTTGCGCAGTTCAAAAACGTGCTGGAAACCTCGCGGCAACAGGTGCCGTTTGGCATTGCACAAATCGGCAAGGCGTTTCGCAACGAAGTGACCCCGCGCAACTTCACCTTCCGCTCCCGCGAATTCGAGCAAATGGAACTGGAATTTTTCATCCGGCCCGACGAAGCGGTGGAAGCCGTTGCCGGACGCGTGGCGCCGGCAGAGGAGGCCGTTGGAAACTTCAAATCGAAAAGGGAACCTTCCGCCTGGGGCTGGGAAGCCTGGCACAAATACTGGGTCGAAGAGCGCCTTCAGTTTTACGAAAGCCTCGGGCTGCCGCGCCAGGCGCTGGTGGAATATTGGCAAAAACCCGAAGAACTGGCCCATTACGCGCGAGCCACAGTGGACATTTTGTTCAAATTCCCCTTTGGCACCCAGGAACTGGAAGGCATCGCCGCGCGCAGCGACTTTGATCTCTCCCAGCACCAGCGGTTCTCCGGCAAACCGATGAGTGTCTTTGACGAAGAACTGCGCGCCGCATGGGCCAAACTGGATGAAGCCCGGCGTCAGGAACTCTGGCGGCGCTATTACGAACACCGGAAAAAATACCTGACGCGAACGGCGTGGCCCGAAGATACGCCGGAAAAAATCGAGCGGCAGGCCAAAGCCGATGCCGACGCCCTGGCCCGCGGTCAGTACATCCCGCACGTCATCGAACCCTCGGCGGGCGTGGATCGCCTGATACTGGCGCTGATTTGCCATGCTTATTGCGAAGACGAGGCGCCGGACGAAAAAGGCAGAATGGAAACCCGCGTCGTGCTCAAATTCCATCCGCGCGTGGCGCCCATCAAAGCGGCCGTGTTTCCGCTGCTGAAGAACAAGCCCCAACTGGTGGCCAAAGCCAGGGAAATTCATGATTGGCTGCGCCCCCACCTGAACGTCTTCTACGACGAGGCAGGAGCCATCGGCCGACGTTATCGCCGGCAGGACGAAATCGGAACGCCGTTTTGCGTGACGGTGGACTTCGACACAATCGGCGAAAACGGCGAGGCGTTGAGAGACACGGTAACGCTGCGCGACCGCGACACGATGAAACAGGAGCGGTTGAAAATATCCGAACTTCTGAACTGGCTGCTGTCCAAAACCCGTTGAAGTGGTATGCTGCCTCCATGAATCAGCCGGTGCGCATTTCCTACCTGATCATGGCCGTGCTGCTGGTTTTGGTGGGCTGGCTGCATCTGGGCATGCTGCTGTTAACGGCGCTGTTTGGCCACTTCGCCCTGCACCTGTTCAGTCTGGGCCGGAGCAAGGTTTTGGGACTGGTCGTCTATCTCATCGCCGTGGCCGGGCTGGGCGCGGCGGTGATTTATTTCTCGCGCGAAGCTTACGTGACTTTGCCGCAAATTGCGGACACGACCATTCCGGCAGTGGTGGAATTTGCCGAAAAGAAAGGCGTGCAACTGCCCTTTACCGATTACGAGAGTCTGAAAACTGTGGCGCTGAATGAGGCCCGGGAAGGCATTGCCGGCATCGGGCGATACCTGCGCGCGGCGACCTTTCAATTCGTCCTGCTGGTGGCCGGTCTGGTGGTGGCGGCCAGCCTGTTTTTGAATGCCCCCTGGGGTTCCGACGACGCGCGGACGCCGCGCGACAGCTTGTATGCCGCGGTAGTGCGGGAGTTGACGGCGCGGTTCAAGACTTTCTACCGGAGCTTCGGCAAGGTCATGGGCGCGCAATTGATCATCTCCATCATCAATACCGGACTGACGGCCGTTTTTCTGGTGGTCATGGGTTACCCGTTCACCGCGGTGCTGGTGGCGCTGACTTTTCTCTGCGGCCTGCTGCCCATCATCGGCAACTTGATCAGCAACACGCTGATTGTCGCCGTGGGCTTCACGGTCTCGCCCAAAACGGCGTTGATCGCGCTGGGCTTTCTGGTGGTCATCCACAAACTGGAGTATTTTCTCAACAGCAAAATCATCGGCGACCGCATCAAAAGCCCTCTTTGGCTGACGCTCATCGGGCTGGTGTTGGGCGAGAAACTGATGGGCATTCCAGGCATGATCCTGGCCCCGGTGGTGCTGCATTACATCAAAGTGGAGGCCTCCCAAAACAAAGTCGCCGCCAGCCCGCCTCCGGCCGACACGGCCGCTTCAAATCCATGACCGTCAAAACCTCACTTTCCGCCGCCCCAAAAAAACGCGCGCCGACGCTTTATTTCATCGTCGCCGTCAAATTGATCAAAGGCGTGGCGCTGGTACTGCTGGCCTTGGGCATTTTCACACTGGCCAACCGGAATTTACCGGATTTGTTCCGAAATTTTCTGGAGTGGGTGCATCTGGACCCGGAACGGAGCTTTTTCGCGGCCATTGCCTCCTGGCTGGAAACCATTACGCCGGCCAACGTGCGGATCTTGGCCTCCGGGACGTTCCTTTGCGGCGTCTATTTGATTGCCCTGGGTTTGGGACTGGCCCTCCGGGCCAAATGGGCCATCTGGCTGGCCATCGGTGAATCGGCGTTTTTCATCCCCATTGAAGTCTGGGAACTGCTGCGCCGGCATCCATTGCGGCCCGCTGACCGCCCTCACCCGGAATTCTTTCCACACCCCAAATTGGGCTTGTTGATTGTGCTGGCGTTGAACGTGTTGATCGTCTGGTACTTGTTTGAAAATCGCCACCGGCTTTTTCGCCATCACCACTCCTAAGACGGGGCTTGGGCGGAGGCTGAATTTTTTTCTTGCACACGGCCATGAAACGGCTAGTTTCAAGGGACACGATGTTGTTACGAGTTGCGGCTGTTCGCCTGATGCCAAAACCTGAAATCACAGTCACGCCAGAACTGTCGAGGATGTCTTGAGCCGTCCTTTTCCCTCTCGCCATTCTTCGTCCGATTCGTTTGTCCGGGTCAACGGTAAAATCCGCGCCCGTGAAGTCCGCGTCATTGGAGTGGACGGCAAACAGCTTGGAATTCTGCCCCTGAACGACGCGCTGGCGCTGGCGCGCCAACACGGAGTGGACCTGGTGGAAGTAGCCGCCACCGCCACCCCGCCGGTCTGCCGCCTGGTCAACCTCGGCAAATTCCGCTACGAAAAAGCCAAACGCGAAAAAGAATCCCGAAAACACCAGCACGCCACCACCGTCAAAGAAATCCAGTTAAGCTCGCGCATTGACCCGCATGACCTGGGCATCAAGGTCGCCCACGCCATTGACTTTCTGTGTGACGACATGAAAGTCAAAGTGGCGCTCAAATTCCGCGGTCGCGAGATGCAACACACGGAATTCGGTTTTGAAGTGGTCAAAAAGTTTCTCGCCGAAATTGCCCCCTACGGCCATCCCGATTTTGAGCCGAAGCTGGTTGGCCGGGGCATCCATGTGATGGTCAGTCCTTTGCCCCGCAACAAGCGCGCCAAAAATCCCCGCGCCGTCGAGGCGGGAAATCAGGCGGCGGCTGCGCCCGCCCCAACGGCCGCCACTCCATCCAAAACGCCGTCCGACAAGCCCGCTGCGCCGGCGCCGAACGCGGCCCCGCCTCCGCCGGCGGACGCTACCCCCGGCGGTGGTTTCGTCAACAATCCTTTCGCCAACCTCGAATTGCAATAACTCGCGCCCCGCAGCGTTCGGCGGAGGGCTTTTCGATTCTTTGCAGGGTTTCTCCTGGAAGGCGCAAAATTCAATCCATTTTGGCGCGGAAGCCTGGAGGTGTTTCTCCGGTCGAGTGAACAGGATTCTTTGGCCGGCTCCAGCCTCGCACCAGTTCCGGGAACCGGCAGTGATCGCACAAGGCGTTGGAATGTTCACAAAAATCGCGGACGATTTGCAGCAGGCCCTGCTGCGCCGCCGCCGTCTTCAGAGCTGGTCGCCGGGCGGTTCCCAGCAACCGCTGTCGCGCCAGTTTTAACACCGCGTTATCCTCCCCCGCCGGCCAGCCAAAATATCTCCGCTCTACTTCGGCCTGGATTTTTCGATTGCGACCTTCGCCGGCGCGAATCCACAGCCAGGGCAAAATGGCATTCATGGCCAGATCCGTTGCGCGCGCTGCGCCCAGCAACGGCTGCGGTTGTTTAAGACGCGGCGATCGAAGGGTCCAGTGCCACGACCAGAATTCGTCCGGCGGCGGCTGCAGAATTTCCAGCAGCGACGACGAAAATTCCTGCGGGCGGCTGGAAGAACCGGTGGCAATCCAGCGCTCAATTTGGAAGAGGAAATTTCCGTCGGCCAGCCAATGCGCCGCCAGGGCCAGACGCCGCTGCGGGTGGTTGGCCGGGCGCAGGCCGTGAAATTTCCAGACGGCGGGCGGCAGAAGCGCCTCGGCACACCGGTCGCGCTCGCGCCACCACACATCCCACGCCCGGCGCAAATAGTGGCCGGCCGGCTTTTGCGCACCGATCCATTCGGTCGGCAGGAGGCTGCTGACGCCCAGCAGCCGCGCCTGAAATTCAAAGGCGCCCGTTGCGCCGCGCGACCAGAGGGGCTTTGTCTCGGCCAGGCTTTGCATCGGCCAGGCGTTGTGCCGATAACCAAGGGCGCGGAATAAATTTTCCCAAAGCGTCTGTTCCCAGCCGGCCTGGCGGGCGCGAGCGAGAATTTGCCGGGCCTTGTTTTCGAGGCGGACGTGCGCCGCCGCTTGAAGCAGTTCGGCCCGTTGCCATTCCTCCAGTTCGCCCAGCGGCGCACAACATCGGCCGCGCAACGGTTCCGGCAGGACGCGCAGTGATTCGTCCTGGAGCGCGACGCTCAATTCCGCCAATGGCGCATCCAGA
>DASRCU010000054.1:0-5735 GCA_035652955.1 Verrucomicrobiia bacterium | reverse complement strand
TGCCCCTGTCTTTCGCACGGGTGAACGTTCGGGAAAATCAAAACATTGATTTTGCAAGGAAATGTTCAATCGTGTGGACATGCCAATGCCAAAAATAAAGTGCTTTTCCCGCCAGCACGGGAATTTCAGAAGGTCATTTTTTGTTTTCCTCGCCGTATTGGCGGCACCGGGTGATGGCACGACGCGGGTGCCGACAGCGGAGTATCACCCTGGCATCCGCCTCGCAAAGTGCTGGCGTTTTATCATCCGTGGTATGGCCCGACGCGCCATTGGGGCCGACGGCGGGAAATACCTGCAATTGACACCTGCAACTGATCGGCCATTTTGCGGAACGTTTTCTCCGCAGCGAACAATGAACCCGACGGCTCTCGCGGCCTTTTCAAAGAAGCGACTCCACGCCTTCGGCGAAAACGTCGCAAAATTTTTTTGAACATTTTGCCGACAAATTGTCAAAATACTGACCAACGGTCTGCCGGACTCCTCGCGGTTTTGGGGTGAGGAGAGGTTTGGTATTGGCAGCCGTGGACGCAAAGAGACATGATCAAGGTTCAGGCTCTGACAAAGGTATTTGGCAGCAAACGGGCGGTGGACGGAATCTCTTTTTCGGTGGAACGTGGCGAAGTGCTCGGGTTTCTGGGTCCCAACGGCGCGGGCAAATCCACGACAATGCGCATGCTGACTGGTTTCATCCCCCCCACCAGTGGGGAGGTGACAGTGGGGGGATTTGACATCGTAGAAAATCCAATCCCGGCCAAGCGCCTCATCGGTTACCTGCCGGAAAACGCGCCGGCCTACACCGACATGACCGTGCGGGGGTTTTTGAACTTCGCCGCGGAAATCCGCGGTTTGCGCGGCGAAGCCAGAACCAAAGCCGTCAATCGCGTGGTGGAGATGTGTTTTCTGGAAGCCGTACTGCACCAGAGCGTCGAAACTCTTTCCAAAGGGTACCGCCACCGCACCTGTTTCGCCCAAGCCATTATCCACGATCCGGACATTTTGATTCTGGACGAGCCGACCGACGGTTTGGACCCGAATCAAAAACACGAAGTGCGCCAGCTCATTCGCAAGATGGGCCAAAAAAAAGCGATCATTTTTTCAACCCACATCCTGGAGGAGGTGGATGCGGTTTGTTCCCGGGCGTTAATCATTGACCGCGGTAAAATTGTTGCCAACGGCACGCCGGAAGACCTGCGCCGCCGCTCCGAATGGGCCGGCGCGGTCACGTTGCGCCTCCAGGGAGTGACCGCCGAAGCTGCCCGGGAGAAATTGAGCCGGTTGCGTTCCGCCAGAAACGTGGCCGCCGAAACGGAAGGATCGCGCTTGCGGGTGACAGTCTTCCCGCGCACACCGGGCGACGGCGAATTGACGCGTGAAGTGCTGGAAGCCACCAACGGCTGGCGGGTGGAGGAATTGCGCACCGAGGAGGGGCGGCTGGACGATGTGTTCCGCAACCTCACCTTGCCGGATACGAAGAATTGAGATGCACGCCGGGCGAGGTCAAACACGGAAAAAGACGGTGGGCGCAGGATTTTCTCGCACTCTTGCGAAGTTGACGTAAAACGGGCAGGGATGGCCTGCCGCTGAAGTTTTGAGAATTCGTGGACTGATTTTGAAATGAATTCAATGGGTCATATCCGAACCATCGCCAAACGGGAGCTGGCGGCGTATTTTTCGTCGCCGGTCGCGTATGTGTTCATCGTCATCTTTCTGTTGTTGAGCGGATTTTTCACGTTTATGGTGGGCGGCTTTTTCGAGCGCGGGGAGGCATCGCTGACCAACTCGTTTTTCGTGTGGCATCCGTGGTTTTACCTGTTTCTGGTGCCGGCGGTCGGCATGAAATTGTGGGCCGAAGAACGGCGCGTGGGCACGTTGGAACTGCTGCTGACCATGCCTATCGCGCCGTGGGAGGCGATTGTGGGCAAATTCCTCGCGTCCTGGTTGTTCTTGGGATTGGCGTTGGTTCTGACGTTTCCCGTGGTCCTGACGGTTAATTACCTCGGGCATCCGGACAACGGCGTCATCCTCACGGCGTATGTGGGAAGCTGGCTGATGGCCGGGGCGTATCTGGCGGTCAGTTGCATCACCTCCGCCCTCACGCGCAGCCAGGTGGTGAGCTTCATCATCGCGGTGGTGGCCTGCCTGTTTCTGATTCTGGCCGGTTTCCCGCCGGTTATCAACCTGCTCCAGAATCTGACTCACTGGCAGTGGCTGGTGGATTTCATCACTTCGTTCAGCGTCATCACCCACTTCGAGTGGTTTGAGAAAGGGGTGCTGGATTCGCGCGATGTTGTTTTTTTCCTGTCTGTCATCGCTTTCTCGCTGTTTGTGACCAGCGTAATTCTGCGAACGCATCGGACGGGATGAGCGGCGCGGGACTTCAAGTTTGGCTTCCATGAAACGGAAATCTCTCGAAACCATTCTTTATTCGGCGGCCGGCGTGGCGGTGATGTTCGTCCTTGTCGTGGCCGTCAACATCATTCTGGGTGCGTTTCCATTGCGGGCGGACTTGACCCAGGAAAAGGCCTACACGCTCTCCAACGGCACGAAGGCCATTCTCAAAAAAGTGGACCGGCTCGATACGCCCATCAAAATCCGCTTTTACTGCACGCAGGGGGCCGGCGCCACGCCGGAAAGCGTTTATTTGAAAAATTACGCCAGCCGCGTCCAGGACCTCCTGCGAGAATATCAACAGGTGGCGGGACGGCATCTGGTCGTTGAGAAGCTCGATCCGGAGCCGGATTCAGACGCGGAAGATTCAGCGCGACTGGACGGTCTGGAGCCGCGGCAGTTGTCCGACGACGAGAATTTTTATCTCGGACTTTCCGTGGCCTTTGCCGACCAGCGGGTGACGATTCCCTTTTTGGCGCCCAACCGCGAACGATTGCTCGAATACGACATCACGCGCGCCATTTCTCAGGTGTTGTCTCCCGAAAAACCAACCATCGGCGTGATGAGCGCCCTGCCGGTCTTTGGCGAACAACCCAATCCGGAGATGATGCAAATGGGTCAACAGGGTCAGGCGCCCTGGACGTTCCTCCAGCAATTGAAACAGGACTACCACGTCGAAAATATCCCGCTGGATACGGACCGGATTGACGACACCGTCAAAACGCTGGTGGTGATTTTCCCGCGCGGCATTTCCGACAAAACGCAATACGCCATTGACCAGTTCGTGCTGCGCGGCGGGAAGCTGATTGCTTTCCTTGACCCCATGTCCGTTTACGCCAGCCATCAGCAAAACCCGATGATGGGCGGCCTGGGCGCCAGTGCGTCGCTGGACAAATTGCTCAAGGCCTGGGGACTTCAATTCGACACCAGCAAGGTCGTTGCCGACCTGGATTTCAAGATGCAACTGCGCAGCCCCAACGGCCAACCTGAAGACGCCCCCGCTTGGCTGGCGCTTACGCCTGACGGGATCAATCAGAATGACGTGGTGACCAGCGAAATTGACAGTTTGTGGCTGCCGCTGGCCGGCGCATTCACCGGTGAACCGGCCGCCGGCCTCAAGGAAACCGTTCTGCTGCACAGCAGCAAGGACGCCGAATTGGTGGATTCATTCGAGGCGGGCATGGGCGGCGACGCCGTGATGAACGGTTTCAAACCCACTGGCGTCAATTACCGCCTGGCCGTCCGCCTGACGGGCAATTTCAAAACGGCCTTTCCCGACGGCGACCCGGAAAGCGCTGACAAAACCAATCACGTTGCCGCTCCTTCACTCAAGGAATCCAAAGTGCCGACCTCCGTGGTGCTGGTGGGCGATTCCGACTTGCTGGCTGACGATTTCACGCTGCGGAAAATTGACAGCATATTCGGTCAATTGATCAGCCCCATGAACGCCAACCTCGATTTCGCCCAAAATCTCGTCGGCCAAATGGCCGGGGACAGCGACTTGATTGGCCTGCGCAGCCGCGCTTCTTTGAGCCGCCCCTTCACCCGGGTCAAGGCGATGGAAGCTGCCGCCGAGGCGCGCGGACAGGCCCAAATTGACCAGCTTCAGCAAAGTCTGGCGCAAACCCAGCAGCGCCTGAACGAACTGCAGCAGCAAAAAAAGAGCGCCGATCAACGCTATATCTTGTCCCCGGAACAGCAGGCCGAAATCGAAAATTTCCGCAAACAGGAAGCGGAAGTCAGCCGCCAGCTCCGACAGGCGCAGAAGGATTTGCGCCGGGAGGTGATCTCGCTGGAGACGCGATTGACCTGGTTGAACATTCTGGCCATGCCGCTGGCCGTGACCGTGGCGGGCGTGGCCATTGCGGCGGTCAAACGACGGAAAACTGCGGCAAAATGATTTCAAGCGTGGCGTGAAGAAGGCGGGAGGATGGAAGGCCGAAGTTCAGTTCATCGTCGGTTCCCGGCCCGTTTTCGCGCAAACCCGTTGAAGACAAATGAACCGGAAACAATTCATCATTCTGTTGGTGGCCGTCGTGCTCGTCGGCGCGGCGGGCTGGGTGGTTTATAATCGCGGGCAGCAATCCTGGCACAATGCCGGTTCATCCGCCGGCGGCAAATTGTTGCCCAACCTGTCCGTCAACGATGTCGCCCAAATCACCATCCAATCCGGCACCAACGAATTGACTCTGGCCCGACTTGACCACCGCTGGCGCGTCCGCCAGCGCGGCGATTATCCGGCCGACTTTTCTAAAATCAGCGACCTGCTGATGAAATTTGGCGATTTGAAAACGGTGCAGACCGAAGAAGTCGGAGCCCCCGAACTGGCCCGATTTGACTTGCTGCCACCCGGTCCCGCCGCCCATTCTGCCACCCGGTTGGCGTTTGAGAACGCCCAGGGTAAAACGCTCGCCGCGGTGCTGCTCGGCAAAAAGCACATGAAGCAACCGAGCGGCAATTCATCGTTTGACGAAGGCTGGCCCGACGGCCGTTACCTGATGACGGATAACCATACCCAAATCGTGGCCGTGGTTTCCGATCCCCTCGACGACGTGGATCCCAACCCGGCCTCGTGGTTGGACAAGGGATTTTTCAGCATTCAGAACCCCCGCGCGGTGGCTGTGCAATTTCCGCAGGCGACCAATTCATGGAAGCTCGTTCGCGTGTCCGAAACCAACGACTGGGAACTGGCCGACGCCAGGCCCGGCGAAAAACTGGACTCCTCCAAACTTTACGAAGTCACTCACCCGTTCAGTTCGCCGAGCTTTGACGATGTCCTGCCCGGCGCATCGCCTTTGACCAATGCGACGGTGGTGACGGCACAGACGTTTGACGGTTTCGATTACACCGTTCGAATCGGCCGGCAGCAAAACGATGATTTCCACTTGACGCTGTCCGTCGCCGCCACCCTGCCGACGGAACCGGTTCCGCCCAAAAACATCACGCCGGAGGAAAAAAAGAAGCAAGAGGAAGAATTCCAAAAACGACATCAGGAGCTGGCCGACAAACTTGCCCGCGAAAAAGAACTCGAAAACTGGACCTATCTGGTGCCGTCCTATCTGGTCGAGCCGCTGCTCAAACCGCGGAACGAATTGCTGGCCACCAACGCCACGCCGGCCGTGGCGACCAAGAGTGGCAAGTGAAGGGAAATCCGCCTCAAATCGCCGCTTGGCACTTTGTTCGCCGGCAACCCGTTCAGCGGTTTTCCGCAAATCCAGCGTAGGGCGCCACGCTCGCCGACTGGATGACCGCTCCTTTGTCCAGCGGCCGCAAGCTCAAAACGAGATTGTTTTCTTTGCCGGCTCCGAAGTTCAGCCAGCATTCAGGCAGGAAGAAGTCGTGTTGCG
>DASRCU010000053.1:0-3462 GCA_035652955.1 Verrucomicrobiia bacterium | reverse complement strand
GTTTTTGATCGTCCTGCTCCACGAATTCGGGCATCAACTGGCCTGCCGTTCGGTCGGCGGCGCCACCCACGACATCGTGCTCTGGCCGCTGGGCGGTGTGGCTTACGTCACGCCGCCGCAACGCCCCGGCGCGCAGCTCTGGAGCATTGCCGCCGGGCCGCTGGTGAACGTGGCGCTGATTCCCGTTCTAACCCTGTTCCTGCTGTTGCTGGGCGGATATCCAAGCCTGCGGGGGATTGAGCCAAACGAACCGGCGTATCTGCTGAACAACATCTGGCTCATCAACCTCGGCCTGTTGATTTTCAACCTCATGCCGATCTATCCGTTGGACGGCGGACAAATTTTGCGTTCCTTGCTCTGGTTCGTGCTGGGTCGCGCCAACAGTTTGCTGGTGGCCAGCGTCGTCGGGTTTGTCGGCGTGGCGGGCTTGATTTTATTGGTGTTGCTGTGGCATTCGCTCTGGCTCGGCGTCATGGCGGTGTTCATTTTAATGAATTGCTGGGGCGGGCTGACACAGGCGCGGGCGTTGGCGCGCATTGCCCGGTTGCCGCGCCGGAACGGATTCCTTTGCCCCGTCTGCCGGGTGGCGCCGCCGGCGGGTGCCGTCTGGCGCTGTGGCCAATGCGGCCGGGCGTTCGACCCCTTTGAAACGCTGGGGACCTGTCCGCATTGCTCGGCGTCGTACGCGGCGATGTCCTGTCCGGAATGCGGCAGCCTGCGGCCCCTGGCCGAATGGGAGCGCTGCGGGCAGGTTCCGCCGGTTATTGACGTGTGAGGGAGACGCGGCGGCGAAAAGAGAAACGGCCCTCGCCATTCCCCGCGCGCCGCAGAGGGGGCGGATGAAAGTTCAGTCTTCGGCCTTGAAAGCCCGCGACATCAAATCGAGCACGGCCTGTTTCGGATTTTTGCCCTCGTAAAGCATGGCGAACACCTCGTCAATGATCGGCGTGGACACTTGTTTGGCGCGCGCCAATCGGTGCGCCGCACGCGCGGTGGGGTATCCTTCGGCCAGTTTCGGATGGGAGGCCAGAATGGTTTCGAGCCTTTCGCCGCGGCCGAGGCGCTCGCCCAGTTCACGATTGCGGCTTTGTTTGGAAAAGCAGGTGAGCATCAAATCGCCGAGACCGCTCAAACCCGAAAAGGTCTCGGCTTGTGCGCCGCAGGCCACGCCCAGCCGGCGCATTTCCGACAACGCGCGCGTCGCCAGGCCGGCTTTGGTATTGTCGCCGTAGCCCAGGCCATCGCTCACGCCCGCGGCAATGGCCATGACGTTTTTCAGCGCGCCGCCGTATTCCACGCCCAGAATGTCCGTGCTGCGGTAGATGCGGAATTCGGGCCGGTGGAACAGTCCCTGAACCGTTTTTGCCGTGGCCTCGCTTTCGCTGGCGCAAACCACCGTGGTGGGGATGCCCCGGACCACTTCGCGGGCGAAGCCGGGGCCGGACAGCGCCGCAACGCGATTCGCCGGGGCGTGTTCGCGCAAAATGCGGCTCATCGTTTGGCCGGTGTCGAATTCGATTCCCTTGGTGGCGCTTATCAAAAGGGCCGGGCAGTTTTTCAATTTCACCGCGGTGGAACGAAACGCCTCCGAGGGAATTGCCAGCACGATGCCTTCGGCACCGCCGATGGCCCGGCCAAAGTCCGGTTCCGTCTTCCAATTTTCCGGCAGGGCCAGGCCGGGCAAATAACGTTCGTTTTGCCCGCGCTGGAGCTGCTCCAGCAAAGCCTCATCGCGGTCCCAAAGCGTCACGGCATTTCCGTTTTCCAAAAGCACCTTGGCCAGCGCTGTGCCCCAGGCGCCGGCGCCGAGCACGGTGATCCTCATTTTTTCACCTCCGCCGGTGGGGACGGTTTGCCGAGCCGATTTTCCGTTCCGGCCAGGAGCCGGCGGATGTTGGATTGATGTTTGTAAATGGCCAACGCCCCCAGCGCGGTGGTGACGCCGCCCAAAAGCACCTGGTGTGGTTGCTGAATCCAGACGGCCGCCGGCAGGGCCACCGCCCCGGCCATTGAACCGACCGAAACATAGCGCGTCAACAGCACCACCACCACGAAGACGGCAAACGCCATGCCCAAGGCAAAGGGGGCCAGCGCGAGATAAACACCCGCCGTCGTCGCAATGCCCTTGCCCCCCTTGAACTTCAGCCAGCAGGTGTAGTTGTGCCCCAGCACGGCAAAAACGCCGGCCAGAATCCGGCCGCTTTCCAGCGAGTCTTCAGAGGCGCCGAAATTTTTGAAAATCCATGCCGCGACCCAGACGGCGCACCATCCTTTCGCCGCATCCACCAGCAGCACCAAAATCCCCGCCGGCTTGCCGAGCACGCGCATCGCGTTGGTGGCGCCGATGTTGCCGCTGCCGACCCGACGGAGGTCAACGCCTCGAGCCCGGGCCACGAGAAAGCCCGTCGGGATTGAGCCAAGCAAATACGCCGCCATCGCGGTCAGGATGAAGCTTCTCAGGAACACGCCGACAATTTAACGGCGGGCAATGAAAGGTTGAAAGTTGAAAGTTCGGGCGTGCACCGCCGGGCGTCGTTCTCGGCGCACCTCGAATCGCGGCATTTCCTGGTCGGGCGGCGCCGCGGGGATTTTGTTTCCACGGATAAAAGCCGATCGGCCAATCCGCCCGCCGGATGGCCTCTGGCTGTTGGAACCCGGCGCGGATGTCTCCCGCCAGGCGGGCGCCACATTTCTGGTTTTCGTTTCCGCCATTCGCTGGCAAACTGGGCTTGTGGCACCGCCGCAACGCCAATCCCAAATCCTGCCTCCCCTCCGCGTCGCCGTGATCGGTGTCGGCTCGCTGGGCCGGCACCATGCGCGTATTTATTCCGAGCTGGAAAAAGCGGCGCCGGCGCCTGACCGGCCGGAGATTGAGTTTACAGGGGTTTATGATGTCAATGCCGATGCAGCCGGCAAAACGGCGGCTCAATTCCGCGTAAAAATTTTCCATTCCCTTGCCGAGGCGGCGCAGGAAGCCGACGCCTTGAGCCTGGTCACGCCCACCCACACGCATTTTGAACTGGCGCGGCAATTACTGGCGCAAGGCCGACACGTGTTGATTGAGAAGCCGATGACGAATCATCCCGCGCAGGCCGCCGAGTTGATTCAACTGGCGCAACAGAACAATTGCGTGCTGCAGGTGGGCCATGTTGAGCGGTTCAATCCCGTGTTCAATGTGCTTCAAAGCGCGGCGCCGGAACCGCGCTTCATCGAATGCCATCGCCTCTCGCCCTTCCCGGCGCGTTCCACGGACATCGGCGCCGTGCTTGATTTGATGATTCATGATCTGGACGTGGTGCTGGCGTTTGTGAAATCGCCGGTGACGGGCGTGGACGCGGTGGGCATTCCGGTGTTGAGCCCATCCGAGGACATCGCCAACGCGCGGCTGCGGTTTGCCAACGGCTGCGTGGCCAACCTCACCGTCAGCCGCGTCAGCCCGGAACGGATGCGCAAGATTCGTGT
>DASRCU010000052.1:0-1343 GCA_035652955.1 Verrucomicrobiia bacterium | reverse complement strand
ATTAAGGTCGCGCGAGCGGTGGAGTTCCGAAACCATCAAATTCCGTAGATTTGAATCGCTCAGGCCCGAACCGCCCTGGCCAATGGCGCCAATCGCTACTGCGCCAACTTACTGACGATCTGATAGATGGTCTGCAAAGTGGCGCGGTCGTCGGATGTGAACTGGCCGTTTTGCGCCTGTTGGGACTGCTCCAGGTCGGTGCGGATAATGCCGACTCCCATCAGCCCGGTTTGAAATTGTTCGTTCGGCAATAGGTTGCGAACTGGCATGGGACGCGGCGGACGGGTGTCGCCCACGCCGGTGGGCGGCGGAGGATCGGCCACCCAGACCGGATCGGAGCCGGAAGTATCCCAATGGCCGGGCGCGCCGACGCCGTTGGCGTATTTCATTGACAGAAGCATGCCCACATTGAGCGGCTGGCCTTTGAAAACTACATCCCAGACCCGGCGCGGCTCATTGGCCGGATAAATCACGGGGAAGACCGGCGAACTGCCTTCGTCCAACAAAGTTGTCCCGCCGATTTCAGTCATGATTTCCTGCGCGTCGGATTCCAGACTCATGTAAAGCGGATTGATTCCAGATCCCCCGCGCGTGGCCTGGGTTGGGGCGGCGACGTAGGGCGGATAGGTAACGGCGCCCGTAAGGTTCACGGTGGCCGCTTCCTGGGCCGGCATCACCAATTGCTGAAGGCCCCAGTTGCCGCTATTGTCCTGCCCTACGACGTTATAAAGGGCCACATTGGACGGGTTCGAGGTATCCACTGTGGAATCGAACCAGGTTTTAATGACGCGCGAGGGATCGTAGGGCGGCGCTTGGATTCCGAACGTGCTCAGATACGTATCGCGAGTAAACGTTTGGAACAGCGCCAACGCGCTGACGCCGTAATATAGCTGGTCCGGTTGCGATGGAATCACCGGCTGGCTTACCGGGTTGCTCATGATTGTCTCCTTTAATTTTTTTGAACGAACAAAATCGATTTTTCGCTGCCCGAATGGGCGGCGAAAGGAAAAAGGGTGCGGGTCACCTTCGCGCTCATAGTAGGAGGACAACACGAAGCCAGCAGGCGCCCTGGTTGCGGAAATAGTTGAAAAAGGACGGAATAAAATTGAGCTCGGGCGGAACGGCGCAAATGATAAGATGCCTGAAGTATGCGGCCGTCGGTTTCCTTCTTGGGCGGCGCTTTTGCGGCGGTCGTTGCGATGGCCATGGGCGGCTGGATTTTCGTGGCTCGAGGGCGCGGCTTTAGCGCGGCCGAGGAGCCGGGCGCCCTAGAGAAGCGGCTGGCGCCGCGGCTCCGAACGTGGTTCATTCCAGCCGGCGCCCGCGAAAAAACGAACCCAGCG
>DASRCU010000051.1:0-1660 GCA_035652955.1 Verrucomicrobiia bacterium | reverse complement strand
CCATTCCCATCCCGAATCTGGCCGCCGTCCAAAATCAGATTATTGACGGTCAGGGTGACGCCGTTAGCCTTGAATATCAACGCGTCGTTGTTGGCCGTGACGGGAGAAAAAGGTTGGGCGCCTCCCGTTCCATCGGTCCCGCCTATGGTGAGGGAATCGCCGGCAAACGTGTAGCTCCCGGCAGTAGCCGGCGACCGCAACAACCAATGGGCGGTGGAATAGGTATTCCCCGGCGCCGGCGCCGCGCCGGAATTCCAATTTCCAGCGGAATTAAAGGAACTGGTGCCGATTGCGTCGTTGGCCGTCATCACGTATTGCGCATGGCTGGCGATGGGCATCGTCAGCATCATGGCGGCGTGGCGGCGACAAAAAGAACAGTAACGATTTGAGGCGCGAAGAAGGGTCGTTTCATAACAAACATCATCTGTTTGAATTGTTTCCGGGCAAATTCTGCACGATTTTTAACACAATTCGTTGTGGCTGCCTATCCCCTGTTCAGGGGATGCTAGGCAGGCTCCCCTGGCTGGAGAGGAAGGTGTATTCTCGGTGGAACTTATGTCTGGTCATTGGGTCAACCGTTTTTCTTGCGGCGCCATGCTGACCTCCCGCGCGGCGGATTTTTCTCTGAATTCTCTGAACCGCTCGAACCGCCCACAGGTTTTGGAGTGCGGCGGGAAGCGGAGCGCCACGCTACTTCTGGGCAATTCCCACCTTTCCCAAGCGGTGCCGCGGCCGCGCTGGGGCGTTGCTTTCCAAAACGTTGTCGCGCCGGTGACGATTTCTCTCCTGCTGTTCTGCACTTTGCTTGCCAGCGCGCCACCGGCAACGGCGGCGGACGCTCTGGCGGCCGGTTGGGCCAATCCGCCCACCGACGCCCGCTTGCGCGCTTATTGGTGGTGGCTCAACGGCAATGTCACGTCCAACTCCATCACGCGTGATCTCGAACAGATGAAGGCCAAGGGTTTCGGCGGCGCAGTGCTCATTGACGCCAACGGCGCCAACCAATGGGGCAACGCGCCCGTGCCGCATGGCCCGACCTTTTTCTCACCCGCGTGGCGCGCGCTTTACAAACACGCGCTGGGTGAAGCGGCGCGGCTCGGCCTGAAAATTGACCTGAACATTCAGAGCGGCTGGAACCTCGGCGGCCCGATGGTCACCGCCGACGACGCTGCCAAACAAATCACCTGGTCCGAACTGCGCCTAACCGGGCCGACGAATTTCGACGCCGCCCTGCCCCGGCCGCGCGCTCGCGACGGTTACTATCGCGACACCTTTGTGGTCGCCTATCGTCTCCGCAGCCACCAGCCGCCGCATCCGCCGCTGGAAAACTGGCGCGAAAAGGCCTTGCTCAAAACGCTGGAACCGTTCTCGGCGCCGGACACTGCGCCGTTGTTCCAGGAATATCCCGCCACGCCGGGCGAGGAAGACACGCGAGCGAGCGAAGTGCTGAATTTGAGTTCAAAGCTCGGCCCGGACGGCAAGTTAAATTGGGACGTGCCCGCTGGCGAATGGCAGATTTTCCGCTTCGGCTACACCATTGGCGACCACGCCTACGTCTCCACCGCCAGCGACGGCTGGCAACGCGCCCCCGGCGCCATGCACGATTCGTATGCGCTGGACGTGTATGACGCCGGCGCGTTTGAGCGTTACTGGAACGCCG
>DASRCU010000050.1:0-41695 GCA_035652955.1 Verrucomicrobiia bacterium | reverse complement strand
TAAGGACGCGAACGGTTTTTGTGGTGGGCATCCCGCCAACGCCATTTGAAGACGGCGTGAGCGCGGGGAAGGAGAAATGTGGTTTGGTTTTGTTCGGGTGGGAGAAAAATTGCGCTGGACGGAATACGGCGCTTTCATTTCCAGAATGATTCGCCGGGCCAGCGCCGGCCAAATGCCCGCAATGCCCTGTAAACGGCGGCGCATTGGAAGGCGCTGGCCGATAGTTCCGGCATTGCCTCGTGCGCCAGAATCGCGTCGCAATCCTTGCGCGAGAGTCGGGTTGTCCGTTCGTCCTCCAGGCTCACCACGCCCTGGTGTTGATAGAGCCAGTCATGCACCCAGGCGCCCAGTTCGATCCGCGGATCGTCACTGGCCATGAAAATGGACCAGGCAAATTTCGGGATTGAGGCCAGGTCGGATAAATAACCGCGCGGCACGACGAGGATGCCTCCGGCGATGTCGCTCCGATACCGCAGCGGACTCTCCAGCCGGAACAGGGCGATTTGAACCGGCCGATTCAATTTTTTCAGCTCCCACGGCGCCAGTTGGACGGACAGGTCGCCTTCAATGTCAAAAAAACGGTTCATGCGCACCGGGCGGACCGTTGACACCGGCTATTTGGCGCAAAACACGGCAAACAACAAATCTTTTTTGCTTGTTCCGTCCGCCGTTTGCCCTCCCGACGGCGCCCGGGCTGCCGCGAAATGCAACCCGCACTTGCCTGGCGTTCGCCGACGGCCTAACTTTTGGCCGCCTTGAAAAAAAACCAACGGCTCGTGATCCCACGGAAGACGATTTATCGCCTTTCGATTTATTTGCGCTGCCTGGCGCGACTGCGCGAGAACGGCCTCAGCACGGTTTCCAGCGAGGCACTGGCCAGGGCCGCCGGCGTCAAGCCCACGCAATTGCGGAAAGACCTGGCGTATTTCGGGACGTTTGGCACGCGCGGCCTGGGCTACGATGTGGCGGCGCTTTCCAAAAAGATTGCCGACGAACTGGGCACGTCTCGCCTGCAACCGGTCATTTTGGCAGGCGTGGGGCATCTCGGCCTGGCGCTGCTGTCCTACCGCGGTTTTGAAAAGGAAGGCTTCGAAATCATCGCCGGGTTTGACGCTGACCCGGCGCGCCCGCGCGACAAGGCGGTTAAACAACCGATTCTGGGGATGGATGAACTGCCGGCCTTCGTCAAAAAACACGCCGTGCGCATGGCGATTCTGACGGTACCGGCCTGCGCCGCTCAGGAAGTCGCCAACGCCCTCGTCCGGGCCGGCATCACCGGCATCCTGAACTTCGCGCCCATCGTGCTGTCCGTGCCCGAAGACGTGATGGTGAACAACGTGAATCTGGCGATTGAACTGGAGAATCTGAGTTACTTCACCCAGGAGTAAAACCTCCACGGCCGGAAAGCAACAGCCGTCGGAGGATGCCACCGACTTCAAACCGCTTGCAGTGTTTTTTTGGCTTTGCGGGGCTTCTTTTTTGATCGGGCGGTAACCGGCGGCACAGCCGATTCGTCGGCCGCCTCCGATGGCAGATAAAGGTAGCGGCCGCAATTTTCACAAAGCTGGAGGTCATCGCCCCGTTTGAGTGTCTGAATCGCCGAAAGAGGCACCTGCATGTGACAGCCGGAGCAAACCTGGCCGGAAACCACGGCCAACGCCTTTTTGCCGCGGGCAATCAACCGGTCAAAATGGCCGAGAATTTGCAGGGGAATTTTGGCGCGCAAGGCCGTTTTGGCTGCTTCGACGCTTTTGCCGCCGGTTTCATCGAATTCCAGAGACTGAAGTTTGAGCAGGTGCTGAAGTAATTCTTTCATACTCGTGCCGTGTCTTTATCGCATAGCCGGCGGCCACAAGCAAGCGCAATCGCGCCGGGGCATTTCGCCCGTTTTTTCGCTCCGCTCCAATTCCCCGGCAGTTCCGGCGTCAACTTTCTGAACGACCCGGCGGCGGTTGCTCTCCCGGCGGCGGCAGTCGGGTCTTCTGCCGGGTAATGAATTGCACGGCCCTGGCATGAGCCAGCACGACGTCCGGGTCGCGTTGCAAGGCTTCAAAATAGTGCCGGCCATAGCCCTGGCCGTTTTCCGCCGGCGCGAGCAGCCGGGCGCACTGCTCCACCAACCCCTCCACCTCCGCCGCCGACAGCGGTTCCCGGCCGTCCAACGCCTCGTCCAGGGAGACGATGAGTTGCGAAAGCGGATGCAGCCAGGCAAACCACGGATCATGCAGAAGCAGGCGGAAAAAATGATGCGGCGAGGGAATGACGCCGAAAGTGCGTTCGTAGCCGGCGCGCTCGGAATCCACCAATGCCTTGTGCAACTCCAACAAAGCCAGACGCAGGCCGTTCAACCGCTGGCGCGCCGACGACCCCGATTCCGGTGTCGCGGAAACAGGTTTCTTCATACTTCTATCATAGCACAAAAATCTCCGGGGCGCAGCGCGGCGAACTTCTGTTCCCGTCAACCTTTCTTCAAACGTCACCCGGCGGCCCGGCGATTAAAATCGTGCGCTCCGGGCTTTTTTGCGTTATTTCAGCGGCATGCGCAGCGATCGCCGCATCGTCAACCTGGCGCTCATCGGATTCATGGGCACAGGCAAGACTTCCGTGGGACGGGCCGCGGCCGAACATCTGCATTTTGATTTCGTGGATACGGACGAACTGATCCAGTCGCGCGCCGGTCGGACGATCACCGACATTTTCCAGATCGAGGGCGAGGCGGCCTTTCGCGAGTGGGAACAGCGGGTGGTCAGCGAGCTGGCCACGCGCCGGCGCACGGTGATTGCCACCGGCGGCGGCCTGCCGGTCAATCCCGTCAATCTTGCCAGCCTCCAAACCCACTCGCTGGTCGTCTGTCTTTGGGCTTCGCCGGAAAAAATCTGGGAGCGCGTGAAAAACCAAACGCACCGTCCCCTGCTCCACGACCCTGACCCCCAAAAAAAAATTCGCGAACTGCTTGCCGTCCGCGCCCCGTTTTACAAACAGGCCGACGTGCTCATCAACACCGACCTGCGCTCGCTGCGCGAAGTCACTCAACAGGTGGTCCATCAATTTCGGCTGGCCGCCGCCCGAAAATGAAAGAGCGAATTCGAGAACGCGCACGGGAGCTGGGCTTTGACGATTGCCGCTTCGCTGCCGCCACTGCGCCCGCCGGTGCCGCTCAATTTCAAAAATGGCTTGCCGCAAAACATTTCGGCCAAATGCACTGGATGGAACGCCAGGCGCCCAAACGACTGGACCCGCAAAAAATTCTGCCGGGCGCCAAAAGCGTAATCTGTGTGGCCGCCAGCTATCACCTCGCCCGGAACCAGAGATCGGAAGCCGCGGGAAACCACGCCCCGGCAGCGGAAAGTTTCTCCGCACCGCCGGCGACGGAAACGGGGGCGACCGGCGTCATTGCCCGTTACGCGCGTTTGGATGATTACCACGATGTGCTGGGTGAAAAATTGAAGCGACTGGCTCAATTTGTGGATGAAACCGGCGGCCCATCCGCGCGGTCGCTGTGGTATGTGGACACCGGCCCCATCCTGGAACGCGACTACGCCCAACGCGCCGGCCTCGGCTTCATCGGCAAACACACCAATCTGATCAGCCGCCAATTCGGCAACTGGATTTTTCTGGCGGAAATCCTGACGACTCTGGAACTGGAACCGGATCCGCCGGAGCAAAATCACTGCGGCCGCTGCACGCGCTGTTTGACTGCCTGTCCCACCGGCGCCATCACCGCGCCGTTTGAACTGGACGCGCGCAAATGCATTTCTTATTTGACGATTGAATTGAAGGGCCCCATTCCCGTCGAATTCCGCCGGGCCATCGGCAACCGCGTCTTTGGTTGCGACGATTGTTTGGCTGCCTGTCCGTGGAATCGTTTCGCGCGCGAAGGCCGGCTGATGAAGTCCCATGTCCGCGAAGATTTGCAGCAGCCGGCCTTGACGGAATGGCTGGCGCTGGATGAAAAAAGTTTCCAACAGAAATTCGCCGGCAGCCCGATTTTACGGGCCAAACGCCGCGGGTTTTTGCGCAACGTCTGCGTCGTGCTGGGCAATATCGGCAACGAATCCGCCCTGCCCGCTTTGGAAAAGGCGGCTCGTGATCCCGAACCGTTGATTGCCGAACACGCCCGCTGGGCAATGGACGAAATCCGCGCCCGTGCAAAACCGAAAAGAAATCCGCCGGCCTGACAGGCCGAACGCAGGCGACCCGCTACGCCGCGCGCGCTTTATTCCGGCATCGTTTGCAACTGTTCCGCCGTCAACGGCTGCGGATGCGCTCCGATCGCGGCGCGTACGGCCTTGACTTCTTCGGGCGTCACCGCGCCGGCTTGATTGCCCCAAGCCGAGCGGATGTAAGAAAGCACCGCCGCCAGGTCGGCATCCGACAACGCTGCGCCCATCGCGGCCATCGGACTGGGAAAGCTCATTTCCTGGCCCTTGACAGTAATGGGGCCGCTCAGACCTTCCAACGGGATGTGAATCAAGCGGTTGTCCCCTTTGGTATTGACCCATTCGGAGCCGGCCAGCGGCGGTGCCTGGCCGGGTTTGCCCAGCCCGTCGTTGCCGTGACAGACGCCGCAGACCATTTCATAAACCTGTTTGCCGTGGGCCCGCATCGCGGCGGCGCCGGAACGAGGTTGATACTGTTCCACCTCTTCCGCCGAGGTGTAAGGCGCGTAAACCTTCGCGCTGAACCAGCCGCTGTGGTGGTCAAAATAAACGCCGCCCAGAAACAGCAGCGCCAGCAGCAGCACAAACAGCCACATCGGCGTCGTCGCGCGCGTGGCGGCCGGTTCGCCGTGGGTCAAATCCGGTTTCATTTCCTCGCTCATGGTTTGGCAATGGCCGGCGTAAAGGGCGCTTCGTAAAGCGGTGCATCGGCCTTCAGACTCAACAGATAAGCCGCCAATTCCCGGGCCGCCGGCGTGGGCACCACTTCATAACCGGCTGGCGGCGCAAAATTCTTGGGCAGGCGCAAGGCATCGGGCGACGTGGTGCCGTTGATTTTTTGAACCCGGAACAAATACCGGAACGGTGGCATGGCGGAATTGCTCACCACGGCCTGTGGCGCGTAAAGGTGGAGCAACTGCCAATTCAAGTCCGGCTCGCGAAGGCCCACATTGGCCAAATCCGGCCCGGCGCGCAGATTGCCCAAAGGCACCGGGGCATCGTAAAGATAATCGGCCGCCACGCTGCCGCGCACACCCCAGCCGCGCGCAATGTCCGCGCCGGTGGGAACAATGTGGGTCTCGGTTTTGCCGCCGGCGGCGGCAATGCGGGCGGCGACGGCATCGGCCTGTTCCTTGGTGAGACCGGACAATTTCAGCGTCGAAAGCAAATTACTCACGGCGGCGGGATTGTTTCCGGCATCGGTCAAAACGACTTCACACGCCACGCCTTCCTGCCGGACCTGGGTGGTATGACAGGCGGCGCAGCCGTTGGCGCGGTACACCTGCAAACCGAGCGCCGCGTCGCCGGAGGGTTGGATCGGCCAGGTGTCGCTGGAATTGAGCACTGGTTCCAACTTCGCCCGGCCCAGTTGCACCGCGGGCGCCACGACAAAAGTCAGCCACGAAAGCCCCAGCGTCAGTATCACCGCCAGAAACACGCGAAAACCGGTTTTCACGACTCCACCTCCGCGGTTTGAAGCGGCGTTTTAACAGCCGCCAGCGCCGATTTGAGCAACGCCAATTTCCACCTCAACGTCATGGCAAAAATGTTCGCCGCAAACAGCAGCGCCCCGATCAAAACCAGCAGCAGACCGACCGTCTCGGCGCGCAAAAACGGCAACGCGGCGGCCACCGAATCGGCAAAGGGCGTGGCGGCGTTCCGCAATTTCCATCCCTGCTCCACCCCGCCGGCAGCCAGCAGCAGGACCGTCAGCGCCACGCCGCACAGGAACAGCCAGTATTGAAGCCGAATGAATTTCGGGAACGGCCATTCAACACCCGTCACCCGTGGCAGCAGTTCGTAAATCGCGCCGCACATGACGATGACAAAGAAACCGAGGATTTGCAGTTGCGTCTGCGCCGGCCCGAACCAGGTGAACTCCACCACGCGACTGATCTGCGGACAGGCCTCCGCCACGAGCATCAGGCCGGAAAGAAGAAACAGGGCCGTGCCCAATTTTATGTAGCTCAGCGGCCCACCCTTGCAGATTGCCGTTGAACCCCGGACGGTTTTCCAGGTGATAACAGCCACGGCCGCCAGCGGCACCATCAAAAGCACGGCGGCGAGGGCGCTGGCCGCCGGCATCCAGGCCGGCACCGGCGCGCCTTGCGGGATGCCGCACCCGGCCCCGAAGAGCATTAACGTCCAGCACGCAAACAGCGCCAGAAAATGGCTGTGCAGCGGCCGACCGGACAGCTTGGGCAAAAAGTAAAATGCCGCGCCCAGCCCCACCAGCGCCAGCCATACAAACACCAGATTGTTCGCAAACCACCAGTCAATCACCGCCTGCGCCACGCCGCGGACCGGATGCGGCGTGATCAAGAACAGATTCGCCGTCGCATCAATCCACGGGAACCAGAACAAGGCCGCCAGTAAAAACCAGTGCGATGGATACAGTTCCCGATTTTTCCGCGCGCCAAACGTGGCGGCCGCGGAAACGGCAATGAGCCAGAACGCCGCCCACAGCAGCACCGATCCGCCGCGCGGGAATTCCAGCCAGGCAAATCCGGTGCTGTCGCCGATCAAAACAGCGAGGGTGCCGACCAGCACGCCCAGATGCCAGAGGTTGGCGCCGATAAACGCCGCCAGCCAGAGGTAAAGCTCGGCCCCGCTCAAGCGCACAAAAATCCAGAGCATCACGCCCAGGCCGGCGGGAATGCAAAAGCCGTAGAGCAACAAATCATTCGCCGCCGCCTGAGCGCGGCCGTAGGTCAACCACGGGTGGTCCGCGAACAATTGGGGGGCGTGAAACGTCAGGGAAGCAGTCACGGCCAGCGCCAGGCCGGCAACCAGCGCCAGCGCCGCGCCGCCAAACAACGCGAGCAACGGCATGCGGCAGGAGGCCTCCATCTCCGAGGGGGAAATTTCAGCCGGCGCCGGGGCCGGCGCGGCGGCCGTGCCTCTGCCGTCAGCAGGAAAATGTTCAGTCCGGTTCATTCAAACGGATTGGGTTTTGCGGGCGCCGCCGGGGCTGGCGCGGCGGCTTTTTCGGCGCGCGCCATCAGGTTCGAGCGCGCGGCTTCGGGATTCTGCCACTGGCGCGCGGCCAGTTCCATGGCCGTTTGGATCGGCAGCCGCACCAGGCCGCGCGAGCGATCCAGCCAGCCGGCGGTGTCCAGCCAGGCGGCTTCGTTGGTGCGGATTTCCCATCGCGCCTGGGACAACGCAGCCTGCCGGTCGGCATCCACCGGCGGGGCGTTCACGGAGCGTTTGGCCGTCACGGCGAACGCCAGGAACAGCGCGCTGGCCAGGATAAACCCCAGCGCCGCGCCGGTGGCGCGGTTCACAGTGGAAAGGTCGGCATTGGCATTCATGGGGTGCGTTCTTCCGGAAACGTGTCGGGGAATTCCTCCGGCTCCAGTTGGAGGCCCATCGCTTCGTGCAGGCGCGGGTCGCGCCGGGGATACGGCGCATGAGCGTTGAAATTCTTCAGGAACGCCCAGGCCAGCACACCGCCCATAAAGGCCACGCAGCCAAACTGCAGCCAAATCCATTGGAACGGATAGCCGTGCTGATTCTGTGGGAGGGCCGGCAGGATGTTGAACGCCAGGTCTGCATAGTTCATCAGCCATGCCCCGGCGCAGACCGGCAGCATGATTTTGAAATTCACCTTGACGCGCGCCGGCAACAGCAGAATGAACGGCGCAAAGAAATGTCCGAAAATCAGCGCCAGACAAATCCACCACCACGACCCGCGTTCGCGGAGGAGATACCAGAAGGTTTCCTCGGGAATATTGCCGTTCCAGACCACGAAGTATTGCGCGAACTCAAAGTAGGCCTGCAGCAGCGTGAAGGCGAAAAACAACACCCCCAGGAAATAAAACTGATGGTCCCGGAGCACATCGGTCAGCAGACGCTGGCGCTGCAACAACCGCGCGAGCACGTAGGCCGTTGCCAGCGCCATCCAGCCACAACAGGCGAAAATATACAAACCGTAAATCGTCGAGGACCACTGGTACTGCAACGATTTCATCCACAGAATCGGCGCCAGCGTGACCGTGGCGGCAAAGGCCAGAATGCCCCAGCCGGAATGGAAACGCATTTTGCGCGTGCAATGGAGGTCACCGGTTTCATCCTGTTTGAGCGACCAGGCGCGCAGACGATTCGTCAACAGCCACCAGACCGCGAAGATCCCTGCCGAGGTCAGAATGAATCCCGGCAGGGTGAACAGCGGGAGTTTGGCGCGCAACGCCCGGTCTTCCGCCGGATTGAGCGTCAGCCATTGATAGATTTTAGGCGCCAGCAGAACGACCGGCACGAACAAAATCGCCAGCCACGGAAACAGCAGCGCGCCGAGATGCTCGCAAAACCGGCGTATGGCCACCGACCAGCCGGCATCGGCCAGATGATGCACCATCGTCAGAAAGAGCGCCCCCAGCGCCAGCGTCAAATAAAACATAAACGCCGTCAGCCACGAATAACCGAATTCCTCCGGACTGGCGATCAGCCCGATGAGAGACAAAACACCGCCGACGGCCATCAACAGGGCCGGCAGCTTGCGCCAGCGGGACAAATCCAGCGGCGGCGGCAGAGGCATGGTTTCGTGCGGTGAATTCATTTTATTTCAAAGCGGCTTGTTCCGCGGGGGCCAAATCGTTGGTCGTGCCCAGCCAGCTCAACTGCAACGCGCGCAAATAGGCGATCACAGCCCAGCGGTCCCGGGTGGAAAGGAGGGGGCCGTAAGCTCCCATCAACCCTTTGCCGTGAGTTACCGTGTCGAAAATCTCGCCGTCGGGCATTTCCACAATGCGCAGGTCGTGCAAATTCGCCACCGCGGGCATGTCCCCGATCTTTTTGGTAATGCCGTTGCCGTCGCCGAGCCGCCCGTGGCAGGGCGCGCAGTAGATGTCAAATCGTTCGCGCCCGCGCTGGAGCAACGCTTCATTCACCGGTAACGGATTGATGTCCACGAAATTGGTTGTGCCCGGGAGGCGTCCGGTGTTCACCGGCGAGTCTTCGTAAGGATAAACCGGGCCGGCAGGCGTGATGAGGGGCTGGGCACGGGCTACCGTGCCGGGCGGCGGCAATTGGGAACTGACGCCATTGGGGAAAAAACGGTCCGGTTGCTGCGGGCGCAATTTGAACTGCCGCGTCATGTCCGGAAAAATCTGGAGCGGCGGTTTGCGCGACAGTCCGCCCCGGAAACCGGCGATGCCCACCACCGCCGCGCCGAGCGCCACACCAATGAGAATGAGGGAAAGGACGTGGCGCATCACTCAGCCTCCTCCACGCGTTCCACGTTCACGCCGCCGAGCAATTCGAGCAACCGGCGGGTTTCGGTCTCCGAAAATTTCGGGTCATTGGCGCCAATGACCAGGAAAAATTTATCGCGGGAGACCAGCGCAAACCGTTTTTTGGCGAACAACGGGTGATACCAGCGTGGCAATTGGTTGAGGGCAATCATGCCGATGAACGCGCCGACAGCGGCCGCCAGCACGAGCAAAATATACGACGGAACGACGGACATGGGCGGACTGAACATGGGTTTGCCGCCAATGAGGATCGGGTAATCAAAGGCATTGCAATACCAGATCATCAGCATCGTGCCCACAAACGCCCCGGCGCCAAACACAAAAGCAAACCACCCCACCTTCGAATTGCGGTAGCCCATCACCTTCTCCAGCCCGTGAACCGGGAACGGCGAAAAAACATCCCAGCGCCGGTAGCCGGCGGCGCGCACCTGTTCGGCTGCCCGCAAGACGGCGCCGGGCGAATCGAATTCGGCAGCGAGGCCGTAAATTTTTTGAGCGTCAGTCATTGTATTTTAACCCAAAGACGCACCGGCGCCTGCGCGAAAGCGCCGGAGCGCTTCCCCTGCCGCGCATTTCAAAAGCTGCCGGTCAAGCGAACGATCTTTTTTGCGTCTCTGCATCTGGCGTGAAAAATCAGTGTCCTTTCGTTCCGTTGGGTACGCGGTGCGGGTCGGCCTGCGGCGTAACGGCCTTGACTTCCGAAATCGGAATCATCGGCAAAAAACGAACGAACAACAGATACAACATGAAAAACGCGCCCAGCGTGCCGACAAACACCCCCACGTCCACCCACGTCGGATAATACACCCCCCAGTTGGCCGGCAGAAAATCCTGATACAACGAGCCGACGATGATGGTAAAGCGCTCGAACCACATGCCGATGTTGATCAGGACAGCAATGGTGAAAACCAGCGGCAGGTTCTGCCGCACCTTTTTGATCCAGAACAGTTGTGGCAGGGAGGCGTTGACGATAATCATCATCCAGCCGCCATACCAGTATTGATGGCCGAACATCCGGTGGCCAAAGACCCACGCGTCGTAGGGATTGCCCGAATACCAGGCAATGAAAAATTCCATCGCGTAGATGTAACCCATCACGCAGCCCATCATCAGCGTGAGTTTGCAGATTTTGTCAATATGCCCCAGGGTGATGATTTCCTCCAGATGACACCATTTGCGCAGGGGAATCAGCAGCACCAGCACCATACCGAAGCCGCAGAACACCGCCCCGGCGACAAAGTAAAACGGGAAAATGGTCTCATGCCAGCCGGCCAGTTGCGCCGTGGCGAAGTCCATGCCCACAATGGAGCTGACGGTGAACACCAGCAACGTCGCCAGGCCGGACAGGACCAGGTAGGCCTTTTCGTAATTGTGCCATTGCCAAGCCGATCCGGTCCACCCCAGCGCGAACAGGCCGTAAAGGAATTTGCGCACGGGCGTTTTCGCCCGATCCCGCATCAACGCCAGATCGGGAATCAGCCCCATGTACCAGAACAACGTCGAGACGATGAGATAGGTATTGACAGCGAACACGTCCCACATCAACGGCGAACGGAACTGCGGCCACATGCCCGCATACGTCGGAATGGGAAGCATATACCAGTCGTACCACGATCGCCCCACGTGGATGGCCGGATACAAACCTGCCATGGCCACAGAAAAAACCGTCATCGCCTCGGCCATGCGCCCGATGGCCGTGCGCCAGTGCTGGCGCGTGAGAAACAGCATTGCCGAAATCAGCGTGCCGGCGTGTGCGATGCCCACCCACCAGACGAAGTTGATGATGTCCCAGCCCCACATCACCGGCAGGTTGTTGCCCCACACGCCGACTCCGATGGAAATTTTGTAAATCAAAGTGGCCGGCAGAACGACCGCCGCGCAAAACGCCGCCGGCCAAAACAATATCCACCACCACCGCGGCGTTTTGCCTTCGACGAAGGCCGTGAGCTTGTCCGTCAGCCAGCCGAAACTCCGGTTGGCGGGCACCGGCGCCAGGCGCCGCAATTCCGCCGGCGGCGCGAGCAATTCCCGTTGTGTTGCGGAGTCAGTCATTTTTATTGTTCAACACTCAGACACCAACGCCCGGAGCGGCAAAGTCTTTCCCGCCTGCCGGGACGGTACAAAACGCCCTGGAGCGCGCGACGGTGACGCCGTTTCCGACGGACAAAGCGTTGGGTTGTTGGCAACGCCCTATCCGGCGAAAGCGGCGTTGCCCTTCCCTTGCCGTTGCACTCCAAAACCCGACAGCCATTCGATGGCTTAAATTTTCCCGGCGTCTGTGCATCGTGCGTCTTTGCATTAACTCTTTTCCGGCGCGTGAAACTCGCCACCGCGGCTTTCGTATTCTTCGGTGCTGTAAGGCGCGTGATAATCCGGCATGCGGGGATTGGGATTGCGCACCCGCGCCAGATAACTGGTGCGCGGTTTGGTCAACAACTCTCCCAAAACGACGTAATTGCGCGGACTGCGTTTCCATCGCGAAACTGTGCTGTCGGGGTCACTGATGTCGCCAAAGACGATCGCCCCCGCCGGGCACGCCTGCTGGCAGGCCGTTTGGGGAATGGTGCCTTCGGATTCCTTCAACCGAACGTCGCCATTGGGCCCGGCCTTGACCTTTTGCGCGATTTCCGCCTGCTGGATGCGCTGGATGCAATAGGTGCATTTTTCCATCACACCGCGCATGCGCACCGTCACGTCCGGGTTCTTGACCATCTTGAGCAAATCCCATTCGTCTGCTTCGCGCATGCCGCTCTGTTCGGGATTTTTCCACCAGGTCAGCAAATCCCATTTGCCGTCGGTTCGATGCAAAATCGGCGTGGGGTAAAAGGGACCTTTGAGGGCGCTGAGCGGCCGTTTGTTGTAATCGAAATAGTTGAAGCGGCGAACCTTGTAGGGGCAGTTGTTCGAGCAATAGCGCGTGCCGATACAGCGGTTGTAGGTCATCACATTCAACCCTTCGGCATCGTGCGAGGTGGCGTTGACGGGGCAGACGTTTTCGCACGGTGCCGCTTCACACATCTGGCAAAGCATCGGCTGGTTCACGGCCTGCACGTCCTCAATCCACTCCTCGAATTGCTGCTGGCTATCGGCCAGATTCATGTCGGCGTTCGGATCGAACAGGCTGGGATTGTGCTGCCGTTTGGGGTCGCTGGTGTAATACCGGTCAATGCGCATCCAGTGCATCTCGCGTCCGCGCGCCACCTGGTCTTTGCCGACAATGGGAATATTGTTTTCGCTTTGGCAGGCCAGCACGCACGTGCCGCAGCCGACGCAGGCGTTCAAATCCACTGCCAGTCCCCATTGGTGCAGCGCCTTCTTTTTCGCCTCGTCAAATGGATTGGGATAGAGCGGCGCGACAATCGGGGGCTCTTTGTCATGCATCTCCTGCGCGAAGGCGGGATTTTTTTCAAATTCGTCCCAATTCGCCTCCCGCACCGCCGGGCGACCTTCCATCGCCCAATGCGATTGCGTCGTCGCAATGACATAAGTCTGCCCCGTTTTGCGGAGCGTGGCGCCGGTCTCGATGTATTGACCGGAAAAAATCCGGTAGGCGTTGAAACCCACGCCTGCGCCCACGCGCCCGGCGCGTTCGCGCCCGTAGCCCAGCGCCAGCCCCAGCGAATAATCGGCCATGCCCGGCTGCACCCAGACCGGACCGATGACCTTCCGGCCATTCAACGAAATTTCCACCAGATCGCCGTTCTGAACGCCCAGTTCGCGCGCCGTTTTGCGGCTGAGGAGCACCGCGTTGTCCCAAGTGATCTTCGTGATCGGATCGGGCAATTCCTGCATCCAGCCGTTGTTGGCGTAGCGGCCGTCGTCCAGCTTTGCGTCGCGGTAGAAAATAACTTCCAGGTTTTGAGCGGACGGCGCGGGAACGGCGCGAATTTGCGGCGGAGGGCTGGCGCCGGTTTCCACGGAAACCGCGCCGGGAGCTGAACCCGCCGCAAAACCGTTGAACAAAAATTTCTTCCAGTCCTCGTCCGACCCGCCAAAGGTGGCGCGCACGATGTCGTAAGGACTGGTTTGCGGTTCGCCGGCCAGGCGCGCGAGGAATTCCAACTCTGTCATTCCGCCGAACAGCGGCTCGATGAGCGGCTGGATGGGCACCAGCGTGCCGTCGCTGGTCCGCGCATCGCCCCACGATTCGAGGTAATGCGCCGCCGGGAAATGCCAGTCGCTGAAGGCAAACGTTTCGTCCTCGGAATAGCCCAGCCGCACGACGGTCTGCGGTTTTTGCGTCGCCGACCAGTTCAGATGATAAACCGGGTTGCCGCCCAGAATGACCAGCGTGTCTGCGGCCTGCGGATCGAAATTTTTCAAATCCTCGCCGCCAATCTCCTCTGCCGGCAGCAACGTCACCGTGCTGCCCGTCGCGCCGAGTGCGGAATTGATCGCCCAGGCAAGTAAATGAACCTCCAACGGCTGACGCTGTCCGGCCACCACCAGGGCGTCTTTGCCGGCGGCGACCAAATCCCTGGCGCATTCGGAAATCCATTTGGGGTCCACGCCCGCCGGCGCGTCCGGCGCCGCCAAAGAAGAGGCCGGCAAAATTGTTTTCGCAATGGCGGCCGCCAGTGGTCCCACCCCGCTCGCCGCCACGCGCAAGCGATGATCGGCTGCCGCCCCGGTAAGGGTAAAAAGGGACTCGATCTGGTAAAGCCGGCTCAAGGAGCCGTTCTCCGGTTTGCGCCCGGCGACGAACCGGCGGATGTGATTATGCGCGTCGTCCTCGCCTCCCAGAAAATCGCAATCAAGCGACAGTATGACCTTCGCCTTGTCGAAATGGAAAACGGGTTTGACCGGCTGGCCGAACGCCTGCGTCGCCGCGCGCTGGTGAATGCCCGAATCAATCGCGTCGTAGATGAACCATTTTGATTTGGGAAATTTTTGGGCGAGGATTTTTTGCAGCCGGGCGCGCGAGGGCGAGGTGCTGCTTTCGGCGAGAAACACCAGCCCTTCGCCCTGGTTTGCAGAAAACTTCTGCGAAAGTTGATTCAGGAAATTCAGCGCCTCATCGCGCGAAACAGTCTTGCCGCGGTGGGCGAATCGCCGGGCGCGATCCGGATCGTAGAGGTCCAGAAGCGAGGCCTGGGCGTAGCGGTCGGTGCCGCCATTGGCGCCGGGGAACAGCGCGTTGCCTTCGATTTTGATGGGCCGGCCGTCGTAGGATTTGACGACCAGGGGAATCGCGCCGAGGCGCGTGGGCATGGCCGTGGCGTAAAATTGCGGCTCGCCGTAAACGTAATCCATCGGTTGCCGGCCGAAGGGTTCGAGCTTTTCCACCGGGCGGCGGCAACCCGCACCGGCCAGCCCCAGGCCGGCCAGCGCGAAGGAAGCGGCCATGATTTTCAGAAAATGTCGCCGCGAAACGTCGTCCGTCCATTCGCTGGCGCCCGCGGGAAATTCCCGATGCAGCCATTCCCGGAACTGGGGGGTGTCAGCCAGTTCCTCCAGACTGCGCCAGTAACGGCGGCCGGTGGCGGTGGAAGTTAAATCTTTCGAATCCAAATTCATTTTATCGGTGACAGGCCGAACAATCCTGCAACGATTGAACGTGCATGTGGCGGACCAGTTCGGGGCCTTCGATTTTTTGCAGGGCCGCATTCGAAGCGGCGTCGGTGCTCCAACGCCAGCCCAGATCGGTCACCTTGTCCACGGGGCGGATGAACGCCGCCGGATCGCGGTGACAATTCAGACAGAAACTCATGCTCAAGGGCTGAACCTGGCGAACCTCGTCCATTTGATCCACCCGGCCGTGGCATTCGACGCAACTGATGCCGCGGCGCACGTGGACTTCGTGGTTGAAATAGACGTAATCGGGCAGGCGATGGATTTGCACCCACGGGATGGGCGTATTGTTGGTCGCGCTTTCCCGCACCAGAGCCAGGCGCGGGTCGTCCTTCAAAACCTGGTTGTGGCAGTTCATGCACGTGGACGCCGCCGGCAGATTCGCGAACCACGACTGATCCACACCGTTGTGACAATACCGACAGTCTATCCCCAAATCCCCGGCGTGAATGCGATGGGAGAACGGCACCGGCTGCACCGGCTCGTAGCCGGCGTCCGTGTATTTGGGCGTGAAATAATACGTCACCCCGGCCGTCATGCCGCCGGCCACCAGCGCCGCACCGACGCCGATTCCCAGCGGCAACCAGTTTGTCCACTTCGGAAAAATCACGAATGCCTCGTATTAACGGGCGTTTTAACCAATTTTGCCTTCGACCGAACAAACACAGGCCGTCACCTTTAGCGAAGTGCCGGCAACAACGCAAGAAAGTTTGTGAAAAATTTCACGTGTCCCAACGCCGTCCCTCGTACAGGCGGCGCTTCCGCTCCTGACCTGAAACCGCCGCCGGCGCCGACCACCCGGTGCTTGGTTTCATATCATCAAATCAAGATGCGTTGATTTTTAATTTGCATCACCGGCCGGTTTTGGTTAGAGTAACGCCGACAAACTGGATGGCGCTGATGGCAAACCGAACCGAACAACTTCAAAAATTGCTGCGCCAGCGCATCGTCGTCCTGGACGGCGCGATGGGCACCACCATCCGCACCTACGGAGTGACGGAGGAGGATGTTCGCGGCCAACGATTTCGAACCGCCCAAAAGGATTTGAAGAACAACGGCGACCTGTTGACGCTCACCCGTCCGGACGTCATCGGCGATATTCACCGGCGCTTTCTGGAAGCCGGCGCGGACATTATCGAGACCAACACCTTTTCGGCCACCAGCATCGGCCAGAGCGAATTTTTCACGGACGATCCGCGCGAACGCGGCGGACGCAAAGACCCCGCCTTTTATCAGGGCGTCATCGAAAACCCGTTTCTGAACGACCTGGCCTGGGAACTCAACGAGCAATCGGCCCGCCTCGCCCGCCAATGGGCCGACCGCCTCGCCCAGCAAACCGGACGCGAACGTTTCGTGGCCGGCGCCATCGGGCCGCTGACTGTTTCGCTTTCCAATTCGCCGGATGCCGACGACGCGGGGTTCCGCGTTTGCACCTTCGATCAAGTCAAGGCGGCCTATCAAAAACAGGTACGGGCGTTGATCGCCGGCGGGGTGGATATTTTGCTGGTGGAAACGGTCTTCGATTCGCTCAATGCCAAGGCGGCACTGGTGGCCATTCAGGAAATTTTCAAGGAAGACCACACCTGCCTGCCGATCCTGATTTCCGCCGCCGTGGGCCGTGGAGGGGAAACGATGATTTCGGCGCAGACCGTGGAGGCCTTCTGGATTGCCGTGCAACACGTCCGGCCCCTGGCCGTGGGCTTGAACTGCTCTTTGGGACCGGATTTGATGCGGCCCTTCCTGGCGGAGCTTGCCGAAAAAGCCGACACAGCCATCGTGTGCTATCCCAACGCCGGCCTGCCCAATCCGCTCTCGCCGACGGGTTTTGATTTGCAGCCGGCGGACATGGCGAAATTTCTCGGCGAATTCGCCCAAAGCGGCTTGCTCAACATCGCCGGCGGTTGCTGCGGCAATACGCCGGAACACATCGCCGCCATCGCCCGGGCGGTGGCTGATCACCCCCCGCGGAAATTGGGCCAGGCCGGAACTGATGGCCCGTCCGTGGCGGCGGACTCTTCGCCCGTCGCGGTCCGTTCGGAAGACAAAGCGGAGGCCTCTGCGGCTTGTTCCGCTCTCACCGAACCGCCGCGCCCGTTGCGCCTGAGCGGTTCGCAGCCGTTCACTCAGCAAATCGGTCAGTTCATTGTCATTGGAGAGCGCACCAACGTGGCCGGCTCACCCCGATTTGCCCGGCTCATCAAAGAAAACAAATTTGAGGAAGCCGTCGCCATCGCGCGCCAGCAGGTGGAAAACGGCGCGAACATCCTGGACGTGTGCATGGACGAAGCGATGATTGATGGCGTCGCCGCCATGACGCGCTTTCTGCTGCTGCTGGCGAGCGAACCGGAAGTGGCCAAGGTGCCGATCATGGTGGACTCGTCCAAATGGGAAGTCCTGGAAGCCGGCCTGAAATGCCTCCAGGGCAAAGGCATTGCGAATTCGATTTCACTCAAGGAAGGCGAGGCGAAATTCAAGGAACAGGCCAGGAAAATTCTGCAATACGGCGCGGCGGTGGTGGTCATGGCCTTCGACGAACAGGGCCAGGCCGACACCCTGGCCCGAAAAATCGCCATTTGCCGGCGCTGTTATGATTTGCTCACGCAGGACATCGGTTTTCCGCCGGAAGACATCATTTTCGATCCCAACGTGCTCACCGTGGGCACCGGCATCGAGGAACATGCGAATTACGCCGTGGATTTCATTGAGGCCACCCGCTGGATCAAACACCACCTCCCGCACGCCAAAGTCAGCGGCGGCATCAGCAACGTGTCGTTTTCCTTCCGCGGCAACAACCGGGTGCGCGAAGCCATGCACAGCGCCTTTTTATATCACGCCCTTCGCGCGGGGTTGGACATGGGCATTGTCAATGCCGGAATGCTGGAAGTGTACGAAGAAATTGATCCGGAACTGCGCGAACGGGTCGAAGACGTCCTGCTGAACCGCCGCCCCGACGCCACCGAACGGCTGGTGACTTTTGGCGAGAAAATCAAGGCCCGGAGCGCCGGCCCGGACGCCGCCCCAAATGACCAGCAGGAATGGCGCAAGGGATCAGTTGAAGAACGCCTGACCCACGCGCTGGTCAAGGGCATTGACACCTACATCGAAACCGACACCGAGGAGGCGCGCCAAAAATACGGCCGGCCGCTGGCCGTCATTGAAGGACCGCTGATGGCCGGCATGAGCGTGGTGGGCGATTTGTTTGGCGCCGGCAAGATGTTTCTGCCGCAGGTGGTCAAATCCGCGCGCGTGATGAAAAAAGCGGTGGCCTATTTGCAACCGTTCATGGAAGCCGAAAAAAACGAGCGGGCCGCACGCGGCGAGGCCGTTAAACCGCAGGGCAAAATAGTGCTGGCCACCGTCAAGGGCGACGTGCACGACATCGGCAAAAACATCGTCGGCGTGGTGCTGGCCTGCAACAATTATGAAGTCATTGACCTGGGCGTGATGACCCCCTGCGAAAAAATTCTGGAAACCGCCCGGAAGGAAAAGGCCGACCTCATCGGTTTGAGTGGGCTCATCACGCCGTCCCTGGACGAGATGGCCCACGTGGCGCGGGAACTGGAACGCGCCGGATTCAAATTACCGCTGCTGATCGGCGGGGCGACCACCAGCAAAACGCACACGGCGGTGAAAATCGCGCCGCACGACCGCGAACCGGTCGTTCATGTGCTCGACGCCAGCCGCGCCGTGCCGGTGGTCAGCCATTTGATCAGCGCCGAGCAGAAACCCGCCTTCGTCAAACAAATTCGCGAGGAATACGAAAAACTGCGGGCGCAACACGCCGGACCCAAAGCCCAATTGATTACTTTGGAAGAAGCGCGCGCCCGCGCACCCCGATTGTCCTTTGACGATTTGCCGCGGCCGGAATTCACCGGCGTCCGCGTGCTCGACAGCGCCGCCGCACCGGCAACCCCCGGGGAAGGATCCGCACCGGGCGCAGGGCATTCGGGGAAAATTTCACTGGAAGACCTCGTGCCGTTCATTGACTGGACACCGTTTTTTCATACCTGGGAATTGCGCGGGGTCTATCCGAAAATTTTGCAGCATCCCCGGCACGGCGAAGAAGCCCGGAAACTGTTTGCCGATGCCCAATGGCTGCTGGAAAGAATCGTCGCCGGAAAATGGCTCCGGCCGCGCGGCGTTTATGGGCTTTTCCCGGCCAACCGGGTTGGCGATGACGTGGAACTTTACACGGATGACTCACGCCGGACCGTCCGGGCCACATTTCATTTTCTGCGGCAGCAAATCGTCAAGGAAGACGGCACGCCGAACTGGTGCCTGGCGGATTTCGTCGCGCCCGCAGAATCCGCCCAACCGGATTACCTCGGCGCCTTTGCCGTCACCAGCGGACACGGCCTGGACGAGCTGGTGAAACGGTTCAAGGCCGAGCACGACGATTACAACGCCATCATGGCCGAGGCGCTGGCGGATCGGTTGGCCGAGGCCTTTGCGGAGTTTCTGCACAAACGCGTCCGCGAGGAATGGGGCTACGGCAAAAACGAAAATTTCTCGAACGAGGATTTGATTGCCGAAAAATACCGCGGCATCCGCCCGGCGGCGGGCTATCCGGCATGCCCCGACCACACGGAGAAAAAAATTCTCTGGGAACTCCTCGACGTGGAACGGCAGGCCGGCATCCGGCTCACGGAAAGTTTCGCGATGTGGCCGGGCAGCTCGGTCAGCGGACTCTATTTCGCGCATCCGCAGGCCCGCTATTTTGCGGTGGGCAAACTGGGGCGGGATCAGATCCAAAATTACGCCTCCCGCAAAAAAATATCCGTGGCGGAAGCGGAAAAATGGCTGGGGCCGTATTTGAATTACGATCCGGCCGCCGGCGGTTGAGAGCGGCGCCGACGGTGTAAAAACAGCTTGACAAACGGCGGCTGAAAGGGGATAAATGGCCGGATTCAGCCAAGAGGACACTTATGGCCAACGGACCTTCCGTAATCAAAATGGTGCCGGTGGACGCCGATCTGTTCGAGGCCATCGGCTATCTTCCCCAAACCCGGCAGCTCTTCATCAAGTTCCGGAACTCGCCGGCGCTGTGTCTGGACAACGTGCCGGGCTTCCGCTACGAGGGATTGCTGGCGGCGCCGCGCAAGGATGCCTACTACCGGACGTTCATCAAGGACCGTTTCCTGGCCCGGACGGTGGAAGTGCCGCCGGGTTGAAGGGGACTTGTTTTTCACCGGCACCGATGTAAATTGACAGCATGAAGCACGACGTGGTGCCGGTTCAAATCCGCGGCATTTTGCCCGCCAACAGCGGGTGCGCGCTGTTCATCGGCAACGAGGACAAGGTCTTCGTCATCAATGTCGAACCCCAGATGGGCGCCATCATCAGCATGTTCCTCCGTCAGACGCCCAAGGAGCGCCCGCTGACCCACGACCTCATCAACCGGATTTTCCAGGGCTTTGGCATCAGCGTCGAGCGCGTGGTCATCACCGATCTGAAAAATTCCACCTATTTCGCCCGGCTCATTCTGCAGCAGCAAAACGAAGTGGCGCGGAAAATCGTGGAAGTGGACGCGCGGCCCAGCGATTGCATCGCCCTGGCTGCGGCGCAAAAGAAGCCCATCTTCGTCACCGCCTCGCTGTTCGCGCAGGTGGAAGACATGAGCGAAGTGCTCAACCGCATCAATGAGCATGGCAGCCAAACCAGTGAGGAATGAAACGGCGGGCGGACCGCCCGCTTGAAATTTTCCATTCCATGCCCCGCGCCTCGTCCGAGACTCCCCGCCCCGCCCTTTTGCTCATTTGCGGCGATGATGAATTCACCGTCAAAAAGCGCGCGCGGGAAATCTTCGACCAATGGTGTGCCGAAGCCGGAGGCATGGATCACGAGATTATCGAAGCAGCGGCCTCCAACAACGCCGAAGCGCTCCACGCGCTGGCCCGGCTCCGCGAAGCCCTGCAAACACTCCCTTTCTTCGGCTCAACCAAAGTCATCTGGCTGCGCAATGCCAATTTCCTGAGCGAGGAACGCGCCGCCGGCCGGACGGTGGCCGAGGCATTGGATGCCTTGACCGACGAGCTCAAACGGTTCCAATGGGAAAACGTGCGGCTGCTCATCAGCGCCGGCAAGGTGGACCGGCGCAAGGCGTTCTTCAAGACTATCGAAAAAATCGGCGCGGTGGAGAGTTTTGCCGCGCTGTCGGCCGAGGACAAGGACTGGGCCGAGCGTGCGGCCCTCCTGGCCCGAAACGCGGCCCGCGCGCGCGGCATGGACCTCACCGAAGAGGCGCTGGCCGAACTGGTCAGCCGCGTCGGCCCGCACACGCGGCAGTTGGAAATGGAGGTTGAAAAACTGTGCCTGTTTGCCGCCGACAAAAAACAGATCGAACCGGCCGACGTTCACGCCGTCTGCTGCCGGAACCGGACGGCCCGGGCGTTTGCGCTGGGCGACGCGCTGGGTGACCGCGACCTGCCGCGGCTGTTGCGCCGGCTGGACGAGGAATTGTGGGAAATCCGCGCCGGGGCAGATCGGGACAAATCGGTTATCGGCCTGCTCTACGGTCTGATCTTCAAAATCCGTGCGCTGTTGCTGCTCAAGGAAATGCTGCGCGAAGGCTGGATTCGACCCACGGACAATTATTCCCACTTCAAAACCCAACTGGAACGTGTGCCGAAGGAAAAATTGCCTGCCGACCGCAAATTCAATCCTCTGGCGCTCAACCCGTATGTGCTTTACAAGGCGCTGCCCCAGGTCAAAAAATACAGCCCGGCAGAACTGGTGCGCGCGATGGAACTGCTCCTGCGAGCCAACCAACGCCTGGTGTCCAGCGGATTGGATGAGACGCTGGTGTTGCAGCAGACGCTGGCGGAGATTATCCTGCCGCCGGCATCCCCGGTCTGAACACCTTTTGAAAACATGTCAACGCCATCGGCAAAATTGTCCGTCTGGGCCGGCCCGGACAGCGCTTGTGTGAAGGTCGCCGGCCGCGCCAATTTCCTGTTCAGTCCCGATTTCAAGGCCCTCTTGACCGGTCTGCGGGACAAAGGCTACCGCCATTTTGTCATTGACCTTTCAGATTGCGTGCTCATGGACAGCACGTTTCTGGGAGTGCTGGCCGGGTTCGGCCTGGCCGCCAATCCTGACGGCGGGACGGACCGCTGCGTCATCGAACTGTTCAATCCCAACGCCCGCATCACCGAACTCCTGGAAAATCTCGGCGTGTTGCCGCTGTTCAAAGTCTCCACCGGCCCGGTGGAATGTCCTCAGGCCGTCACTCCGGCTCCTCTGAATCCGACGCGGGAGGAAATCACCCGCACCTGCCTGGAAGCGCATCAAACCCTCATGGCGGCTCATCCCGACAACGTGGCGCGGTTCAAGGACGCCGCGCAGTTTCTGGCGGAGGATTTGAAGAATCTGCAGAAGGTCAAACAGGGCGCCTGACGGGCGTGGTCGCCCCTCATTCACTTTGCCGGTTTGCCTTTTGGGCTTATGCCGGCGCCGGCGCCGCAGAGCCGAGGCCGGGCAATTTGGGCGGAGTTGGCTTGGCGGCCGTGGCGTCGGGCAGCGGCGTGCCGGCGGGCGCCCCCAGCAACGGCCCCAGTTCGGCGGAAGACTTCGGCGGCGGAGTGAATTTGCCGGTGCGCACAATTTCCTCCACCTGGGCGCCTTCCAGAGTTTCATACTCCAGCAGCGCGTTGGCGATGATTTCCAGTTTGTCGCGATGCGTGGCGATGAGTTCGGCGGCGGTTTTGTAGGCTTCGTCAATGATGCGTTTGACTTCGGCATCAATTTCCTGCGCCGTCTGTTCGCTGTAATCCTTGGCGCGCATGATGTCGCGGCCCAGAAAGACGTATTCGGGGCTGTCGCCGTAAAGCACGTTGCCGAGTTTTTCGCTCATGCCCCACTGCATCACCATGGCGCGGGCCAGTTGGGTGGCTTGCTGAATGTCCATCGCCGCGCCGCTGGAAATGTCGTTGGTCACGCATTCCTCGGCGATGCGCCCGGCCATCGTCATCACGATGGTGTCAATCGCCTGTTTACGGCGCATGTTCAAGACGTCTTCCTTGGGCAGGGACATGGTGGCGCCCAGGGAACGGCCGCGGGGGATGATGGTGACTTTGTGCAGCGGATGGACGTGTTTGAGGAGAACGTTCACGAGGGCGTGGCCGGCCTCGTGCCAGGCGGTGGCGCGTTTTTCCTCGTCGCTCATGGCCAGGCTGCGGCGTTCGCGGCCCCAGCGCACTTTGTCGCGCGCTTCTTCGAGTTCCTTCATGCCCACGGCCTTTTTGTTCAGGCGGGCAGCCAGCAGCGCGGCTTCGTTGAGCAAATTCGCCAGTTCGGCACCGGAATATCCCGGCGTGCCGCGGGCGATGACGGACAAATCCACGTCGGGCGCCAGCTTCACGTTCCGGGCGTGCACTTTCAAAATGGCTTCGCGTCCGCGCACGTCGGGCAGGTTGACCATGACCTGCCGGTCGAAGCGGCCCGGGCGCAGCAACGCCGGGTCCAGCACGTCCGGCCGGTTAGTGGCGGCGATGATGATGATGCCTTCCTGAGTGTCGAAGCCGTCCATTTCCACCAGCAACGCGTTGAGGGTCTGCTCGCGCTCATCGTTGCCGCCGCCCAACCCGTGTCCCCGAGAGCGTCCCACCGCGTCAATCTCGTCAATGAAAATCAGGCACGGCGTGTTGCGGCGCGCCTGCTCGAACATGTCGCGCACGCGGCTGGCGCCCACGCCGACGAACATTTCCACAAAATCCGAGCCGCTGATGCTGAAAAAGGCCGCATCCGCCTCGCCGGCGATGGCTTTGGCCAGCAGCGTCTTGCCGGTGCCCGGCGGCCCGACCATGAGCACGCCTTTGGGAATCCGCCCGCCGAGCCGCTGGAATTTTTTCGGGTCTTTCAAAAACTCGACCAGTTCGGAGACTTCCTCGATGGCTTCGTCAATGCCGGCCACGTCTTTGAAGGTGGTTTTGTTCCGTTCCTTGGCCAGCAACCGCGCCTTGCTTTTGCCGAAGCTCAAGGCGTTCCGCCCGTGAATGCGAATCTGGCGCACGACGAAAAACCAGAACAAAAAGCCCAGCCCCAGAAAAAACAGCAGGTTGTAGCCGATGACGGAAAGCATCGGATTGGGCACGCTGGTCTTGATGCGGTCCGACTTGCCCGGCGTCATGAGCAACTCGTCCTTCATGCTGGAGGTCAACTGGGCGTTGGGCACTTCGAAGGGCACCTCCACCGGCTTGCCGTTTTCCTTGACGATTTTTCCCTCCGCGTCCGTCTTGTAATAGGAACCGACGATGTCCACCACGTCGGGTGTTTGCGGGTTGATGGTGACGGTGGCCGAGGCGATCTCGTTGCTGCGGAATTTCTGGAAGAAATCGTATTGCGTCAGCACCGCGACGTTGTCCGTCATTTTGTGGTTGTAAAAATACATCAGCGCGGCGATGGAGGCGATGATGCCGATCCATGCCACCCACGTGAAGGCGGACAGGTTGAAACCGCCCGCCGGTTTCTGCGGACCGCGGTTGCTGCCGTTTCTCTGGTTGAAATCGTCGTCGAACATGTCGTTGCCTGATAAACTATCATTTCACGGCCTCTTTCGCAACGAAGGATTTCCGCTATAATCGAGGCGATGCGCATCGGTTCGCTGTCACTGGAGTCCAATCTGTTTCTCTCGCCGCTGGCCGGTTACACCAACCTGCCTTTCCGGCTGATCGTGCGCGAAATCGGCGGCGTGGGCTTGTGCACCACCGACCTGGTCAACGCCCGTTCGCTCCTCGAAAAAAATCCCAAAGCGCTCAAGCTGATTGAAACTCGCCCGGAAGATACGCCGCTGGCCGTGCAACTTTTCGGCTCGGTGCCGGAGGAAATGCGCGATGCCGCCCGGTTTCTGGAAGCCCGCGGCGTGGCGGCTATTGACATCAACATGGGCTGCCCCGTCCGCAAAGTCTGCAAAGTCGGCGGCGGCGCGGCCATGCTGACCGAGCTGGCAAAAACTTCCGCGCTGGTGAAAAAAATGGTGGACGCGGTGAAAATTCCCGTCACCGCCAAAATGCGCCTGGGCTGGGACGAGCACAACATCACCGCGCCCGACCTGGCCCGTGCCCTTGAAGACGTCGGCGTGGCCGCCATTTTCGTTCACGGCCGCACCCGCGAACAGGGCTTCGGCGGCAAGGTGAACCTGGAGGGCATCCGCAAAGTCGTCGAGGCCGTCAAAAGCATTCCCGTCATCGGCAACGGCGACGTCGTCACCCCCCAGGCCGCAAAAGTCATGTTCGAGGCTACCGGCTGCGCCGGCGTGAGCATCGGCCGCGGCGCATTTTATGACCCGTGGATTTTCCGGCGGACACGGGAATTTCTCAACTCCTTTTCCTCTGCTCCGCCAGGCACAGCGCCAGAAGGGGAACTCCTTTTGCCCCCGGAACCGCCGTTTGAAGAGCGCGTGCGCATCATGCGCCGGCATTTGGAGTTGATGATTGAAGTGTTCGGTGAGGAGCACGGCTGCCGGATGTTCCGCAAGGTAGCGCCCTGGTATGCCCGCCGGTTCGGCCCCTGCCACGAATTCAACAAACGCGTGGTGCGAATAGCCACCCGGACGCAATTCGAGGAAATTCTGGAGGATTACATTCGTTGGCGGCGGCAATTCTGCGATGAAAACGGCGAGTTGCTTCCGCGGTTCCGCGCCGCGCCATTGACGGCTTCCTTCCTGCAAGACGAACCCGCCGTGGCGCAACGCCAACAAATTCCCGTGCCTCCCGGACCGGTGGAAGTCTGGTGAAAGCCCGCGCCGGATTTTCCCGGTCGGCGGCACCGCGCTTCTCCAGAGAAAAAGCCGCGGATTAAAACTTCCCAAATCGCTTAAAATTTTGTAATGTCCTCGCGTGTTGACTGAAAGGACCATGAGGCAACCATCCCTGTCATCGGCCGGCCAAGCGGCGGGGACATTCAGCGCCGAGCCATTGGAAACGGCCATTCGCCGGGCGCAGCAAAATCTGTTGTCGCTGCAAAAACCCGAAGGCTACTGGAACGGCGAGTTGATGGTGGATTCCACACTCGTATCCGACATGGTGGTGTATCACCACTGGGACGGCAAGGTGGACCCGGAATGGCAGCGGAAGGCGGTCAACCACATTTTCTCCATGCAACTGCCCGAAGGCGGCTGGAACATTTATTACGGCGGCCCCTCGGAAGTCAACGCCACCATCAAGGCGTATCTGGCGCTCAAACTGGCCGGTGTGCCGGTGACCGATCCGCGCATGCTCAAGGCCCGCGAAATAGCGTTGCACCTGGGCGGTGTGCCGCGCATGAACACCTTTTCCAAACTTTATCTGGCGCTCATTGGCCTGTTCCCGTGGGAATATGTGCCGACCATTCCCTGCGAAGTGCTGTTGCTGGGCAAATGGTTTCACGTGAATTTCTGGGACATGAGCAACTGGTCGCGCGCCATGCTCGTGCCGCTGGCCATCATCAATCATTTCAAACCCACCCGTCCGGTGCCGGTAACGCTGAACGAGCTTTATCCCGAAGGCATGAATGAACGCGACCTGGCGCTCCAGCCCGACCCGGAACGGTTTTCCTGGCGCAACTTTTTCCTCTGGCTGGACCGAGTGCACAAGTTCGCCGAATGGTTTGCCGAACACAAAATCCATCCCTTCCGCAAAATGGCACTCCGGAAATGCGAGCGCTGGATGCTCGAACGTTTCGAGGGCAGCGACGGCCTGGCTGCCATTTTCCCGGCCATGCTCAATTCCGTCATCGCCCTCAAAGCGCTGGGCTATGCGGATGACCACCCGGTTTTGCAACACGAATTGCAGGAGCTCAAAAAGCTGGAACACCAAACCGAGGATGACTTGCGCATCGAACCCTGCTTTTCGCCGGTATGGGACACCGCCATCGTCGCCATTTGCCTGCACGAATCCGGCATTTCCGAGAATCATCCGGCGTTGAAAAAAGCAGCGCAGTGGTTAATGGACCGGGAAATTCGCTTCGCCGGCGACTGGATTCACAAAAACCCTGCCAAGGTTGAACCGAGCGGCTGGGTCTTTGAATTCAACAACAAATGGAATCCGGACGTGGACGACACCGCCATGGTGCTGCTGGCGTTGCGACGCATTCCCACTGACGATCCCCGAAGGCGCGACGAATGTTTCCAGCGCGGCCTCAAATGGATGCTCACCTTTCAGTGCAAAGACGGCGGCTGGGCCGCCTTTGACAAGGACTGCACCAAAAACATCCTGGAAAAAGTTCCCTTTGCCGATCACAACGCCATGCTCGACCCCGAATGCGCCGACATCACCGCGCGCATTCTGGAACTGCTCGGCTACGAAGGTTGGAGCGGCGAAAACCCGCAGGTCAAAAAGGCGCTTAAATTCATCCGCGAACATCAGGAAGCCGACGGCTCGTGGTACGGCCGCTGGGGCGTCAACTACATCTACGGCACCTGGCAGGTGCTGCGCGGCCTGCGCGCCTTGAACTGGAACATGAATGAGGACTGGCTCCAGCGCGCCAAACAATGGCTCGAAAGCGTCCAACACCCCGACGGCGGCTGGGGCGAACGCTGCAACACTTACGACGACCCCATCTTCAAAGGCCAGGGCCCCAGCACGGCCTCCCAAACCGCCTGGGCCGTGATGGGCCTGTGCGCCTTCGATGACCCGGAAAATCCCGCCCTCCAACGCGGCGTTGACTATCTCATCCGCACCCAAAATCCCGACGGTTCCTGGACCGAAGAAGAGACCACCGGCACGGGTTTTCCCAAGGTGTTTTATCTCAAATACGACATCTACCGCAATGCCTGGCCGCTGCTGGCGCTGGCCACCTATCGGAAAATCTGCCGCGCCAAAATGGTGAATGGCTCGCCCCTGCCGCGCCTCGAAACTGTTCCTCCGGCCATTCGCACCGCCGACTGAAGCGGTCAACGGCGTCGAACCGGCACGGAAAGCGGCGACGGTTTCAGTCGGCCAAACGTTATGACTCAGAAAACCCGCAATCGGCTGTTGGTCATTCTCATTCTGGCTTTCCCGCTGGCCGTGTTCCTCGGGTTCCTGCTCTGGTCAAAATGAGTTGCCTGCATGGGGCGTTTTCAGGAATTTGACGCGGTCATTCGCCGCGATAAACGGCGCGCGCGGTGCACGTCTCGGCCACCACCACCTCCGAAAGGGCCGGCAATTGCGGTTTCAATTTTTCCCAAATCCAGACGGCAATGTTCTCGCTGGTGGGATTTTCCAGACCCGGAATTTCGTTCAGATAATTGTGGTCGAGGATTTGCCAGAGAGGTTTGAAGGCCGCTGAAATGTCCGCATAATCCATCAGCCAGCCGAGTTTCCGATCGCCTTCGCCGGTCACGGCGATTTCCACTTTGAAGCTGTGCCCGTGCAACCGCCGGCATTTGTGCGAGTCCGGCACCTGCGGCAGCCAATGCGCCGCCTCAAACTGAAAGGATTTTCGCAATTCAATTTTCATAACTCCACATCCGTCCAGGTAACCAAATCGCTCAGCGCCGGCCGGCCGTCATGATGCCACGTCAACGGCGGCGTTTGCATCCGGCCCAGCGGACAAATCCGCGTCACTCCCCAGCGCGCCAGTTGCCTCGCCAGCCCGGGAACGGCTTCCTCCGGCGCGGCCAAGCCGACAGTGGAAACCTTTCCGCGGATCGCATCGGCGGCTTCCAAGGCGGTTTTCAAATCGGCAACCGGCTTGACGTAAATGAAGCGGTTCAGGCACGAAATCTGAAACCGCGGGTCGGCTTCAAAAATCACCGTCCAGGCCGTGGAACCTTTGCTGAAAAAATGCCGGGTCCGCTCCGGGTCGTGGGCCGCCCGAATTTCGTAAATCGCGCGGCGCGAGGCGATCGCCGCCGATTCTTCGGTGGTGATTTCCCCCCGCGGCTCGCCGGCTTCACGGCGCTCCAATTCCTCCGCCAGCCACTGCGCGAATTGTTCCGGCAAAACGCCACCGCCGGTCTGAACGTAAATCACGTGCGGCGAAAGACACCCCAGTTGATTCCAGGCAATCACGTCATTCGCCGCCGCGGAAACGAGGTGGCGCGCGCGGGCGCCCCGCAAGGCTTCCGCCGCCACAAACGCGAAGCTGACACGGTGGCCATAGCCGATAAACCGGGTTTTGAGCGGGAGGCGCCGGCGGACGGCTTCCAGGGTGGCGTCATCGCCGGTGACCGTCACGCAATCGGCTTCGGCGAACAGCGCGTTTTCCAAATTCTCATTCCCTCCGCGCCATTCGGCAACTTCCAGGCAGGCGCCCAATTTCGGATCGGCCTCATAAATCGAATGAACGAACAAACGCGGCAGAAAGCTGGCGCCGCTGGCGCATTTCACAAATTGGGCCGAGCGCAGCAAGATGCCGAAAATCAGACTCGTCAGCGTCGGGTTGGGGAGGTTGCCGGCGCCGATGTGCACCTGAAATTCCGGCGGGCGAAAAAGGCGGCGGGGAGCAACCGACGGGAGAGCCGACGAATCTGTTCCCTCCATCACGCAATCGGCATTGCCCAATTCCTGGGTGAGCAAGGCCCGCAGGTTTTCGCGGGTGAGCTGTTGGAAGAAACTGTCGAGGCCGCGCTCCAGCGTCGGCCGTGGGAAGCCAGTTCGCGCCGCATTTTCCAGGGCAAAGCGCCGAAAGGGAAATTCCGGGTTCAACCAGTCCGCCGCCAATTCGCTCAAAAAATTCACCAGGCTCGGTGTTGAACGGGGAGCCAAAAATTTTTCGCGATTGCGTTTGAGCGTCTGGCAGGCCTCGAAAATCATCGCCGGCGAGAGCGTGGCTTCCGGCGGCAGATCGGCCAGGAAATAATTGGGCAGATTCATCGGCAGGTCGGGCGCGGTTTTACGCCGCGGCACTCATCAGGGAGCAACCGCGCGGTTCGGCAAACGCCGCACGCCCCCTCAACTCAAAAGCCTCGCCGCGGCGAATTCCCCAATCCCCGGTCTGCACGGCAGCGACCGAAAAAACATTCGCCAGATCGAAAATGCGGATGAGGCCCGCCTGACCGTCGGCGACTTCGCGCCCGGTCTCCGGCGAGACGATTTGCGCCCGCGCCCACGGCGGAAACTGAAACGCGCCGTCGGCGACCGCGTAAGCCTGGGAGCTTAATTCACACATGCCGTATTCACAATGGATGCGTTCGCGGGGGAGGCCGAGGCGCTGTTCGATGAGGCCGTGCAACTCGTTTTTGGGCAGGGCGCGCGAGCGGTTTTTGTAGCCGCCGGTTTCCAGCGCGAGCGATTGTTCCGGCAACTGCAAACGCCGATTTTTCTCCGCCAGATAATCGAGCAGGTGAACGAACGAAAAGGCGGTTCCCCATAGCCACATTGCCGTGGCCGGCTCTTCTTGCGCGGCGGCCAATGCTTCCTCTGCGGCAGCGAAATCCAAACCCCACGCGTCGCCGGAGACTTTTCCCACAAAGGCTGACTCCGGCGCGCCGAGTTTCCGTCGCAAAGTCTCAAACATGTGAACCAGGGAGGAATGCGGCGCCTGCGATGGCGGCGGCGTCAGGCAGATCAGCCGCGCGCGCGGTTCCTGGACGCTGAAACGTTCGCAAGCGTGCTGGCGAAAGGCCGTCCACAGGGACGCCTCGTACAACGCCAGCGATTCGGCGTGGTGAAAGTGCCGGCTGGGTTTCTGCTCCGTCGTGCCGCTGGAATGGAAAACGGCGGTGCGTTCGGCTGGCGACAGACACGAAAGCTCCCATTCCTTGAAGGCCGCGGTCGGCACAAACGGAATTTGCGTCCAATGCTCCACGGTTTGCGGCGTTCGCTGACGCGCCTGGCAGAATTTCCGGTAAGCGGCGTTGTGCTCGAACTGCAGCGCAAAAAGCTCCAGCGCCAGCGAATCAAAATGGCGGGCGGCAAAGCCCTCCGCCAGCGCCCGGCGCAGACGCGCCGCGAAATCTGAAAGCCCGGAATTCATGCGGTTTTGGTCCGGCTGGTTTTCCGCCACAGCCGCCGGCAGTCTAACACGGCCGCCGGCCGCAAGCAAGATTGCCTTCGCCGCGATTGTCCGGCACATTTTCCCATTCAAAATGAGCAAACGCTTTTACATCACCACGGCGATTGACTACGTCAATGGCCAGCCTCACCTGGGCCATGCCTACGAAAAAATCATCGCTGACGTCATCGCGCGCGCCCGGCGCAGCCTGGGACAGAAGGTGTTTTTTCTGACCGGCCTGGACGAACACGGTCAGAAGGTCCAGCAGGCGGCGCTGGCCGAGAAAAAAAATCCGCAGGCGTATTGCGACCAACTGGCGGCGGACTGGCGGGCGTTTGTGCGGAAACTGGGATTGAGCCACGACGATTTCGTGCGCACCACCGAACCGCGCCACAAAAAATTCGTTCAGGAAATCCTGACGCAACTCCACACCGCCGGCCATTTTTACAAAGCCAGTTACGAAGGGTTTTACTCGACGAAAGAAGAGACGTTTCTGACCGACAAAGACCGGCGTTCCGACGGCACGTTCGATCCGGCCTACGGCGAGGTGATCCGGCTGGCGGAAGAAAATTATTACTTCAAACTGGGGGCGCACCAGCGGTGGCTGATGGAATTCATCGAAAGCCACCCGACATTCATCCAGCCGGATTATCGGCGCAACGAAGTACTTGGCTTTCTCAAAAACAATCCGCTTGAAGACTTGTGCATTTCGCGGCCGGCGTCGCGGCTCAACTGGGGCATTCCCATCCCGTTTGATCCCCAGTTTGTCACCTACGTCTGGTTCGACGCGCTGGTGAACTATATCTCCGTTCCCGCCTCTCACGGCGATCCAACGATTCTCTCCGCGATCCGCCATTTGCCATCCGACGTTTCCCCCGCCGGATTGAATTTGTGGCCGGCGGACATTCACGTGATTGGCAAGGATATTTTGAAATTTCACGCCGTTTACTGGCCCATCATGCTCCGGGCGATGGGGCTGCCGCTGCCGGAACAAATTCTGGTTCACGGCTGGTGGCAGAAGGACGGGGCGAAAATCAGCAAGAGCACCGGCAATATCGTGGACCCGGTGGCGGTGATTGAGGAATGGGGACTGGACGCCTTTCGCTATTACGTGCTGCGCGAACTGGACATCGGGCCGGACGGCAACTGGACCGACGCCGGTTTCCGCGCCCGCTATTCCGCCGAGCTGGCCAACGGCCTTGGCAATCTGGTCAACCGCACCCTGTCCATGCTCCGGCGCTACCGCGGCGGCGCTGTTCCCCCCCGGACGGCCGAACTGGAGCCTTTTGCCGTCCAAACGGTTCACGAAACCCGCGCCCTGCTCCAACAAAATCGGTTGCAAGCCGCGCTGCAAAGCCTCTGGTCGCTCGTCAACCGCGCCAACAAGTACGTGGAAGAAACCGCGCCGTTCAAACTGGCCAAAGACCCCGCCCGGAGCCGGCGGCTGGACGAAGTGTTATACAATCTCGCCGAAACCTGTCGCGTGCTGGCTGTCCTGTTGTGGCCGTTTCTGCCGGACACGGCGGCGAAAATTTACGCGCAACTGGGTTTGACCGGCGCGCCGGATCAATTCGCTGACGCGGCCTGGGGTGGACTTCCAGCCGGTCATCAGACCGCCGAACCGGCACCGTTGTTCCCCCGCAAGGAAATCTAGTTCAACGGCACGCCGCGACGCACAAAGGTGGGAATGTCCAGGTCCTCGCCCTGGTGAATCGTCGGTTCGCTCTTGTCAAACCGGCCTTTGGTCACAATCGTCAGCGGCAACTGCGTTTGCAGCATTCGGGGTTTTTCGCGCCGCGCGCCGCCGCGGCGGGTCGCCATCGGCTCACCCGCTTCCAGTGTCACCGGCGGGGGTGCGGGGCGGACACTATAACGCGGCGCCGCTTCACGCAGCGCCTCCGGACTGGCTGTCACCGGCGGCGTGTCGGATTTCCACGACGCGTTCCGGGCGGCGATCAAGGTCACCGCCAGTTTGTCTTTCATCGCCGCGTCCAGCGTCGCGCCCATGACGATTCGCGCCCGGTCTCCCTGACGACCGATCTGTTCCATCACGCGGTTGACCTCGGCCATGGTCAAATCCCGACCGCCAAGCAGGCTGATGAGAATGGTCTCCGCCTCGGCCAGCGCGCGGCCCTCGTCCAGCAGCGGATGACGGAGCAATTTTTCCACCGCTTCCCTGGAACGCGCCGGGCCGGCGGCTTCGACAAAGGCAAAGGCGCTTTCGGCATGACCATCGCGCAACACGGCGCAGACGTCGTCAAAATGAATTTGAATCAGACCGGGCCGGGTGAGCAGTTGCCAGATGCCGCGCACCCCCTCGGCCAGCAAGCCGTCGGCGATGCGGAAGGTGTCGAGCACGGTGGTGTTTTCGTCAATGAATTTAAACAATTTCTGGCTCGGCAGCGTCAGCACGCTGTCGGCGGCGGACCTCAACTGTTCCAGGCCCTGTTCGGCCTGTTGCCGGCGCCGGTTGCCCTCGCAGGCAAATGGCAGCGTGACAAAGGCCAGGGTCAGCGCACCGGCTTCCCTGGCGGCGCGGGCCAACACCGGGGCGATGCCGCTGCCGGCGCCGCCGCCCAGACCGGCAGCAATGAACACGGCGCGGGCGCCGCCGCACGCCGCCTGGAGCGTGGCAAATTGTTCCTCCGCCAGCGCGCGGCCGCGTTCGGGATCACCGCCGGTGCCCAAGCCGCGCAGCAATTTGGATTCCAGGTGAATCTTCACCGGCGCCGTGGAGGCGGCCAGCGAGGCGGCGTCGGTATCCAGCGCCACAAACGTCGCGCCGGCGAATTCCTCATGATTCAAAGCGTCACTCAAAATCACGCCGGCGCCGCCGACGCCGAAAATTTTTACGGCCCGCCCGGGCAAAGGGGCCGACGGCGTTTCCGAAGTTTCCGCGCTGTTTTTCATGGCTGGGGGTGGTTGGTTTTCGTCCTTGACGCTGGAGACGGCGGGCAGAAAGGCGCTACCGCGGCAGTAGCTTGCCGAGGAGGTTTTTGAATCGGGACTGGTCGTGGCGTTTGCGGGTCTTGAGCGAACCGAATTTCGCCAGGCCGATGGCGGCGACGAATTCCGGCTGGTCGAGAGCGGATTTAAGACCGCTGATGGAATTGGTCCGGCCCAGGGAAACGGGCATTTGCAACACGCGCTCGGCCAGTCGGGCAATTTGCGGCACTCGCGCGCCCCCGCCGCAGAGAAAAACGCCGGCCCGCAAATAATCGAACAACCCGGCGTGTTCCAGGTCCTGCGCGATGAGTTGAAAAATTTCTTCCAGGCGCAGGGACATGATCCGGCGCAGGTGTTCAAGGTTCACGGTTTTGAACGGCAGACCCAGTTCATTGGTCAGCGTCACCGTTCGGCCGCGGCAATCGTCGTCCAGCAACGCCGAGCCGTATTCCAGTTTCAACTTTTCGGCGCGGCTCAAGGGCACCTTCAGGCCGTAGGCCAGATCGTTGGAAACATGGTCGCCGCCCACGGCGAGCACGCCAGTGTGTTTGATGATCCCGTCGGCATAGACGACGTAATCGGTCGTGCCGCCGCCGATGTCAATGACCAGTGCGCCCAGCTCCTTTTGCTCGCCGGTGAGCAGCGCCAGGGCCGCCGCCAGGCCGTTGAAAACGATTTCTTCCACGTCCAGTTGCAATCCTTTGACCAGGCGGATGGAATTTTGCAGGCGATTGGTGATGCCGTGAACGACGTGCATGTCCACTTCCAGCCGCGAGCCGAGCATTCCCACCGGATTGGTCACGCCGGCCTGGCCGTCCACCGAAAAGTGCTGGCGGATGGCGTGGATGACACTGTTCTCGGCCGGCAGATTAATGGCTTTGGCATTTTTGATGACGTCCTGAACATCGTCCTCGGTAATTTCGCGGTCGGCGCTGACGACCGGATGGACGCCCCGGTTGTTGAACCCGCGGAGGTGGCCGCCGGTCACTCCCAGATACACGCGTCGGATTTCCACATCAGCCATTTGTTCGGCCTCGACGATGGCGTGGCGCACGTCTTCCTCGGCCTGAGCGGGGTCCACAATCTCTCCCTTGCGCACGCCGCGCGAGCGCGCCTGGCCCAAGCCGATGATGTTCAGGGCCCCTTCGGCATTCAATTCGCCCACCACGGCGCAAACTTTTGACGTGCCGATTTCCAGTCCCACAATGATGTCCGAATCATCAAACATTTTTCCTCCGCGATGGTTTGGTGTCTGCCGTGTCCGGCGGTGCCGGCGGGGCGGCGATTTCGGCCCAGCGCACCGGAACGTTGTTTTGCACTGCCAGGTCTGCCGCGGCGATGCGCCGGTTCAACCGCCGGCCCAGATCGTAAATTTCCCGCCAGCGCCGCAATTGTTGCTCCAAATCGTCCAGGCCAAAAGTAATTTCGCCGCCATCGGTCGTGGTCGCCACGATCACCTGCGGCTGGGATACATCCACGCTTTGCAAATCGGTCAGGCCGGCCATGGGGGAATGACGGAACGCCTCAATCAATCGCAGCGCCGCCTGCACCTGCGGTGTCTCCAGCCGGCGCCCAATCACCAGTTGATACGCATTCAAGCCGGTCAGGACCGGCAAGGAGATTCCCGTTAACGCCGGCCGAACGGTGTAAAAACGCGCATCCAGCGGCGGCAACACGTCCCCGGCCGCGTCCAGTTTGAACACGGAAACGCCGAAGCCTCCCGTCGCGGTGGCCACCGGCACAATGACCTGGGCGACGGGCCGGCGCTCGGTCACGTAAATTTTCAGCGTATGCGGCAGGATGCGCTCTACGGAAACGGAGGCGATGGCCGGGACCATTTCCAGGTTACGTTTGACCTCCGCCAGGTCGAGCGCGATGAGGTTGGCGCCGAGAGCCACCCCCGCCCACCGCTGCAGTTGTGCCGGCGCCAGCACGCCGTCAGTCTGGACATCAATTCGCCGGATGGCGAATTCGGAATTTTCATAAACAAACCGGTCGAGTGCCCATTCTCCCGCGCGCCAAAACAGGTACAACCCCAGCGCCGTTCCCAGGAACAGCGCCAGCGCCGTCGTCGCCAGGCGCAGTCGCGCGGCGCGCACCTGGTCGGAACGCAATTTTACGTCCAGCACGTGTCGCCGGTTGAACCGGCGGTTTCGTTGTTTGCGCTTAAACCACATTCAAAACGGTTCCGGAGTTGAGCGGTCAACGGCCGACCGGCCGGCACAGGGTGCGCCGGTTTTTGCTCTTTTTTAACCGGATTTCCCCTGGCTCTTCGGCTTTCGCCGCCGGGCCAAATCCACCATGCGTTGGCAAAGTTCGGCGTAACTCAATCCCGCCGCCGCGGCGGCCTTGGGCAACAGACTCGTCTCCGTCATCCCCGGCAGCGTATTGACTTCCAGCACCATCGGCGAACCATCGGCGCGCACCATCACGTCCACGCGTGCGTAGTCGCGTCCGCCAATCGCCCGGAACGCGGCCAGGGCGGCGGCCTGAATTTTGCCGGTGGTGACGACGTCCAGGGCCGCCGGGCAAAAATATTCCGTGCGGCCAGTGGTATATTTGTTTTGGTAATCGTAGGCGCCGGCTTTGGGCCGCACTTCAACCAGCGGCAGCGGTTGGTCGTCCAGAATGCCCACCGTCACTTCGCGTCCGACAATTTTCTCTTCCACCAGCACTTCCGAATCGAATTGCAGCGCCTCCGCAACCGCCCGGGGCCACTGCTCCGGCTGTTCAACGAATTGCAGTCCCACGCTGGACCCCTGGCGGACGGGTTTGACCACCAGCGGCAGCCGCAAATTTTCCGGGAGCGGCGCGTCGGCCGAACGAATCACCGAAAATTCCGGTGTCGGCACGCCGGCTTCGAGGCACCGTTGCTTGGTCAAGACCTTGTCGAACGCCAGCCGGCTCGAAGCCGCATCGCAGCCGGTATAGACCACACCAACCTGGTCCAACTGCCGCTGCACCGTGCCGTCCTCGCCGTAAACGCCGTGCAAGGCGAGAAAAACCACGTCCGTTCCCGCCGGCAAAACAAACCGGCCATCCTGCGGGTCAATTTCACAAACGTCGTGCCCCAGCGCGCGCAACGCCGCCGCCACCGCCGCGCCGGAGCGCAGGGATACGGCGCGCTCGGCGCCCGGTCCGCCGCGCATTACCACAATGTTCAGCGGTTTGGGCACGAGCGGAACCTTCGGACTCGATTCCCCGGGCTCTTTTCCGTGCCCGGCGATGCGGCCGCAGGTTTCGCGAGCGGCCGGCATCGGAGAGGAGATGCGCCATGAGTTCATCAGTCTTCGCCGATGATTTCCACTTCGGTTTGCAATTCAATGCCGCGCTCCGTTCGGGCTGCGGTTTTCAAAATTTCAATTAACGCCAGGATGTCTCGCGCCGTGGCTTGGCCGTCGTTGATGATGAAATTTCCGTGTTCGGCGGCCACCACCGCGCCGCCCACGCGTCGGCCCTTGAGACCCAATTCGTCAATCAGCCGGCCGGCCGGAATGGGCGCGGGATTTTTGAAGATGCAGCCGGCGCTCGGCGCGGCGGGCTGCGAACTCCAGCGCTTCTGGCTGAACGCTTTCATTCGCCGCTCGATTTCCTCACGCGGGGCGGGCCGGCAGCGGAAGGTGGCTGCCAGAGCCACGCGCTGTTTCAAAGCCCCGCAACCGCGATAGGTCACGCTCATCTCCGCCGGCTTCATTTCCACCACGTGACCGTCGAAATCCATCACCCGCACGGACAACACCCCATCGAAGGTCTGCCCGCCCATGGCGCCGGCGTTCATGCGCAAGGCGCCACCCACGCTGCCGGGAATGCCTTCGAGAAATTCCAGGCCGCTCAATCCCGCCCGCCGGGCCTCAACGGCCACGTTTTTCAATCGGGCGCCGGCGCCGCAAAAAATGGTTTCGCCGGCAATTTCAATTTTTGAAAAGGCCGGCTGCGAAAGACAGATCACCGCGCCGCGAAAACCGCCGTCGCGCACCAGCAGATTCGAGCCGCGGCCGAGAATGAAAAATTCCACGCCCTGCGCGCGGCACCATTTCAAAACGACAGCCAGGTCCGTTTCATCCGCCGGCTCGATGAAAAAATCCGCCGGCCCGCCGACCCGCAGCGTGGTGTGCCGCGCCATCGGCTCGTCGCGGCGCACGCGCGTGGCCGGCGACACGCGCTCGACCAGTTCGGCGGCGAGCGCCGCGCCGGCGGTTGGTCTGGCCAGAAGGTTCATACCGGCAGGGCGCGGTGTGAGTGAATGGCGGGGTTCGCTTCCGTTTCCGGGGAGGCCGGAAGAGGTGCCCGGCCACCGGCCTTTTGTTCAACCGCCCGCAAAATTTTCTCTGCAATCCGCTCCGCGGCGCGCGGTTCGTGCCAGGAGGCCAGCGCGGACTGCATCCGCGCACGTTCGGCAGGGTCTTCGACCAGACGGGTCAACAGGGCCGCCACTTTTTCCGGCGAGGCGTGGGTTTGTTCGAGCAGTTGCGCCGCGCCGGTTTTTTCAAAGGCCAGGGCGTTGAAAAACTGATGATTCTCCGCTGCGGCCGGGAACGGCACCAGCAGCGCCGGCAGACGCATCGCCGCCAGCTCCGCCAGCGACGAAGCCCCGGCCCGGCTGACGGCCGCCGTGGCCGCGCCCAAGGCCGCCTCCATTTCATCCAAAAACGGCTTGACAACGGCTTTCAATTTTTGTCCGGCGTAAGCGGCCTGGACTTTTTCAAAATCGTTCGCGCCGGTCAGATGCAGCCATTGCCAGTTCCTGGACGCCAGCAGCGGCAAGGCGGACAAGACCAGGTCATTCAATCCGCTGGCGCCCTGACTGCCGCCGGTGACCAGAATCACCGGCCGATCCGGTTCGAGACCGAGGCGGAGGGCGGAGGACGATGGTCCAAGGGCGGGTTTTGTGAAGGCCGGACGCACCGGCGTGCCGGTCACGGAAACGTTTCGGGCCGCCAAACGCGAGGCAGCCTGGGAAAATCCCACAAAGGCCTCGTCCACAAAATGCGCGAGGAAACGGTTGGCGCGGCCGGGGACGGCGTTTGATTCGTGCAAAAATGTTTTGGCACCGAATCGTTTGGCGGCCAGCACCGGCGGCGCGGCGGTGAATCCGCCCATCGCCAGGATCGCATCGGGTTTCCAATGGCGGAAGATTTTCCGCGCCGCAAAAAAGGATTTCAAAAAACCTGCGCTGAAGGAAAAGTAATTCCGGTTTTGCAGTCCCACCGCCGGCAGAGTGAAAATTTCAAAATCCGGGGCGGAGGTGACAACTCGCCGGTCAATTTCCCTGGGTGAAACGAGCAGTGCCACCCGGCAGCGGCGTTTTTGCAATTCGCCGGCCACAGCCAGGCCGGGGAAGAGATGTCCGCCCGTTCCGCCGCAGGCGATAGCGATCAAAGGTGTTGGGGAGGCGGAGGCGGTCATGCGCGTCGGGCGGCGAAAGGATTGTCGCCCAAGTCGTCTGCCGCGGCGGGCTTGGGAATTTTTTCGCGGGTCGGCGCCTGGCGTGCGATGCTCAAGAGCATCCCCACCCCCGTCAACAACGTCAGCAGATTGGATCCGCCGTAGCTGATGAACGGCAACGGCAGGCCCTTGTTCGGCAGCAGGCTGGTGACGACGCCGATGTTGATGGCGGCTTGGAAGGCAATCGTCAGAGTGATACCGATCGCCAGCAAAAAGCCAAACGTGTCGCGAGCGTTCAAGGCGATGCAAATGCCGCAAACGGTGATTACCAGAAACGCGGCCACCACCAGCAACGTGGCCACCAGACCGAGTTCTTCGCCGATAATGGAAAAGATCATGTCGGTAAAATGCTCCGGCAGGAAGCCGAGCTTCTGACGGCTGTTGCCCAGCCCCAGTCCCGTCCAACCACCCGAACCGAGCGCAATCATGGCCTGATACACCTGATAGCCAACGCCGTCCTTGTGCTGTTCCAGATTCCACCAACTCATAATCCGGCGCATCCGCATGGGGTCACGCCAGAGGGACGCCGCCAGCAGCGCGGCACCAGCCGTTGCCGCCAGGGCAACGTGCCGGAACCGCACCCCCGCCATCAGCAACATGACGCCGCCGACGGCAGCCAGCAGAATGGTCGTCCCGCGGTCCGGCTCGACAAAAATCAGCCCCAGCAGCACCGCCATCAACAGGCCAGGCAGAAAGATGCCGTATCGCCACGTTTGCAGGCGTCGTTGAAAACGGTCGCCGTACCAGGCCAGCAAAATGACCAGGGCGAGTTTGGCCAGTTCGGAGGGCTGGAAGCGCAGGCCGTGAAAATCAAACCAGCGGCGGGCGCCGTTGATTTTCCGGCCAATGTGGGGCACCAGCACCAACGTCAGCATTGCCAGGGCCACCAGGAAAATGAGCCAGGCGTTCTTTCTGAGCCATTCGGAGTCCAGTCTTGCCGCCGCTGCGCACAACACGCCGCCGCACACCACCCAAAGAAGTTGCTTTTGCAACAGGCCGGTGCCGAACTGGGTCATGCTCGAACTGTAGAGCATGACCAGTCCCAGCGCCAGCAGCGCGACGACGCAAAACGCCAAAGTAGTGGCGGCGATTTTCATTTTACTGTTTCCCAAGCGCGGCGGCACGGCACGCCCGGACCGCCGCCCGGTTCCTGCCCCGGAAACGCTCGCCGCGATCCCGCCAGGGCTTATTGCCCGTTCGACATATCGCCGGGCAAAGGCGCCGCATTGGACGGCGCCGGCGCCGGGGTAACGGGCGGAGCGGATGCCGGCGCCGAAGTCGCTGCCGCCGGAATCTTCAACTTTTGCCCGACCTTGATCCGGGTCGTGGCCAGATTATTGGCCGCCTGAATCGCCTTGACGGTGGTTCCGTAATGCCGGGCAATCCGCGTCAAGGTGTCGCCGGATTTGACGACATAAATTTCCTGGCCGCCGACGTTGATTGAGTTGCTGGCCGCTGAACCTTCCGTCGGCGCGGACACGTTGGCGGGCGGGAGGGTCAGTTTCTGGCCGACTTTCAATCGCCGCGGGTCAACGCCCGGATTGGCGGCTTCGAGTGCGCTCAGGCTCACGCCGTGGCTCCTGGCAATCTTGCTCAACGTATCGCCCTGAACCACGACGTATTCGGTTCCCGACGGCGGCGGAACGGCCGGTATGGCGGGCGCGACCGGAGCAACCGGCGCCACCGATGGCGGCGCGGAGACATTGGTGCTCACTGGCGGCGGAGTGACCGGCGGCAGATTGGTCTCCAGCGGCGGCAGATTGGTTTCCAATGGCGGCAGGGTGTTGGTTTCTTCCAGTGGCGGCTGGGGCGTTTCCTCATGCCGCTGGCAACCCTGGATCAGCATGGTGACCAGTCCGGCGGCGCCGGCCACCACCACGCACGAAACAGCCAGTTTCATGCGGGAACGGCGTTTGTTGTACTCCAAAAGAGAGCCTTGTGGAACGAATGGATTGGGTGTGCTCATGTTAATAACGCGGATGGCGTCCTTTCTCCGAGGTGAACAGGTTGACGTGGTTGATGGTTCCGCTGCGAAATTTTCCCTCGGCAAATTTCACGGCGGGTTAAATTCGTTTCATTCATCGGCGCAACCGGGCAAATGCACAGCGCAACTGACGTCCAAGGGTTTAACACCCCCGCCCGGCTCGTGCAAGGCGCAAAACGCATTTTTTGCAAGGAAACAGCGACGTTCATCTCAACTTTAATGTGGCCAGGGCCAGCACCGCGCACAGCACGCACAAAATATAGAAACGCATGACCACCTGCGATTCGTACCAGCCCTTTTTCTCGAAATGATGGTGCAACGGCGCCATCAAAAAAATCCGTCGGCCGGTGCCCGTCCATAGCCGGGTGAGTCGAAACCAGCCGGTCTGCAACATCACCGAAACCGCTTCGGCCACAAATACCCCCCCGGCAATCACCAGCACA
>DASRCU010000049.1:0-5787 GCA_035652955.1 Verrucomicrobiia bacterium | reverse complement strand
CGGGCCGTCGCCTTCGGCCACGGTGTGCGCCACCCGGCCGCCCACAACAACCTTGACGGTGGCTTCGCAGACCCGTTCGACGCCGGCGCGCCGCATGGACACGTGATAGGCCTCCACGCGAAAGGGCAACTGGCGGCGCTGAAGCGTCCGGGCAATCAACAGCGCCAGCGAGGCTTCGGCGGCCTCGAATTCGTAACCCTGGTTTTCCAGTTCCTTGACCTGCCGCAGAATCTCCTTCAACTCCGGCCGGTCATTCGTCAGCCGGAATCCCAGTTCCCGCGCTTTGAGCACAATGTTGCTGCGACCGGACAGGTCGCTCACCAGCACGGTGCGTTTGTTGCCGACTGCCGCCGGGTCAATATGCTCGTAACTGGCCGGAATTTTCTGGATGGCGTTGACATGCGTGCCGCCCTTGTGCGCAAAGGCCGCCGAACCCACCCACGGCTGGCGCGGGTTGTGGCGCAGGTTGGCGATTTCATCCACGAACTGGGAAAGTTCCTTGAGCTTGGACAACGATGCTTCCGGCACACAGCTCCGTTTCATCTTCAGCGCCACGCAGGGAATCACGCTGGTCAGATTGCAATTGCCGGTGCGCTCGCCGTAGCCGTTGATAGTGCCCTGCACGTGAACGGCGCCGGCCTCCAGCGCCGCCAGCGCGTTGGCCACGCCCAGGCCGATGTCGTCGTGCGTGTGAATGCCGACGGGGCGGTTCAATTTGCCGACCGCGGCTCTGGTGATGCCGGCAATCTCTCCCGGCAGACAGCCGCCGTTGGTGTCGCACAACACCACCAGATCGGCGCCGGCCTTTTCCGCCGCCAGCCAGGTGGCCACGGCGTAATCGGCGTCGAGCTTGTAACCGTCGAAACAATGTTCGGCGTCGTAGATGACAAATTTGCCGTGGTCTTTGAGAAATTTCACGGTGTCGGCGATCATCGCCAGATTTTCCTCCGGCGAACAGCGCAACACTTCTTTAACATGCAGCATTGAAGTCTTGCCAAAAATCGTCACCACCGGCGTGCCGGCCTCGACCAGCAGGCGCACCTGTTCATCCTGTTCCACGCGCACACCTTTGCGCCGCGTGGACCCAAACGCCGCCAGCCGGGCGTTTTTGAACTTGCGCTTCCGGGCTTCGGCGAAAAATTCGATGTCCTTGGGATTGCTGCCCGGCCAGCCGCCTTCGATGTAATGCACTCCAAAGGCGTCCAGCTTCTCGGCAATGCGCAGCTTGTCGGCGACCGAAAAATTGATGCCTTCGCCCTGCGAGCCATCGCGCAGGGTGGTGTCATAGATTTCAACCTGGGGTTTCATAAAATCCCGCCAACGCGGCTGGACAGTATCTCCCAAACCGGCGCAAAGGGCAAATCTCAAAACGGCTTAAAGCGCCTGCAGAAGCCGTTTGATTTCCAGCAACCGCTTTTGGGGATCGCGTTGCGTCAGGCGCGGAAATTTCCCGCCCCACGTCAGAAAATCGCCCCGCCGCGTGAGCATCAATTTGTCGTCCTTCACCTCGATGGCGGTGATGGATTTTTCTGCCGCGAGGATTTTCAATTCGGCCCTTTGCAGCAATCCTTCCACGGGCGGCGGGATGGGGCCGAAGCGATCGCGCAATTCCCGGCGCAAATTTTGGAGCGCCGCCGGGTCGGTGACCTGCGCCAGTTTGCGATAAATTTCAATGCGGTGTTGCGGCCCGGCCACGTAATTTTCCGGCAGGAGGTTTCCGTCGAGGAAGTCCAGTTTCACCTCCACCTCCACCCGCGGTTTGATTTTTTCGCCTTTCAACGCCGCGATGCTCTGCTGGAGCAATTGGCAGTAAAGCTCGAAACCGACGGCGGTGATATGGCCGCTTTGCTCCGGGCCAAGCAGGTTGCCGGCGCCGCGAATTTCCAGATCGCGCATCGCAATCTTGAATCCGCTGCCGAGCGAGGAGTATTGCTTCATGGCGCTGAGACGTTTGCGCACGTCGCTGAGCAATTGCGCATGGCGCGGCAGCAGCAAATAGGCGTAAGCCTGATGTTTGTAGCGTCCGACCCGCCCGCGCAATTGATACAAATCGCTCAAGCCAAAGCGGTCGGCTCGGTCAATGATGATGGTGTTGGCATTCGGAATGTCCAGGCCGCTTTCGATAATGGTGGTGGACAACAAAACGTCCGCCTGGCCATTGACGAATTGGGTCATGGCTTCCTCCAACTCGTCGGAATTCATTTGCCCGTGGCCGACGACGATGCGCGCCTGCGGCACAAGCGCCTGCAACTTCGAGCGCATGGTTTCAATCGTCAGCACCCGGTTGTGCAGGAAATAAACCTGTCCGCCCCGGTTCAACTCGCGTTGAATCGCCTCGCGGATGAGGCGTTCGTCGTAAGGCGTGACGATGGTTTCGACCGGCAACCGGTCGTGCGGCGGCGTTTGCATGATGCTCAGGTCGCGCGCGCCGGTCAGCGCCAGATACAGCGTGCGCGGAATCGGCGTGGCGCTCAACGTCAGCACGTCCACCAGCGTGCGCAGGCGCTTGAATTTCTCCTTGTGCCAGACGCCGAACCGCTGCTCCTCGTCAATCACCACCAGCCCCAGGTCCTTGAACACGATGTCCTCCTGCAGGAGCCGGTGCGTGCCGATGACGATGTCCACGCTGCCGTTGGCCAGGTCGCGGAGAACCCGCGCCTGCTCGCGTCGCGTGCGAAAGCGCGAGAGCAGTTCGATGCGCACCGGATAATCCGCCATGCGTTCGCGGAACACGTTAAAGTGCTGTTGCGCCAGAACGGTGGTGGGAACAAGGACGGCCACCTGTTTGCCATCCATCACCGCCTTGAACGCGGCGCGAATGGCCACTTCCGTTTTTCCAAACCCCACGTCGCCGCAAATCAGGCGGTCCATCGGTTTGGGCTTTTCCATGTCCGCCTTGGTTTCGGCAATGGCGGTGAGTTGATCGGGCGTTTCCTCGTAAAGGAAGGCGCTTTCAAACTCGCGCTGCCACGGTGTATCGGGTTTGAAGGCGTGGCCGGGCTGCAGTTCGCGCGCCGCTTGAATACGCAACAGCTCGGCGGCAACGTCGCGCACGGCTTTTTGAGCCTCTTCCTTGGCTTTGCGCCAGCGCGTGCCGCCCAGGGCGTTGAGTGGCGGATGCGCCCGGCCCGCGCCGACGTATTTGCTGACCAGATGCGCCTCGGTGACCGGCACGTAAAGTTTCGGCGGCTCGTCGCCGGGACGGGCGGGGGCGTATTCGATGACGAGGCATTCGGTCTGGCGGGGCGTAAAACGTGAAGCGTGATTCATGGAGCCGGTCTCACGTTGCACGTCTTCCCGTTTGACGGACGCCGGCAGATTTTTCAGGCCGAGGAATTTGCCGATGCCGTATTGCAGGTGCACCACCAGGTCGCCTTCCTCCCAATTCAGAAAATCAATGTCCAGCGCCGACTGCGCTGCCCGCGCGTGCGGCGATTTGAGCCGGCGCGGTCGCTGGATTTTGTAACGCCCGAAAATCTCCGCGTCCGTGACCACCACCCATTTGGCCGGTTCGCAAAGGAACCCGCGCGAGAGCGAGCCGATTTGGAGGCGCCAATTTTTTTCGCTGCTGAAACCGTATTCGGTCCAAATTTCCTCAAATCGTTGGCGTTCGCCGTCGTTGTTGCAAAAGATGTGGACAGTGTAACCCTGTCGCAACCAGCGGTGAAGCTGCTGGAAAAATTCACGGCGTTGCGCCTCGGCGATGAGCGGTTCCGGCGCACGTTCGGCCGGCGGTCGAAAGGCGTCGAGAGTTTGAAAGGTCCAATGCTCAAGGGCTTGGGGGCGACGCGCCGGGCCGGTTTCGGGTTCCTCACACAATTCAATTGACGTGAATCCGGAGCGGCTGGCCTCCGCCCGAAAATCCGGCCAGGGAAGGAAAAAGGGGTCGCCGGCGGGAATTGGCGCTGCGTATTCACCGGCCTGCCGTTCCAGGGATGCCGGCTCGCACCAGAGAAAAATCGTTTCCCGCGGCAGATAATCCAAGAGCGTGGAAAGCCGGATGTCCCTTGCCGGCTCGTGGGCGCGGCGTTTCAAGATGCCCAGTTCGCCGGCGGGCGGAAGGGTGATGCCGGAAATTTCTCCGCGCGAAATCTGCGTGAGTGGGTCGAATTCGCGCAGCGACTCCAGTTCGTCGCCGAAAAATTCCAGTCGCACCGGCCACGGGCTGGTGGGCGGAAAAACGTCCACGATCCCTCCGCGCCAGGCGATTTCACCCTTTTGCGAAATCTGCGCTTCCGGTTCGTAGCTCTGTTCTTCCAGCCATTCGATCAAGTCCCGGGGCGGGATTTTTTCGCCGCGCCTCAGGCGGCGGGTGCGGCGCTTCAAATCGTCCGGAGGAAATGTCCTTTGCAAAAGGGCGATGACGCTGGTGACCACGATGGGGGAACCGGAATTTTCGGAAAGCGCCACCAGGGTTTGCAACCGGTCGCTGATAACGTCGGCGTGAGGCAGTTTGTTGTCGTGCGGGAAAATTTCCCAATCCGGATAAAACAGAATGGAGTGGGGGGCATTCGGCGCCGGGCCAAGCCAGGTTTCCAAATCCTGATGGAACGTTTCCTGTGCTTTCAAATTTTCCGTGACGGCCACGATGGGGCGCGATGGAAGAAGTTGTCGCAGCAAAGCGGTAAAAAAGGGTTGCGCGGGCCGGGCGACGCCCGGAAAAGACAACACCCCGCCCTTCTCCACACGCTGCGCGAGGGCCTGCGCGGCGGGAGTGTTCGCGAGGTCGGCAAACAAACCAACTGTCGCTGCCGCTGTCGCGTTCTGCGCCAACGATGGAAGAATCGCCGGCTCCGGCGCCGGCGTCAATCGTCATGCGCTGCGCCGTCATTTCGCGGCTGGCGCCGGGGTTCACGAGCCGCCGCCTGGGCGCGCGCCGAAGCCGCCGCCGGACGCTGATAAACCTCGAAGCCGCTGCCTTTCAGCGGGCCGTAATGTGCGGCGGCCTGGTTCCAGGCAAACCGTATTTTGCCGGGCCAGAGAATGTCCACCACCCCCACCCGGGTGTAATTGGTTTGATACCCCTCCCACCAACGAAAAATGTCCCGAGGCGACGCGGGGGTGGGCAACCAGGACGAGTCGGCGCGCGTGAACACGATGAACTGCGGGGCGCAACTCTCAATTTCGCGAATCATTTCAGCCTGCATCTGCCGGGCATACGGCTGAGGCTCCATCAGCGCGTACGTGTAAATGTAGCCTGTGGCGGAATGTCGCCGCGCCAGAAAATAAATTTCCGGCTCCGAACCGAGCACGGCGATGCGCGCGTCCGGAGACGAATGAGTGCGGATGAAATCGGCCACCAGGGGGGCTTCGGGAAACGGTTCATCCCCATAAAACGCATGCGCCAGGAACACATGCGCGCCCTGCGCCCGGGCAAAGAGCGACCAGACGCCGCGGTTCTGCCACAACGTCAGAACCAGCAACAAACCGTAGCCGGCTGTTACCGGCCAGTCGGCCCACCGCTCCCGGCCCCAATGACGATTCCACACCTGCCGCAGCGCCGCCACGGCGCCGCCGGCCAGCAACGCCGCTGCCGGCAACGTCAACAAAAAATAATGCGTCCGAAAATAAAATCCCGGCACCGTGGTCAACGCCGAAGCGGCGGCCAATCCCAGCAATCGCAGCCTGGCCGATCGCAGGCGGTCGTCCAGCCAGATCAAACCGGCGCCGGCCACGGCCAGCGTCCACAGCAGATAATCTTCCTCGGCGATTTCGCCGACATTGAATTTCAGGGCGGCCCAGGCCGAGGAAAGCGGACGGATGGCGACGTACTGCCGCGCGTAATCC
>DASRCU010000048.1:0-9025 GCA_035652955.1 Verrucomicrobiia bacterium | reverse complement strand
TGCAAGGGAGTGTCAGCCAGCAATTCGTGGTAACGATGAGCCACCCGCCGGCGGGCAGCCGTCCATTCAGCCAGATGTTTCAACTTCACTCCCAGCACCGCGCCTTGAATGCCTTCCATGCGGTAGTTGTAGCCGATTTCGTCATGGTAATACCGCTGGGTTGAACCATGTTCGCGCAGGGATCGGGCGCGGGCGGCAAACCGGGCATCGTGGGTAACCAGCGCGCCGCCTTCGCCGCAGGCGCCGAGATTTTTGCCGGGATAAAAACTGAAGCACGCCATTACGCCAAAGGTGCCGACGTTCCGGCCCTGGTATTTGGCGCCATGCGCCTGGGCGGCATCTTCAACGAGCGGCAGTTGATGTTTGCGGCAAATCTCCAGAAGGGCATCCACGTCGAACGGATGGCCGTAGAGATGAACGGGCAGAATCGCCTTGGTACGGGGCGTGATGGCTTTCTCAACCAAGCGGGGGTCGAGATTAAATGTGGCGTCGTCAATGTCCACATAGACCGGCCGGGCGCCAACATAAAAGATCGCCCAACTGGTGGCGATAAAGGTCAGGGGCGTGGTGATCACTTCGTCGCCGGGACCGATGTTCAACAGCCGCATGGCGACGTGCAGCGCCGAAGTGCCGCTGTTGAAACCGATGCAATAGGGCACGCCCACAAAACGGGCGAAATCGTTTTCAAACCCGGCCACGTCAGGGCCGAGACAGAAGGAGCATTGATCCATCGTCCGGGCAATCGCCGCATCGAGTTCTTTGCGGAGTTTGCGCAATTGCGCCGGCAGGTCCAGGTAAGGAATGGTATCAGCCATAAATGCCAGGAGCCGGGATGCTTTCAAATTTGCCGGAAAATGCAAAGCAATTTTCTTGCGCCGGTTGAACGGCCGCTTTGACCTTCTTCGCAGGACGGCAGCTCAATCGGCAAGCCGAAGCGGCAGAGCGGCCGTTTTTTCAGAGAAATCCAAATCGCCACGGTCGCCGGGTCAATCCCTGACGATGCCCAGTTTGTCCATCAATTCGTAGAGCGTAGGCCGGCTCACATCCAATTCGGCGGCGGCGGCGGAGATTTTGCCGTTGTGTTTGCGGAGGGCGCGCTGAATCATTTCCCGTTCGACCGCTTCGCGCGCCGCCTTGAGGGTGCCGGCGGTGGCCACGGCAGCCGAGGTCAGCCCCAGATCTCGCGCCGTAATTTGTTTGCCTTCGGCCATGATCACGGCGCGGCGGACGCAATTTTCCAGCTCGCGCACGTTGCCCGGCCAGGGATGAGAATTCATGGCGTGGAGGGCTTCCTTGTCAAAGGTCAGCCCCTCCCGCGCGGCTTGAGCGGCGAAGCGGCGGAGAAAGGCCCTGGCCAGGAGAGGAATGTCGCCGTCCCGATCGCGAAGCGGCGGCATTTGAATTTGGACGACGGCCAGGCGGTAAAACAGGTCTTCACGGAAGGTGCCGGCGGAGAGGGCTTTTTGGAGATTGGCGTTGGTGGCGGTGACCAGCCGGGCATCAATTTGGATTTCTTCACGGCCGCCGATGCGGGTCAGGCGCTGTTCCTGCAACACGCGAAGGAGTTTGACCTGCAACGGGAGCGGGATTTCTCCAATCTCATCAAGAAACAGCGTCCCGCCGTTGGCGGTTTCGATGCGGCCTTTGCGCTGGATGTGGGCGCCGGTGAAGGCGCCTTTTTCGTGACCAAAGAGTTCGCTTTCCAGGAGGGTTTCGGGAATGGCGCTGCAATTGATAGCCACGAATGGCCCGTCCCGGCGCCGGCTGCGGGCGTGAATGGCGCGGGCGACCATTTCCTTGCCGGTGCCGCTTTCGCCGAGAATCAACACCGGCACATCGGTGGTGGCCACTTTGCGAATAGAGGCGAACACGCCCTGCATCTGCGGGCTGGTGCCCAACATGCCTTCGAAAGATTCCGCCTGCCACAGGTCCTGCAACTGGCGGTACTCGCGCTCCAACTGGGCGATGTGGAAGCAGCGCTTGAGTAGAAATTTCAATTCATCCATTTCGATTGGCTTGCACAGGAAATCATAGGCGCCGGCGCCCACGGCGCGGAGGGCCACTTCCTTTTCACTTTGCCCGGTAATGATGACAATTTTGGCGAGGCGGTCGGCCGCCAGCATTTCGGACAGCGCGGCCAGTCCTTCTTCGGGATTGCCCGGTTGCGGCGGCAAACCCAAATCCAACAGCACGACTGGCGGGCGCGCGGCTTGAAAAGTTTCGACGGCGGCGGCGCGATTTTCGGCCACCAGAATTTCGTAGTCCCGGGCCAGCGCCCATTTCATTTGGGTGCGGATGCCGTCGTCGTCGTCCACAATAAGCAGTTTGGAATTCATGAAATGGTCAATGGCCGAAGCGTTGTTTCTCCGCCGGGCCTGTGCGCCATGCCGCCGCTCAATGGCCTGACGCTTCCCCAGGTTTGGCCAGCGGCAGCAAAATCCGAAAGGTCGTGCCTTTGCCCGGCTGGCTTTCGACCTGGACCCGGCCCTTGTGCGCTTCGACAATCATTTTGCTCTGAAACAGTCCGATGCCAAGCCCGTTTTTCTTGGTCGTTTGAAAGGGGCGAAACAGGCAGCGGTGAATGAATTCGGGCGTCATCCCGCAGCCATTGTCTGAAACCGTCAGCACCGCCCAGCCGTTGGTTCGGAAGGTTTCAATGCGCACTTCGCCGGAGGGCAGCACGGCTTCGCGGGCGTTAAGCACCAGATTGGTTACCACTTTCAGCATCTGCTCCCGGTCCAGCGGCAGCCGGGGCAGAGGCTCCAGCTTTTTGACCAGCCGGACGCCAGCGGCATCTTCCCAGCCCGCCAGCGCCTGGAGCACGACTTCGTTCAGGTCGCCTTCGGCGGGTTTAATCTGCAATTCATGGCGAAGCTGACTCAGACGGCTGATCAGACGATTGATGTGGGCCACGGTGTTGGCAATGCCCCGCAGGGCGTCGGCCCGAAATTCGGGATCGTGAAAATGCTCCGGCAAATTTTTCAACATCAGGTTGAGCGTGGAGGCGGTGTTTTTCAAATCATGAACAAAAAAAGCGGACATGGTCTGAAAGGCTTCCATTTCCCTGGCCTGCAACACCCGCTGCGAAAGCTGAAGGGTCAGCAGGCTGGCGGCCAGTTGATCGGCCACGCATTTCAGCAGATCAAATTCCTGCCAGGAAAACCCCGCCCCGCCCACCCGATCCCCCAGCAGGATCACCCCATGCACTTCGCCGCCGCTGACCATCGGCACGCAAACGCGATGGCCGCCCTTGCGAAACTGGTCCGGATGGCACCGCCGCAGCGCCGCCGTCCAACCCTCCGTCGAAGCATCCAGATCCACCGGATCGGAATTTTTTTCCAACGCGTCAATCGCCGCCGCCGCCTCGACGCTGGATGGTTTCAGGCTGTTGGCTTTTGCCTCCGACAAAAACGTGGAGGTGGCAAAGACGAAATTCTCCCGCTTGTCGTCCACCAGCCAGATGGTGACCGAGAGCGACTGGAAAATTTCCGAAAGCAATTTCACCGCCGCCTGGCACAACTCCGCCGCCGTTGCGCGCGCGGCCGTTTCGCTGGTGAAGCGGCGCCAGACCGACCGGTAATCGTAAAGCGGTCTTTGAAAGTGGCGGCTGAGAAAACGCCGCGCATAAAGCCGCGCCCGGTCGGACATCAACACCACCGCCGCCGCCACCAAAAGCACCAGCAGGACAAAGGCCTTTAAGGTGAAGGCGGCGCTCCCGCCGAAAAACGCCACCACGTTGGCAAACACGCCCACCAGCAACAGGTAAATCCCCGTCAGGATTACCGTCAGCGGCGGCTGAGGCGCAGACAAGGCCGGATACACATCCGCATGAAAATGGCCCGTCCGAAACAACGAGCGCAGTATCAACACGTCGCCCACGAGCGTGGCCGTGGCCGCCACCGCTTCCAGCGAAAGGCCCAATGAATTGTGAAACAGCAGCGTTTGAATGCTGACATAAAGCCGGACGGCAAAAATCACCCCCAATCCCAGAATCATGAATTTTATCCGCCAGAGCATGGTGCCGATTGCGGCCCGATAGGTGCGCTCCAGATTCATCAAGATCAGCACGGCAGCCAACAGAAAACAAAGATTCAAAGCCACGCCGCGGGGACCCAAAATAAACCGCCATTCTCCGGTTTCCAACTGATTGGCTGAGGCGATCAAAGGGCCGAAATAGCCGTCCGGTAACCATACCAATCCGACCGGCAGCACGAACGCCCCGGTTAAAATCCATCGCCAGCGTTTTCGGAATTCCGCCGCATTGCCCCGCGCGTAGCTGAGGCTGAACAGAAGCCAGAGGCCGGGCAAGAGCGACTTGGCCATCAGCCGCCACGTCTGCCAACGCATCATTTCGTCCGGCGTGGCCGCATCCGTTGTCAGCGACCAGCACAAATCCTCCGCCGCCAGCGCCGCCACCCCCGCCACAAATGTCCACACCGCCGTCGAACGGCGCTCCTTCCAGACGGCAATCAAAGCCAGAAAACCGCTGAAAAAAGCGCTGGCCAGACCCAGCATGTCCGCGCTGCTCATTGTTTGAATTCTGACATGGAATCCGTTGCCACCATGACAAATAACCACACCCTTGGCAGCAAAAAAATGTCTGCCGGGCTTTGGGGCAGCAGCCGACGCCGCCGGGTCATGAACCGCAGCCGGATAGCCCCACTCGCCTGTCGGTTGCCTCGGGAAACATTCCATCCTCGGCTCCGCCGCCTTTTTCCCGACGCCGCCGGGCGGCAGCACAGAAAATCTCCTCACCGGAACGGGACCAAAACGGTCCTCGTTGGCTTCGAAGAACGCCTGGTAATTCGTCACTTACGTGCTGGCGCTGGTATAACGCCGCAGGGATTGACGCCAAAACCATTCGGAAATTATCGCCCACACCAGGCCGAGTCCCAGCAACGTCAGCCACATTGCCGGCGAAGCCAGTTTATTCGCCAGCACCCGCACCGGCACGTTGCTCACCAGCAACACCGGCAGGGCAAACGTGAACACCGCCTTGAACACACCGCGAAAGGCCTCGTCCGGCATCCGCGCGATGTTGAACAGGTTATAATACCCCCACACAATCCCCTGCGCCCGCACCGTCCAAAAACAGATAGAGGCCAGCATGAACATGAGCGAGTAATGCACCAACAATCCCACGACGCACAAGGCGCCGAACCCGGCCAGTTGCAGCGCCGTCGGATGCAAATGCAGCTTGTGCGCCGCAAAGGCCATCACGCACGCGGCAAAGGCCGCGTTGGCAAACGACGACAAATCCACCTGCCGCGTGGAAACCACAAAGCGCGTGTTGACCGGCAGCAGCAGCAGAAAATCCATCTTGCCCGTGCGCACCAGCTCGGAAAGATTTGTGCAATTGACCAGAAAGAACGCCTGATAGATTTGCTGGATGAAATTGCTTGCGCCGGTGAGCAGCACCACCTGCCACGCCGTCCAGGTGCCTACCGTGCGCGTCTGGCTGAAGACCACACCGACAAAACTCAACTGCAACCCGAACCAGAGCAACTCAACCACGATCCACAGCAGGAAATTGCCCTTGAAGGACATCTCGCGGGTGACCGACGTTTTCCACAACGCGGCGTAAATCTTGAGGTAGCGCTTCAGATTCATGGCCCGCCCGACACCCCCGGCACGTTAGACCCTGGGCGCCCTGATTTCCAGGTACAGTTCGCGCAGTTGTTTCGGCGAAACCGGCGCCGGCGCCTCGGCCATCAAATCCACTCCCTTGGCTGTTTTTGGAAACGCAATCACGTCGCGGATGCTCGGCGTGCCGCACAGAATCGCGCATAGCCGGTCGAACCCCAGCGCGATGCCGCCGTGGGGCGGCGCACCGTAGCGGAAGGCATCCAGCAGATAACCGAAGCGCAGTTTGGTTTCTTCCGGTGGAATTTGCAGCACATCCTCGAAAATCGCCTTCTGTACCTCCGGCTGATGAATGCGAATCGAGCCGCCTCCCAGTTCCACGCCGTTGACGACGAGGTCGTAATGCTGGCCGCGGACTTTTTTGGGGTCGGTCTTGAGCAACGGAATGTCTTCGGCCACCGGCGCGGTGAACGGATGATGGCTCGAATACCATCGGTTCTGCTCCTTGTCAAAGGACAGCAGCGGGAAGTCCACCACCCACAGAAAATCAAATCGTTCCGGCTCAATCTTCAATTTGCCTTGCTCGCGCAGAAGGTCGGCGACATACAACCGGATTTTGCCAAGGATTTCGCAGGCGTTGAGCCATTGGTCGGCGGCGAACAAAATCAAATCGCCTTCCTCAATCTTCAGCTTCGCCGTCAGCGCGGCTTTTTCGGCCTCGCTGAAAAACTTCACGATGGGCGATTTCCACTCGCCGTTTTCGACCTTGATATATGCCAGCCCTTTGGCGCCGAAACTTCTGGCGTATTCGGTCATGGTTTCGATCTGACCCTGGGTGGCGCCGGCCAGGCCTTTGGCGTTGAGCGCCTTGACGGTGCCGCCGGCGGCAATGGCGCTGGAAAAAACCTTGAAGGCGCTGCCGCGAAATTCCTCCGTGAAATCCACCAGCTCCAGGCCAAAGCGCGTGTCCGGCTTGTCCGTGCCAAACCGGTTCAAGGCTTCCTCAAACCGCAGCCGTTTGAACGGCGTGGGAACATCCACGTTCAACGCCACTTTCCAAATGCGTTGGAGCAAACCCTCGACCAGCGTGTAAATGTCCTCGCGCTCGATGAAGGACATTTCGATGTCAATCTGGGTAAATTCGAGCTGCCGGTCGGCGCGCTGATCTTCATCGCGAAAGCAACGGGCGATCTGGAAATACTTTTCCACCCCGCCGACCATGAGGATTTGTTTGAACTGCTGCGGCGATTGCGGGAGGGCGTAAAATGTGCCCGGCTGACGGCGGTTGGGGACGAGAAATTCGCGCGCGCCTTCGGGGGTGGATTTGAACAAAATGGGCGTCTCCACTTCAAGAAAACCCTGCTCGTCCAGGAACTGTCGCGTGGCGATGGCAACCTTGGAACGCAATTTCAACCGCCGCGCCATTTCTGGCCGGCGCAAATCCAGATAGCGATATTTCAATCGCGTTTCCTCGGCTACTTTGGCCGCGGCTTCCGGTTCGTCAATCGGGAACGGCAACGGATCCGCGAAATTCAGCACCTCCAGCCCCGTGGCCAGGACTTCAATTTCGCCTGTCGCGATTTTGGGATTGTTCGTGCCCGCAGGTCGCTGGCGGACCCGGCCGGTGATGCTCACCACGCACTCGCTGCGCAATTTTTCGGCGCGCAAAAAAATTTCCTTCGGCAGGCCGGAAGGATCAAAAACCGTTTGCGTGCGGCCCTCGCGGTCGCGGAGGTCAATGAAAATCAACCCGCCCAGGTCGCGCCGCGAATGGACCCAGCCGGTGAGGGTGACGGTTTGCCCGATGTGTGCCGGGCGCAGTTCGTTGCAATGATGCGTGCGTTTCATTTCACATGCGGATTAGCGGCCTTCGCCTGGGAATCCGGCAAAGCGAACGCGCATTCTGACCAACGCCGCGGCGGATTTCAAAGAATTTTTCAGATGCCTCCGTTCCTGCTCGCCAACACCGCGTCGCCGGTTTAATCTGGCCGATATGACAAATCTGCCCCGCCCCGAAGTCATTCTCACCCACGAAAGCGATTTGGACGGGTTGCTGGCGGGCGTTCTGCTGCAACGGCTGGCGAAAAAACTCTTTGGCGCGGACGTGCGCCTGGAAGCGTTTCATTATCATCAGTGGCGGCAGCGCGACCTGCGCGAAAAATCCGCGTGGGTCGCCGATTTCACCTTTGAACCGCGTCTGGATCGCCCGGACTGGCTGGTGGTGGATCATCACGTCACCGACACCGCCCCGAAACACGCCATGCTGATTCACGATGTGAACCGCGCCGCGGCCACGCTGTGTTATGACTTGTGCCGGCCGCACGGGATTCAATCGCCCGCGCTGGACCGTCTGGTTCATTTGAACAACGTGGCCGATTTATTTTTGGTGGACGACCCGGATTTTGTTCTGGCCAGCGATTACGCCAGCCTGGTCAGGACCTATCAGTTCTGGAATTTGCACGCGCTCATCGGCGGTGAAATCGAAAAACTGCTGGACCATCCGCTGCTGGAGGTCATGGCCGTGAGACGGCGCATCGAAAACCCCCTCGGCCTGGAATGGGCCCGGGCCAACGTCACGGAAATTTCTCCGATGGTCGGTTTCGTGGAGACCGTTATCGGCAACAACAACCTGATCGTGCACGAAATGCTTGAACGGCAGGCGACTCCCTTTCCCGTGCTGGTGACCTTGCTGCGGCGGGGCAACCTGGTGTTTGCCAGTTTTCGCAGCCGCAACGGCGAAGCGTTGAGCGTGGCGGAAAAGTTTCAGGGCGGCGGCCATGCCAACGCCGCCGGCGCCATTTTGCCAAAATCCATTCACTCCATTCCCGAGGCGGTGGATTATCTGCAGCGCATTTTGAAGCCGCGCGCCACTCCGGCGTTGAACAGCCTGGAGAACCTCTTTGCGGCCATCGAGGCAAAACCGTAGCGCGTCCGCCGCTTGCTTTTGCGCGTGCCTTTGCTAGGTTAATTTGCATGACCATGGACGTTGGTGAAATTTCCGTGCCGTTCTTTCATTGGCGGAAACACCCGATAAGCTTTGGGATTGGCTGGCGGCGCGAAATCCGACACCGGTGGCTGAATTGCGCACGGCGCGAAAGGAAAATACCGCCGGCGGATTCAAAAGCGGGAAACCGCGCCATCGGTCATGCCTTATCGGGCCGAAACAGGCTCGAATGCGGATGCGCCCCTCGGCAGGTGGAGCGCCGTTATTGGTGTGGGCATGGAACGCCAGATCCTCTGGCCCGCGAATAATGCCGACGTCCTGAAGTGGCGGGGGTGGGAAGGCCGGCGGGTCGGTCTACTGCGCGTCGGCGATTGGAGAATTCTCTACAGGCTTTATCATTTGGAAAAAATTGTTCGTATTCAGCGGATTCAGCATCGCTCATAAATTTATCGTGATTTTTAATTATGGCGGATCCTTTTACCCGCGCCGACGGCCGCG
>DASRCU010000047.1:0-1119 GCA_035652955.1 Verrucomicrobiia bacterium | reverse complement strand
GCACGATTGTTTGTCCGCCGGGTTGGGAACGCTCGCGCTGCCTGGTCAAAATTGCCAACACCGTGCGCGAGATTTTGGAGCGGCATCGGCCCACGGTGTGCGTGGTGGAAGGTTTGTTTTACGCTCAAAATCTGCAGACGGCCCTGATCATGGGCGAGGCGCGGGGCGCGGCGCTGGCGGCGGTGGCCGAACGCGGACTGGAAATTTTTGAAATGGCGCCGCGCAAGGTCAAACAGGCCATTGTCGGCTACGGCGCCGCGCAGAAATTCGCCGTGGCCAGAATGGTGCAACGCCTTTTGCATCTGCCCGAACCGCCGGCGCCCGATGCCGCCGATGCGCTGGCCCTGGCCCTGGCCCACGCGCAGGAGAATGGACGCTACCATCCGACGCCGCCCAAAAAAATATGAATGTTGTTGGATCGTTGACCGGCCCCGCGCCGCCCGCCGGCGCATCGCTTTGCCGCCGCCGTTCGCCGGTTTGACGGAGTCACCATGATCACCTTCCTTCATGGCAAACTTGTCGAAGCACTGCCCACGCAGGCCGTCGTGGATGTCCACGGCGTCGGCTACGAAGTGCTCATTCCGCTCTCGTCCTTTGACAAACTGCCGCCGCCGGGCCAGGAAGTGAAGCTGCTGACCCAACTGATCGTGCGCGAAGACGCCCACACGCTTTACGGCTTTGTTTCCGCAGCCGAACGCGAGTTGTTCCGGCTGCTGGTCAACACCGTCAGCGGCATCGGGCCGAAAATCGCGCTGAACATTTTGAGCGGCATGAATCCGGTGGCCTTTCGCGGCGCGGTGGCCAACGGCGACGTCAAGTCGCTGGCCCAAATTTCCGGTGTCGGCAAGAAAACCGCCGAGCGCATCGTGGTCGAGTTGCGCGATAAAATCGGCGCGTCCGGCGCCTGGGAAGCCGCCAGTGCGCAGCGCGGACTTTCAGCGGAGGACCAAAGGATGAACGACGCCGTGCTCGCCCTCCTGGCGCTGGGCTTCAAGCAAAACGAGGCGTATGACGCCGCCCGCACCGCGCAAAAGGTGCTCGGCGCCTCCGCCACGGTCGAGGAGCTGGTGCGGGCGTGCTTGAAAAAGGGGTGAACAATGCCGCTTGAAGAGTCCCAAT
>DASRCU010000046.1:0-5505 GCA_035652955.1 Verrucomicrobiia bacterium | reverse complement strand
GGTACGATAGAAAATCTTCTCTCCACGCCGGTGCATCCGGGTGAAGTCATCCTTGGCAAGATCGTGCCTTACATCCTCGTGGGCTACATCCAGGTGTTTTTGATCCTGGTCGCAGCGAAATTTCTGTTCAACGTGCCGATGGTGGGCAGCATACCCTTGTTGCTGGCGCTGGCACTCCTGTTCATCGTGGCGCATCTGGCGGTGGGCATTACCTTTTCCACGCTGGCGCGCAACCAGCGGCAGGCAATGCAGATGGGGATGTTTTTCTTTCTGCCGAACATTTTGCTGTCCGGCTACATGTTTCCGTTCCGGGGAATGCCGGGCTGGGCGCAGGCTATCGGGGAGATTTTGCCGCTGACACATTTTCTACGCATCGTGCGGGGAATTTTGCTCAAAGGAAACGGTTTTCCGGAAATCTGGCCCGACTTGTGGCCGATCATGGTGTTTCTGGCGGGGGTGCTGGCCATCGCCATCGCGCGTTTCCGGCAGACGCTGGATTGAGGGCATCGCCAATTTCCAGCCGCCGGGAGCCGGCCGACGAAATTTCCCCGTTTGCGCGCGGCCGGCGGGGACGGAGTTTTTTGCCGGCGCGCTCCATTCGGAGTTTGAAAATTCTCGTGTTCGACGGCAATTTGACGCCGGCGTGAAAGCAAACGCCCTCGTCGTTTGAGCGACCAATTGAAAACCATTTTGGAATGCTGCCGGGCGCAGAATACGGTTCCGACGCAGTTCATTCTGGCCGTCAGCGTTGCCGAACAAACCGTTTCGCTGTTTGAAAGGCTCGTCGGAGGCTCTCGTCCGGGCGCTGAGGCATTCAAACTTGTCAGAAAGTTCCCCTGCTCCACTTCGCGCTTCGGCATCGGGCAGGCGGAAGGCTCGAACGGCACGCCACTGGGCCTGCACCGCATCCACCGGAAGATTGGCGCCGGCGTGCCCGCCGGAACGGTGTTCCAATCGCGCCGAATCGTCGGCCACGTCTCCCAGCCGGAATTTGCGGATGCCAAAATCACCACGCGCATCCTGTGGCTGGAAGGGCTGGAGCCGGGCTGGAATCAAGGTTTCCGCGACGGCGTCAATGTGGATTCACGCGCGCGTTACATTTACATTCACGGCACGGCGGACCAAAAATCCATCGGCCGGCCGGCATCGTGCGGCTGCATTCATCTGGCCGACGCGGATTTGATTCCGCTGTTTGATTTGCTGCCGGTCGGAACGCTGGTGTGGATTGGCAAACCGTAATTGGCCCAACCGTCCGGATAATTTCTCCGGCGGATTTCGGGGGCGCATTCCCGCGTCGCTCCGGCCGGGGCCAAGTCGCTTTCGGGCCGGCGGGCGTTGCCTGGCAGACAAGGCGCTGCCTTCGCGTTGATCGGCGCTGCCTTTCGGTCACAGCCACGCGAATTTCAGCCAGGCCGACGCTGGGGCGACGGTGGAGACTTGGCTTTTCCGGAAAAAAGCTGTTTCGCAGGCCACCGCCTCCGGCGGCAAGAACCGGATGGAAGAAGGCGAATTTTTTCGGTGGAATTCTCTTGCTTGCGATTTGGCAAATTCGGTTTAGGGTGACGAAGATGTTCAAACGCTGCGGCAATGTGTTGCTGGCCGCCGCCTTGTTTCTGACCACGGGAACACACTGGGCGGTGCTGCAATCCATTGCCTGGGTGAACATGATGGTCTGCTATTCGGAGAAGGCGCCGGTGGCCGTGGCGCTAAGGGAAACGTTTGACGGTCATCACCCTTGCCCGCTGTGCAAAGCGATTGCCGCTGCCAAAAAATCGGAAAAGAAAACTGAATTTACGCTTCAGACTCCCAGGCTCGAATTTCCGCCGGCACCGGAAAATTTCGCGCTGGTGGCGCCGGCGCGGTTTGAATTTCTGCCCGCGGCGAACGATTCCTCCGCCGAATCACTCCCCCACAAACCGCCGGTCCCCCCGCCGCGCGGGTGCGTGGTTTAAGACTGGCGTGGCCGGGACGCGGTGCGGTGACGTCCGCCCGACGCCCGCGCCGTTTCTGTTCCATTTTTCCTGACTTTGAACCTCGAGGCTCCGCCTGTCGCGGCGTCTCTCATCCTCTTAAATTGACAATGAAGCACAGAAAAATTCGTGATTGGGCAGTTTTGACAATGCTGGGTTTTGGAACCGCCACCGCCGGGGCGCATGGATTTGCCGGCGCGCGCTTTTTCCCGCCGACGATCACCACCGATGATCCGTTTGTAGCGGACGAACTGGCGTTGCCGACGGTTTCCACTTTCAGAAATGCCGGCGATCCGGCGACGCGCCAGACGGAGATCAGCGCCAGTTTCACCAAGGTAATTTTCCCCAACCTCGCCTTGAGCGTTGAGGAAAATTACGTCTGGCAAACGCCGGAAGGCGGTTCGACCGAAAGCGGCTTTGATAATCTGGCCCTCAACGCCAAGTACCAGTTGTGGGTCAATGCGCCGCATGAGGCCATTTTTTCCGTCGGCGCGGACTGGGACGTCGGCGGCACAGGCGCCAAAAAAATCGGCGCCGAATCGGCGAATACTTTCACGCCGACAATTTACTTCGGCAAAGGTTTGGGCGACCTGCCGGACGCGTGGAAATATGCCCGGCCCCTGGCGATCACGGGCGTGATTGGCCAGGCGCTGCCCACCAGCGCCGAGCCGGACAGCCTGGAATGGGGCTTCGCCTTGGAATACAACCTGCCGTATCTGCAGGCACAGGTGAAGGACATCGGCCTGCCCGCGCCGTTCAAGGACATGATCCCACTGGTCGAATTTGCATTTTCGACCCCGGAGAATCGCGGCGGCGGCCCGACCACGGGTACGATCAATCCGGGCCTTCTCTGGGAATCCCGGTATTTCCAGCTTGGCGCCGAGGCCATCATCCCGGCCAACAGCGACACCGGCAGCCAGGTCGGCGCCGTCTTCCAGGTGCAATTCTACCTTGACGACCTGTGGCCGAAAATTTTCGGCCATCCGATTTTTGGAAATTCGTCGCAACCGTAAAGGAGAAACACAACATGAAAAAACCCGGTCAAAAAATTCCGCTTTGGCGCTGGATTCCCCCGGCGATTCTGCTCCTGGGGGCGCCCGCCTTGGTTTGGGCGCATGCCTTTTTGTATTATTCGGTGCCCAAAGCCGGTGCCGTGCTGACCAACGCGCCGGCGGAAATCAAAATTTGTTTCACGGAAGACCTGCAACCGAATGGCAGCACGATTCAAGTGCGCAACTCTCAAGGCCGGGAGGTGGACCGGAAAGACTCCCATCGCGGCGCCAAAGATCATGCGCTGCTGTTTGTTTCGTTGCCGAAAAAGCTGCCGCCGGGCGATTATAAAGTTTTCTGGCATGCGGTTGCCGAGGATGGCCACGAAACCGAAGGACATTTTGAGTTCACTCTCCAGTGATGGCGAAGATTGACTCTAAAAAATGATTCGGGCGGCAGTCGCCAAGGAGGTGGGGATGGAGAATCCCGCTGAAGAAACGACTGTCCGCCCGAATCACAACCCCAAAACCCGATTGGACCGGCCCGTTTTACGCCGCGGGGAAACGCGGGTTGGATCATGGTCATCGAGGAGTGAGCCAAGGAGAGTCCTCGAAAGGAGGAAACCATCATCCGCACCCGCCCGAGCAACGGACTCCCGGCTTGCGGGGAAAGGAGACCCGCAATCCTCCGCCGCTCGCATAACCGGCGCGCGGGCAAACCAAAAAAACCGCGCGGGCCGGCCCAATCTGAACCCAGTGCATGAGAAAGAACAACCCGGTATTTTATCCCATGCATCCCAAACCATTTCCCTCGCATCATCCAACCGCCAGCTCAGCGCGGCTCTCCGTTTTTTGTTATTTTATTGTCGGAAATTGCTGCGGGATTTTTCCCAACGCCTCCCGGAAACCTTTCCCCATGGCGGGTCCGCCATGGGAAGCTGGAACGAAGGCGCAAGGGGACAGAGAACGGAAGGAATTATTTCAAGCCCTTCACCCGTTTGAGGTGCGACAGGATGCGGCTGATGAACGAAGTCGTGCCCAAAGGCCTGGCAATCACTTCGGTTGCGCCCGCCTGTTGCCCGCGCCGGCGCTCCACCTCGGTCACACTGGGCAAAATCAAAAGAATCGGCGTGCGCTCGAACCGGAAGTCCTGCCGCAGCCCGGCGCAGACTTCCAGAGCATCTCCGTCCGGTAACTCTCCATCCACTGCCACCAGATCGAACTCCGCGTGGCGCGTCAGTTCAAACCCTTCGGCCCCGGTGCGGGCCACCGTGACGGCCAGGCCGGCGGACTCCAGCAAATAAGTGATGGCCCGCGCCGTTTCCGGGTCATTTTCAACGATCAGCACCCGGGGCGGGAGCCGGCCGAACGGGCTATTTCGACAGAATGCCATGACGCGCCAGCTTTTCCCGAACTGCGTTGCGGATGAACTTGGAACGGTCTGAATCCACGCGCCGCACGCCTTCATCCAACTGCGCCAGCAACGCCTCCGAAACCCAGACCGACAACAACCTGCCCTTGGACCTTTTGGCGGTGCGCTTCATGCCTGGGTGTATATATTCAGTCTATAATTCTGTCAATGAAAAATTTGATTTTTTCCAACTCTCAAGCAGTGTATTGGGATTGCCGTGCCGAACCAACGTGCTCCAGATCAGAAATTGCTGCCTTTCGCGGTGAGTGAAAAATTCATCCGCGAGCTGGACGCCGCGCTGGCGCAGACCGGCTACCGCAACCGGTCCCAATTCATCCGCGACGCGATAATCGAAAAACTGGCGCGCGCGGGTGTGGTCGTGCCGCCGGAACTGGCTTTACCGCCGCGCCGCACCGGCAAGACCGCCCGCCCGGCGAAGTCGCGTTATCCCGAACACCGCCCCTCGCCCCTGGAACTGAACGAGCGTGCCGAAGGTCGCTCGCGCGCGAAATGAAATCGCTTTCGCCGCGACGAGTTTGGCATATTTTGATTTCATGTCGTTGACCGAGCAACTGACCCAACTGGCCAAAAACGCCAAAGCCGCATCGCGCCAACTCGTCCGGCTGTCCACCCGCCAGAAAAACGATTGTCTGCGGGCCATGGCCGACGCGCTGGAGGAAAACGCCGCTGCCCTCAAAAGCGCCAACGCGCGCGACATGGAGGCGGCGACGACCCTCTCGCCCGCCTTGCGCGATCGGTTGAAGCTGGACGATCAGCGGATTGCCGCCATGGCCCGGGGGCTGCGCGAAGTGGCCGCTTTGCCGGATCCGGTCGGGAAAATTCTGGAGGAGCGCGTCCGGCCCAACGGCTTGAAACTCCAAAAAATCGCCACGCCCATCGGGGTCATCGTGATTATCTACGAAGCGCGTCCCAACGTCACCGCCGACGCCGCTGCGCTCTGCTTCAAATCCGGCAACGCCACCATTCTTCGCGGCGGCCGGGAAGCGTGGCATTCCAATCAACTCATCGCGCAAACGCTGGTTGAGGCCGGGAAAAAGGCCCTGGCCGATTTTCCCGAACACGCCATTCAAGTCGTGCCCGTGGCCGATCGTGAGGCGGTTCCCATTCTGCTCTC
>DASRCU010000045.1:0-7957 GCA_035652955.1 Verrucomicrobiia bacterium | reverse complement strand
GCAAGCCCAGGCGGCGCTGCAGCGGATGTTGGGTCCCCGTTACAAGATCACCACCTGGATGCAGGAAAATTCGGCGATTCTGGGGGCGCTGGTTGTAGAAAAAAACGTGATGTTTTATCTGTTGTTTTTCATCGTGCTGGTCGCGGCGCTGTGCATCTTGAGCGCCCAAATCACATTTGTGGTCCAAAAAACGCGCGAGATTGGGATGCTCAAGGCGTTGGGCGCCACGCACGGGCAGATTTCCGGGATTTTTCTGGGTCAAAGCGCCATTGTGGGGGCGCTAGGCGTGCTGGCCGGTTACGGTCTGGGTCGGCTGGCATTGACGTATCGGAATGAATTTCTGGATTTCATGCGGCGGGCAACGGGGTGGGAATTGTTTCCTGCGTCCATTTACGGTTTCAACCAATTGCCGGCGCTCATTACGCCGCGCGACCTGGCGGTGATTTGCCTCAGCTCGTTCATAATTTGCGTTTTGGGCGGCGTGATCCCGGCTTTCCGCGCCGGCAAATTAAAACCGGTCGAGGCCCTGCGCTACGAATGAGTTTATGACGACCCGTTCAAGAGGAGGCCGAGCGCGGCCCAAACGACTGCCAGCCGCCGCCATCCGGAATTCCCGCGCGACTGTTCCGTTCCGCTTTTTCTTGAAAATTGCTGCCGTGGCAGCGCGACGAAATACGGCTTGAATTCCAACCGCAAAATGAAACCGCCCATGGACGTTCCGCTGCTCTCTGCCCGCAATCTGTCGAAATCCTACGCCCTGGGCAAACGCACGTTGGACGTGCTGCGCGGGGTAAACCTGGAGGTTATGCGCGGTGAATTTCTGGCGTTGTGCGGCGCGTCCGGCGCCGGCAAAAGCACCCTGCTCCATTTGATGGGCGGGCTGGACTCGCCCAACAGCGGCGAAATTTTGTTCGATGGCCGCGACCTGGCCCGGTTTTCCGCCGCCGAACTGGCGCACTTCCGCAATCGCCGCGTGGGCTTCGTGTTTCAGGCCTACCATTTGTTGCCGGAATTGACGGCCCTGGAAAATATCTGCCTGCCGGCACGCATCGGGCGGCTTTCCGCCCGCGAGACGGAAAAACGCGGACGCGAATTGCTCGCGCGCGTCGGGTTGGCCGAGCGCGCCGAACACAAGCCGTCTGAACTCTCCGGCGGGGAACAACAGCGAGTGGCCATCGCCCGCGCGCTGATTGCCGGACCGGAACTGCTGCTGGCGGATGAACCGACCGGCAATCTGGATTCGCGCACCGGCGGGGAAATTATTGAACTGCTCAAACGCCTGCATGTCGAATCGTCCATGACGCTGGTCATTGCCACGCACGACGCCCGAGTGGCGGCCCATGCCCGGCGCGTTGTGGAGCTGGCCGACGGCCGAATCGCTTTGGCGGGAACGGCAGGCCGGTGAATCCTGCTCTGGCGGGCCGTTCGGAAAACAACGCCCCGGAGGCACCGGGTTGAAATTGACCGGACGCGCATTTAATTTTCACTGTCATGCTTGAAGATCGAGATTACATGCGCCAGCCAGCCTGGCATGGACCGCGGGTATCGTTCACCATTTTGCTGCTGATTGTGAACGGGGTGGTGTTTCTGCTGCAGCTCCTGGCGTCGCATTCCTTGCGCGGCCTGGAAATCCAAGACACTTACTTCGCCTTGAGTCTGGAAGGGCTCAAACAGGGTTACGTCTGGCAATTGGTGACGTTTCAGTTCATGCACGCCGGCTGGATACATCTGCTGTTCAATTCCCTGGCCATTTACTTCTTTGGCGCTCCGGTGGAAGCCGCCCTGGGACCGCGGCGGTTTTTGACGTTGTATCTGACCAGCGGGGTGATTGGCGGTTTGGTGCAAATGCTCCTGGCACTGGGGTTTCCCCTGTTCGGAGGCACGCTGGTGGGCGCCTCCGCCGGCGCTTACGGGCTGGTGGCCGCTTTTGCGGTGTTGCATTGGACGGAACGATTCACACTGTTCATCTATTTCTTCCCGGTCTCCATGCGCGGTAGAACGTTGTTGTGGGTGAGCCTCGGAGTGGCGGGGATCGGCCTGTTGAATCCAGCCAGTCACATTGCCAACGCCGCACACCTGGGCGGCATCCTGACGGGATTTGTGTTTGTGCGCCAGTTTGTTCAGGGCGGCTGGGCGCTGCCGCGCTGGAACTTTCCGCTGCGCCGGTCGCGCCCGCGCAAACTGGCGGCCACTCGCGTCGGTCAAAAATCGCCCTGGCACTCCGCTGCCGGCAAAACTGACGAGGAGTTGTCCGATGAGGAATTTCTGCAACGTGAGGTGGACCCCATCCTCGAAAAAATTTCTGCGCACGGCATTCAAAGCCTGACGGCGGAGGAACGGGACATTCTCGAAAAAGCCCGCGCCAAAATGAGCCGGAGCTGAACCATTAACCGGACGGCCGGTCGCCGGGTTCAGAGTTCAACGTGGAGTGGTTTGATGTTTTCACTTTCTCCCCTGCCATTTTGCCCTTTTAATTGAGCCATGATTCAGCGTTATTCGCGGCCCGAAATGCGGGCCATCTGGATGGAGGAAAACAAGCTGCGCCTGTGGCTGCAAATCGAATTGCTGGCCGCTGAAGCGCTGGTGGTGGAAGGCGTTGTGCCCAAGGCGGACTTTGAAAAAATCAAGGCCGGCATCGAAGGGTGGCTGGCCGATTTGCCCGGCCTGGCCGCGCGCCAAAAGGAGCTGGAAAAAACGCTCAATCACGACGTCATCGCCTTCACCACCGCCGTCGCCGAAAAAATCAACGACCGCGCCAGCCGGTGGTTGCATTTCGGGTTGACCAGCAGCGACGTGGTGGACACCGCCTTTGCCGTGCAACTGGTGCAAAGCGCCGATCGTTTGATTGACGACACCAGGCAGTTGCTGCCGGTCATTGCCCGCCGCGCGAGGGAATTTCAGTTGACGCCGTGCATCGGGCGCAGCCACGGCATTCACGCCGAGCCCACGACCTTCGGCTTGAAACTGGCGCTGATGTACGATGAATTCCGCCGCGCACAGGAACGGCTCGAACGCGCCCGTCGAGTGGCGGCCGTGGGCAAACTTTCCGGCGCCGTCGGCACCAGCGCGCATCTCTCGCCGGACGTGGAAAACTTTGTTTGCAAACAGCTTGGCCTGCAGCCCGCAGCCGTCGCCACCCAAGTGGTGCCGCGCGATCTCCACGCCGAATTCATGGGCGCGCTGGCGCTGGTCGGCGCGAGCATCGAACGGTGGGCGGTGGAATTCCGCCACCTGCAACGCACGGAAGTGCTGGAGACCGAAGAGCCGTTTACCGAAGGTCAAAAAGGCTCCAGCGCCATGCCGCACAAGCGCAATCCTATCACCTGGGAACGCCTGACCGGCCTGGCGCGCGTCCTGCGTGGTCATGCCCTGGCCGCGCTCGAAAATGTCGCCCTCTGGCACGAGCGGGACATTTCCCATTCCTCGGTCGAGCGGATCATTTTTCCCGATTCCTGCCTGTTGCTTGATTACATGCTCGGTCTGCTGGTGCGGCTCATGGACGGCCTGGCGGTTTATCCCGAAAACATGAAGAAAAATCTCGGCCTGTCGCTGGGCATGTGGAATTCCCAGACTGTCCTGCTGGCGCTCATTAAAAAGGGCCTCACACGCGAGGAAGCCTACGCGCTGGTGCAACGCAACGCCATGAAAACCTGGGCGGTCAAACACGCCGGCCGCGATAACGCCGATTTCCTCACCCAACTCCAATCCGACCCGGACGTTTCAAAACACTTCCAACCCGGCGAATTGGAAAAGCTCTGCTCGCTCAACTTCCATTTCAGGGAAATCAAGAACCGGTTCAAACAACTGGGGCTTTGAGCGCCACCCGCCTCCGTCGCACTCCGCCGGGCGTCGGCGCGGCAGTGACGGACGCGGCGCGATTTTTCATTTTTGCCGCTTGCTCACGGCGTCCGTCCCGATTACCCTTCCGTAGTTCCCGGAAGTTCGTTTATGAAAACGCCCGCCCGTTGTGCACTGCTGTGTTCGTTGATTTTGCTGAGGCTGTTTGCGGTTCCCGCCCGCGCCAGCGTTTCGGTGGTGATTCAACCTGGCGACCAGACGGTGTCGGTTGGCGAAAACGCTATTTTTGCTGCCCTGGTGACGACGACTGCCGGCGAAACGGTCACGGCGTATCAGTGGCTCAAATCCACCAACGGCGTGGACTACAGTGTTGTGGGCAGTGCGGCGGCATTGCAGTTGAACAACGTGCAACTCGGCGACGCGGGTTATTATTTTGCCAAAGTCACCTACCAATCCGGCGGCAGCCGGCAAACGTTGTCCAGTTCCGTCGTCCGGCTGACAGTGGACCCCCGCCCGCGCTTGATCCGGCAACCGCAAAGTGTCACCAACGTGATCGGCAGCAACGCCGTTTTCAACGCCACGGTGGGTGGTGCCCCGCCCTTGCAATTCCAGTGGCGGCATAATGGTTTTAATCTGCTGGACAACGGACGGATTGTCGGCAGCACGACCACGAACCTCACCATTTTGAATCTGACGCCGTCTGACGCGGGGAGCTACGACCTGGTGGCGGCCAATGCTTACGGCGCCGTGACCAGTCAGGTGGCTGTGCTGCAGGTCTCGGTGATTCCGCCCGTCATTACCAGCGCCACCAACGCCGCCGGAAAACAGGGATACGCCTTTGCCTACCAGCTCACCGCCACCGGCACGCCGCCCATCGTTTTTGGCGCGACCGGCCTGCCGGATGGTTTAAGCGTGAACCCGACAAACGGGCTGATTTCCGGCGTGCCCACGGTGTTCGGCGTGTTTAACATCACCCTGCTGGCTTCCAATGCGGCGCGAATCGTCAGCGCTCCGTTGACCTTGACGCTAGCCGACGATATTCCGGTCATCACCAGCCCCACCAACGCCGCCGGCAAGCAAGGCGAATTGTTCAGTTACACCATTGCGGCCACGAATGATCCGGCAGTCTTTGATGCCGTGCCGTTGCCGGACGGTTTGAGCGTGAACGGAACCAACGGCGTCATTTCCGGTGTGCCGCTGGTCAGCGGCTTTTTCGCCATCACGTTGAGCGCCAGCAACGCTTACGGCGGCGACAGCAAAATTTTGAATTTGAACCTGGCTTCCGGCGCGCCGCTCATTTTCGGTTCCCTGACGGGAAACGGCCAGCAGGGACAACCCTTCAGCTACACCATCCGGGCCTCCAACAATCCCACTCTCTTCACTGCGGGGCCGTTGCCGGACGGCTTGAGCGTGAACGGAACCAACGGCGTCATTTCCGGTGTGCCGCTGGTCAGTGGCACTTTTGCCGTGGCCATCGGCGCCCAAAACCAGTTCGGCGCAGACAGCCGCACGCTGACGTTAAACCTGGCGTCCGCCGTGCCGGGCATCACCAGTCCTCTGACCGCCACCGCCACGGAGGAACAACCAGGCTTCCTCTACACCATTACCGCCAGCAATTCGCCGACGCTGTTTTGGGCCGCGGATTTGCCGGAGGGGCTGACGGTGAACACCAACACCGGTGTCATCAGTGGCGCGCCGCTTTACGCCGGCAGCTATGCGGTGCCGCTGTTTGCCGCCAATGCCTGGGGCGTCGGCACCGCCACGCTGCAATTAACCGTGGCCAATCGCAGAATCCCCGGCCTGGCCATTGCCGACGTAAGGACCAATTACGCCTCGCCTTACCTGGTGGAATTCACCTTTGCGCTGCGCGACGGCGACGATCCGTTGACCAGCCACGCCGTGGTCGCCTCGCCGTCGTTGATGACCGCGACAGCTTTTGAAGACAGCGTGCCGGTCAGCCCCTCGGAAACCGCCGTCATTCTGCAACGGGTCGGCAGCGAAGGCGCCAAAGTGCTCAAGGGCTATCTGGTTCTGGATTTCTCCGAAAGCGTGGCGTCGCTGGCCAACGGCGATTTGAACAGCAACGGGATTTCCGATGCGGTGGACGCCGAGGTCGCCAGTGCCCAGGCGTTTGTCAACGCGCAGCCGGCGGATGCACAAATCGGCGTTTTTGAATTTCATCGGGACGACGAAGCGCCACGACAGGTCGTTTCCCTGACCACCGACAAAAATCTTTTGGACAACGCCATTGCCGGCATCTGGACCAATGACGTTCAGAATTTTCCCGCCGGCTCACGCGCGTGGGACGCGTTAAGCGCAGCCATCAAGGCCCTCGGCCCGGCCAACGCCGATGAAGAGCATTACATCGTCCTGATGTCCGACGGCAACGACAACTCCAGCACGAACACACTGCCAGGCGTGATTACGGCGGCCACCAACGCCAGCGTGCAGATTTACGCCGTCGGTTTCGGCGATGAATTAAACCCGGCTGCGTTGCAAGCCCTGGCTGATTCCACCAAGGGACGTTATTATCCCGCCGCCAGCGTGGGCGATCTGGCTCTGAACTTTGCTGAAATTGGCAAGGACCTGAGCAGCCAATACATTTTGCGCTGGGCGACGCTGAACCGTTCCACCAATTCCTTCATGCCCTCGTTCCAAATCAGCTACCAGGGGTTCACCGCCGTTTCCCCGTCCAACCCGCCGCCGTTCATCAGCGGTACCAATTACGTCGTCAGCACCAACCAGAGTGGAACTCTGGAGACCAACGAGGTTTATCTCTACACGACCAATTACATCATTCCGCCGTATCGCCCGCTGGATCACGCGGGCAATGTCCTGGCCGGCGCGCTGCGGCTGGTTTCGGACGCCGACGTGCATCCGGCAGGCATCACCTTGCGCGCCACTTACACACCACGCTACATCCGTCAATTGCGCCTGCATTATCGCGCCAACTGGCCGGTCGCTTTGCAACTGGAATCCACCAACACCGGTGAAATTCTGGAGGGCTGGACGCTCGCCCAAACCAACGACGGCGCCGGCGGTCAGTGGGCGATTTTGAGCAGTCCGGCCCCCGACCGCCTGGCCAGCAGCATTCCTTTCGCGGCCTTTGGCAATCTGCTGACCTTCCACTTCCGTGATTCCATCGCCGCCAGCAACGCCTTCAGCGACATCACCGTGGACAACTCGATCTACACCAATACCCTGGGAACGAATTTCTACGGCTTCACGTTGAGCAATGCGACCGATTTCATTACCGTTTACCCCCTGCCGCCGCCGCACGGCACGCCCGTTCCGTGGCTGTTGGAACACGGGTTCACCAATGATTTTGCCGATGCGGAATTGCTGGACCCGAATGGCAACGGCCTGGCCGTGTGGCAGGATTATCTGGCGGGATTGGATCCGCTGGATCCGAACTCGACGTTTGTCATGCAACTGCCGGCGCAAAATCCGCCGCAAATTGTTTTCCAGAGCGTCGCCGGCCGAACCTATCGTCTGGAGTGGGCCACGCAGCCGGACGGTCCGTGGACGATTTTGCGTGACGGCATCGCCGGCACCGGCGGCCCGGTCACCTTCACCGACGAACGCAATTTGAGCGGAGTTGGCACCATGTACTACCGGGTGGCAGTGGACAATCCGTAATTCGCTTCAGGAATCGGGCAGTGACAGACCCTCAGATCCGCATTGTCTCCGCCAGCGAAGAGCATCTCCCGGTCATCGCCCAACTGGCAGGACGCGTCTGGCGCGCCTGTTATCCAGGCATCATTTCCTCCGAACAGATTGAATACATGCTGGCGCGGATGTATGCGCTGGAGACCCTGCGCGACGAAATCCTTTTCCGCGACATTCGCTACAAGATCTTGTTCGCGGATGGTCAGCCGGCCGGCTTTGTGTCCTTCGGTCCCGCCTCCGAACCGGGCGTCGTGAAGCTGCACAAACTTTACCTCCTGCCGGAATTGCAGGGGCGCGGCCTAGGCAGCCGGCTTCTGAAACATTGCGAAGCCGAGGCACGCCGGCTGGGCGCCCAGCGCCTGATTCTTTCGGTGAACAAGCGCAACGCCAGAGCCATCGCCGTTTATCGGCGCCACGATTTCGTCATCGCCGAATCCGTTGTCACCAACATCGGCGGCGGATTTGTCATGGATGATTTCATCATGGCGAA
>DASRCU010000044.1:0-15921 GCA_035652955.1 Verrucomicrobiia bacterium | reverse complement strand
CTGGACGCGGTAACGTGCCACTTCGTAACCGGCGTAGAGATTGGCCGCGTAAATCAGCAGCAGCGCCAAAAGGGTGACGGGTGAGGAAAAGAGCGCGCCCAGCAAGGATTGCGGGGCGGGAGGTGCCAGACGCGGCGGGGGATTGACGTGCACCGGCGGTTTGGGCGGGTGAGCCGGAGGCGGCTCAATGAACGGCGCAACAAACGGCTGGATTTTGGGGTTTTGCGCCAGTTGTTTCAGCCCCGCCTGCGAAAATTTCAGCCACGGCAGCCGGTCCGTGTATTTGTCGTCCGCCAGCCGGAAAATGATGCCGTTTTCATTGAACGAGACCACGTCGCCCGTGAGCGTCGAACCGTCGGCCAACGGCACCGTCAGGGTGACCGCACCAGCCGGCCTTCCGCAAAGACACAAGGCCAACAGCAACCAGAGGATTTTGCGCACGACATTTTTTTAGCAGAGGGTGCGCGGGGATGAAAGCAAATTCAACCGACGCGGCGGGCGAAGGAAGCCAGGGAGCCGCCGCGAGCGGAATCGTCTGATTCGGGCTTGAACCGCCCTTGCTTTTCCGATTGAATCGCTCCATGAATTCCATCCGTTCCTCTGCGCCGCCAACGAGCCGTTTCCGCTGGATCATTTGCGCTCTGCTGTTTTTCTCCACCACTAACAACTACCTGGACCGGCAGGTCATTGGTTACCTGAAGGATTACGTTTTTTGCGCGCCCGTGGCCCAGGGTGGTTTTGGCTGGTCAACGACGGACTTTGGGCATCTCACGGCGTTCTTCACGGGCGTTTATGCCGGTTTCACGCTGATTATCGGTTGGGTGATTGACAAGATCGGGACCAAGCTGGGTTTGGCGCTGTCGCTCATATTCTGGTCGGTCTGCGGCATAGTGAACGCCTTTGTCGGCAGCCTGGTGACCGCGCACATCATTATTCGCAGCCTGTTCGCGGCGGGTGAGGCGGGCAACTTTCCTGCTTCCATCAAGACCGTCGCCGAATGGTTTCCCAAACGCGAGCGGGCCCTGGCCACAGCCATCTTCAATGCCGGGTCCAACAGTGGCGCTATGATCGCGGCCATCTTTGTGCCCTGGTGCATCATCCATTTTGGCGTCGAGCACGGCTGGAAAATGGCATTCATCCTCACCGGCGCGTCGGGTTTTCTCTGGCTCATTTTCTGGTTCTGGCTTTACGCCCCGCCGGCCCGGCACCCGAAACTGTCCAGAGCCGAATATGATTACATTCACATTGACGACGAGAAGGCCGCCGCGGTTGAGGAGAATGGCGACCAGGCGAAAACCTTTTCCTGGCTGAAATTGTTTGGCTACCGGCAGGCGTGGGCGTTCTTTGTCGGCAAATTCATGACTGACGGCATCTGGTGGTTTTACCTGTTCTGGCTGCCGGATTATTTATTCAAACAATTTCACATGACGCCCCGGCAGGTGATGCTGCCGACATTTATCGTTTATGGCGTGGCCATCGTGGGCAGCATCTACGGCGGCAGTATCCCCATGACGCTGATCAAACGCGGCATGCCCGTCTATCGGGCGCGCATGACCACCATGTTCCTCATCGCGCTGTGTCCCTTGTTTGTCCTGCTGACGCAATATTTCGGCGATGTCAATCGTTTTGGTGGATGGGCGGCGACGCTGGCGGTGGCCATGATTTGCATCGGCGCCACGGCGCATCAGGCATGGTCGGCCAATCTGTTCACCACCGTCTCCGACATGTTTCCAAAGAAGACCGTGGCCAGCGTCACCGGCATTGGCACGACGGCCGGCGGCGTCGGCGGTGTGCTCGTGCAGTTGCTGCCCGGCTTGTTCATTGACGACTTCAAACTCACGGCGCAAACCACCTACCTCATCATGTTCGTCATCTGCGCGTTGAGTTATCTGGTGGCGTGGGCCATCATGAAGGCGCTGGTGCCGCGCCACAAACCGATCACCGATTTGTAACCCCGCCGCCGGCGAAATTCCCCGGCCCGTCGGACCTCCACGAGCGGATTTTTTGCCTGGCTGCGGCGGACTAAATGGCCATCGCGTCGAAGCCGCCGTCCACGACAATTTCAGCGCCGGTGATGAAACTGCCGGCGTCGGAAGCCAGTAACAGCGTCGCCCCCACCAGTTCATGCGCTTCGCCGAACCGTTTCATGGGGGTGTGCGCCATAATGGAGGCTACGCGGTCGGGGCTGAGCACCTTGCGGTTTTGTTCTGCCGGGAAAAAACCCGGCACCAGCACGTTCACGCGCACGCCGCTGGCGGCCCATTCGCGCGCGAGGTTTTTGGAGAGATTGTGGACCGCCGCCTTCGAGGCCGAATAGGTGAACACGCGCGAAAGCGGCTTGAGGCCCGAGGCCGAGCCGATGTTGATAATGCTGCCGGATTTTTGGGCGACCAGGTGTTGGCCGAACACCTGGCAGGCCAACATCACACCCTTGAGATTCACGGTGAGAATTTTGTCGAATTCCTCCTCGCTAATCTCGAAAAACGGCGTGGGAGAATTGATGGCGGCGCCGTTGACCAAAATGTCCACGCGCCCGAATTGCCTCAAAACGTCCGCCAGTAATTGTTGCAAAGCGGTCTTGCAGGTGGTGTCGCAGGGGAAAAAGGCGGCTCGGCCGCCGGCTTGGGTAATTTTTGCCAACCGCGCTTGAGCCTTGGCGGCGTCGCGCCCGACCAGCGCCACCGCCGCGCCGGCGGCTGCCAGCCCTTCGGCCATTTCGCCGCACAGCACGCCGGTGCCGCCGATGACCACGGCGGTTTTGCCCTTGAGGGAGAAAAGTTCCGCGGGTGTTTTCATGCGCGCAGTATCGGAAAGAGCGCCGCTTTTTACAAGCGCAAGCCGGCAACAGGATGGCATGAGCGGCAAGAGGAGCCGCGCCGGGAGGTCACCGCGGAAACCACTTTGTCTCCTCAGGTCGCCTCAAATCGTCCGCGCCAAGCCCACAGGCCGAGGGCGGGATTGGAGATGTAAAAAATTTTCTCTCCGTCCGGCAGCGTGTTCCAACCGTCTTTCAATTTTCGGGGATTGTAGCGGCGCAACATCGTTTTCAGGTCGGCGTAGCGGTAGTTCACGCTCTCAATTTCCCGGCGCGTCAAATGGCCGGGGCAATAGGTGACGTGGAAGCGGCCTTCGGTGGAGCCGTGGATGAGGTGTGCCGCGGCGCTGAGGTTTTCGCGCAGTTCGGCGTTGGCTTTAACCGCCGCCAGCGTGGCCGGCGTGCCGCGGTAGCCGTATTTGCGAATCAGCCGGTCAATTTCCTGATCTTCGCCAAACTCCTTCAGGCCAGGCGCCAGCACGATCAATTCCCCGCCATCGGCCATCGCCATGCGGGTGCGGTAAATGCTCTTGTTGCCCAGCCAGGTGCTCTTGAATTCACCCGGATCGAGATAAACGACGACTTTGGGCAGCGGCGCCTCGAGCAGATCGAAATTCACCTGGAGCGAGAGCGCCGCGGCTTTCTCGAAACCGGAAGCATCGTCGCTGATAAACAAGCCGCGGGTGCGCAATTTGCCCCGGCCATCGCGGCCCACCACCGTGTGAACATACACGACGGGCAGGTGTCGGGTGAACTGCTCGGCGGCATAGTTCAAAATTTTTCGCACCGGCGTGTCGGCTCGGCCCATCATCCGCTCCATGCCGTAGGCGGCGCCGATGAAATGGCTTTTGTTGATGCCCTCGGCGCCCCCGCAGCCAACGAACAGATTTTTGTTGTAATTGGCCATGCCCACCACTTCGTGCGGGACGACCTGCCCGACGGACAAAATCAAATCGTGCCCTCCCTTCCAGATGAGATCGGCCAGTTGCGCCGGCCAGGGAAAATCCACCGCCCCTTCGGACACCCTCTTGACAAAGGCCGCCGGCACTTCGCCCACGGTGCTCACCCCGCTGCGCCAGTTGTGGACGCGGAACAATTTGCGCGGCACACCGGCATACATGACGGCGATTTGCCGGGGCGTCATCGGCGTGTGGGTGCCCAGCGCCGGCAACACGTCGGTCAGATTTTTTCCATAATACTCGTAAATCAGCCGGGTCAGCACGCCGGCCTGCGAATGGAATCGCGTGAAATCCGGCGGCACCACCAGGACGCGCCGGCGCGGGCCGAGCCGGTCCAGGGCAGCATAGAGGCCCCGGCGCAAATCGGCGACGGATAATTTGGCAGTGGTCGAGCCGCGGGCAAAATAGAGCATGGATCATTCTACCTCACCCAGGCCGCAATTGGCAACGGCCAGCCGGCCGGGAATACAAAAATGCGGTTGCCGCCGCGAAGATGATGATGAAGACAAAGCGGACCGTCTCTCTGCGTTCCCGGCGGGGGGGGCCACAAGGCGGCAGTCGCACGGCAGGTTTTTTATTGCCGGGGCCGCAGCAGGATGGCCTTTTTGTCCGAACCTTCCACTTCCACGCTGTGGGTTTCCACGTCGGGATCGTCCTTGAGCGCCTGGTGAACGATGCGGCGGTCAAAGGCGTTCATCGGCTCCAGCTCCACCACGTCGCCCCAGCGGCGGACTTTTTCGGCGGCTTCCCGAGCCTTTTTGATCAGGGCTTCGCGAGCCTGGGCGCGGTAACCGCCGACGTCCACCATCACCTTGGGCGTACCGGGGTTCTGCTGAAACGAGAGGCGGTTGGTGAGGTATTGCAAATCGGCCAGCGTCTGGCCCTGGCGGCCGATGAGCCGGCCCGGCTCGTCCGTTTCCACCTCCAGTAAAATGCCTTCCTCCATTTTGTGCTCCTGCACGGTGGCGGAAAAACCGAGCGTGGCCAGAATTTTTTCAAGAACTTCTTTCGGATGGACGGGCATGGACGAAAAAAATAAAAAGCCAACGGGCAAAAGGCAAAATCAAAATTGACCGCCGTGAATCATGGAATCCGCACCGGGCAAACTCTGTAACGGTTCAACAGATTGACAACGCTTACCGCTTTTTTTTCGGCGGCGCCGTCGGAACCGTCGCCGGCGCCGGCGCCGAGGCGATAATGTTTTTGGTCATACGGGTTTGCACGACGGACAAAACGTTGTTGACCGTCCAGTACAGCGCCAGGCCGGACGAGTAATTGTAAAGGAACAAGATGAAAATGGCCGGCATCCAGCGCATGAGTTTTTGCTGGGTGGGGTCCATACCCGGTGACGGCGGTTGCGAGTGCGATTGCCACAACATGGCCGCGCCCATCAGCAACGGCAGCAGGTTGAAAGGCAACCCTTCCGGCGTACTCAAAAAGGGAATGAACGTCAGCCCCGGAATGACAAACAGGGTGTCCGGCTTGGACAAATCCGCCACCCACAGAAAATGCGCGCCGCGCAATTCGATGGCGCTGCGCAGCATGGTGTAAAAGCCGATGAACACCGGCATTTGCACCAGCATCGGCAGACAGCCGCTCACCGGGCTGACCTTGTTTGCCCGCCACAGCTCCAGTTGCTTTTGCGTCAGTTTCTGCGGATCGTCCTTGTATTTTTCGCGCAGGGCGTTGATCTGCGGCGCCAGCGCCTGCATTTTTTTGGCCGACCGGATGCTGGCGGCGGTGAACGGCCAGAAGAGAATCTTGAGAATGACGGTGAGCAGAATGATGAGCACGCCGTAACCCCACCGGGTCACGTCGTGCAGCCAGTTCATCGCCAGCAGCAGGATTTTGGCAAAAAATCCGCCGAAGCTGTAAAACGGCGGCACCAGATCAAAGCCAATCACCTGGTCCAGGTCATTGTGAAACGTCGCTCCCAGCTTCGCCAGCAGCCGGTATTCCTTGGGACCGGCGTAAAGCGTCACCTGCCGGGTCAAATCGCTGTGAGCCGTCAGCGTCTGCGCCGGATAGGCCAGCAGGGTCTCAACGCCTTCCGGCGGCGGCGCGCCGGGTTCGGATTCCACGCCAGGAAACGGCGGCAAGGGCACGGGCCGGGCGATGATTTGTTGCGCCGGTTGACTGGGCATGGCCACCAGCGCGAAAAACTGGTTGTGCGCCGCTGCCCAGACCACGTTGCTCTGGCCGGCGATATATTCGGTGGTCGGCGTCCGGTGAAAAATGCCAAAATACGTGGTGTTGGTGTTGAACCAACTGGGCGGATGCTCCAACGTTTTCTGGCCGTTGAACCACATCACCCCGCCATAGTAGCTGAAGTATTTGTCATCCGGCCCCATAGGCGCGGCGGTTCCGACCACCCATTCCTGGGACGGCACGGCCAAGGCGTGGTCCGTCGGGTTCTCCAGTCGCACCGTGGCCTGAACCAGATAGTTCGAGCTCAGATGGAATTCCTTGACCATCCGCAGGCCATTGGGCAATTGCTTTTCTGCGCGGACGCCGTCGTCCGTTCGCGTGAGCGTGAAGACGCCGTCGCCGATCAGGTTGGTACCACCCAGCACCGCCAGGATGGGCAACGGGGCGCGAGCGTTCAGCGAAGCCACCGATTCACCCGCCGTTTTTGTTTTTTTCCAACCCGGTGCGATGGTTTGGGGATAGCCCAGCAGTTCGATTTTCTCCAATCCCCCGCCCCGCGAGGTGAAGGTGTAACGCGCGTGGCTGTTGGTCAGCACGATCGTTTGTTCGGGAATGCGGGCGTTGAACCACGCCGTGACCGGCGGGGCTGCGGCAGAAGCCGGTGGAAGCGCCGGCGACGGCACAACCGTCTGATTGGTCAGCGCGAACTGACGCTGCTGTTCCTGCCAGCGCACCGCCTCCTTCTGCTGCTCGTAAAACCAAAGCCCCAGCAGCAGCACGCAGACGGAGACGACGATGATTCCCGTTTTGTCCATGAATTAAACGGCGCCTGATTCCGTCGCGCGGGCGCAAGCCGCCAGGCGGTCCTTCGCTGGACACGCCCCGTCTTCCACGTCGGGAACCGGATCGGCCCCGCCACCGCCCCACGGATGACACCGACAAAGGCGTCGGATCGCGAGCCAGCTTCCGCGGAGCGCGCCATGCCGGCTGACAGCCTCCATTGCGTATTGCGAACAAGTGGGCGTGAACCGGCAGCCGCTGCCGGCGCCAAACAAAAAAATCTGCGCCGGCGAAATCGCCCGGCGATAAAACCCAATCGCCAAAATCAGAGCGAACCGGGGAATGCGCCACACCCCGACGCCCGCGCGCTCCGCCGCCCGCCGGCATGCCGACACCGTGAGGCGACCTTGCAGGTTGAATCTTGCCTGTTGAACCCTGTTCATTTGACCAGACCCGCCCGGCTCAACGCCCGCAGAAAATCCCGTTCCACTTCGGGAAATTTTTTCCCGACAATGGACGGGCGCGCCACCAGCACCAGTTCGACCGGCCGGGTCAGCTCGTGTTGGTGCCGTCGGAAACTTTCGCGGAGCAGCCGCCGCGCGCGGTTGCGTTCCACCGCGCCGCCGATCTGCCGACCGGTGACCACGCCCAGTTTCGGTTTTGCCTCCCCCGGCAGCGGGTTCCAGTTGGCAATCAGGCAGCCTTGGCTGAGGCGTTCGCCCTGCTGTCGGACGCGCGCGAAATCGCGACTTTGCGTCAGCCGCAAATCGCGGCTGAACCGCCACCGTTTCCGCGATTGCCCGCTCATGGAACTCAAACCGGCGTGAGACGTTTGCGGCCCGCGCGGCGGCGGCGGCGCAGGATGGCGCGGCCGCTTTTGGTGGCTTTGCGGGCCAGAAATCCGTGCTGGCGTTTCCGGCGGATTTTTGACGGTTGATACTGGCGTTTCATAAATTGACCGTGCGCCGGGGGTTCCGGCGCGAAACGAGCAGCGGAGCATAGCAATCAGCGGACGGGAGTCAAGCGGGGGTTCGCGCCTCACTTCACGTGCAATTCGCGCCGGATGCCGAATTTCTCAATGCGCTTGCGCAAGGTGGCGCGCGTGATGCCCAGCAATTTCGCCGCGTGAACCTGATTGCCGCCGGTCTCTTTCAAGGCCTGAATCACCAGCTCGCGCTCGACGGCCGGAAGGATTTTGAATTGTGGATCGCGGCGCGCCAGTTGAAAAAGCTGCCGGGCCAACGCGTCGGCTTCGGCGGGAGCGGATTCGTCGGCCGTTCCGGCGTTCGCGCCGGAACGGGTCCCGCCGGAAATCCGACCGGAAATTTCCGGCGGCAGATCGCCAGGCAGAATCGCTTCGCCTTTGGCCAGGACATGGGCGTGTCGGATGGCATTTTCCAGTTCGCGCACGTTGCCGGGCCAGGGATAGTTTTCCAGCGCCTGCACGGCGCCGGCGGCGATGGACTTGGGGCGTTGATTTTGTTCCCGCGCGATTTTTTCCAGAAAATAATTCACCAGCAGGGGAATGTCGCCGCGCCGTTCGCGCAGCGGCGGCAGGTGAATGCGCACCACGTTGAGCCGGTAAAATAAATCTTCGCGGAACTGCTTGGAGGCGACGGCCTGCTCCAGATTTCTGTTGGTGGCGGCGATCACGCGCACGTCCACCTGAAGGGATTGGTTGCCGCCGACGCGCTCGAAGGTGCCGTTCTGCAGCACGCGCAGAATCTTCGTTTGCGTGGCGGGGGTCATGTCGCCGATCTCGTCCAGAAAAATCGTGCCGCGGTGGCATTGCTCGAATTTGCCGATGCGCTGGTTGGTCGCCCCGGTGAAGGCGCCCCGCTCGTGACCGAACAATTCGCTTTCCAACAATTGTTCGGGAATGGCCGCGCAGTTGACGGCCAGGAAGGGCTGTCCGCTGCGGCGGCTGTGATGATAAATGGCGCGGGCGACCAGTTCCTTGCCGGTGCCGGTTTCGCCGGTGATGAGCACGGTGGCGTCGCTGGCAGCCACTTGACCGATGAGTTTGAACACCTGCTGCATCGGCTCGCTGCGCCCGACGATGCCCAGTTCGTAATCCTCTGATTCGAGCAGCGGCTGATACGACACGACCTGCCGCATGTCGCGCGCCGCCTTGAGCGCGTTGGTCACCAGTTCCTTGATTTTCAGCGCGTCGAACGGCTTGAGCAGATAATCAAAGGCGCCCAGCTTCATCGCTTCAATGGCCGTTTGCGTCGTGCCATAGGCGGTCATCAAAATGACCGGCAACTTCGGATCGCTGGCGCGGATTTTGCGGAGCGTTTCCAGGCCGTTCAGACCGCCCAGACGGACGTCCATGAGCACCAGGTCCGGCTTGAAGCGGGGAATCAATTTCAACCCTTCCTCGCCGCTGGCGGCGGTGGCCAGTTCGATTTCCGGCGAATCAAAAATCCGCTGGAACGAATACCGCACATCAGCCTCGTCGTCTATCAGCAGCACTTTGTTCATGGCGCGCCTCAGCATAACGGATCGCCGCCGGAGAAACAGGGCGTTTTTTGAGTTGAAGGAGGCCGCACCGGGCGCGAATGTCTCCAGTGTTCCAACAGCCGGTGGGCCAGGAAATCGGTGCTCCGGTTTGCCGCCTTTTGCCTCTCATCGCCTTTGCCGTGCCGGCGGACAAAAATCTGACATCGCCGGACGCGTCCCGGTTGCCGAAAAATGGCCGCGGCTCAATGAGGCGAACGTTGTTCCGCAGATTGGATGCCGGCGCGAGGATTTTCAGAAACGTTGTCCGGCGGCCAGACCGCCACGCCCACAAACGAATCGGCGCAGCCGTAGTAAAGGAACCACTGGCGGTGAAACCACACCAGCCCTTCAACAAAGGTGGTTCCGCTTTTGTATTGGCCGGTCTGTTCAAACGGCAGTTCCGGTTTGAAAAACGGCTCGTCCAACCGCGCCAGCAATCGCGCCGGGTCCTGCGCGTCGAACAACGCCTGGCCCGCCGCGTAAGTGTCCGCCGGCAAGGCTGCGTCGCCGCCGTGAGCGCGGTTCATGCCGTTGTAAAGCAGTACGATGCCGTTGGTGGTCAGGACGGCCGGCGGACCGGCTTCGACCAGGACACTGTCGAACCGGCCAGGGCGCGGCTTCAGCACCACCGGGCCGGACGTCCAGTGAATCAGGTCATCGGACCAGGCGCACCGGACGCTGCTGTCGCCCCAATACATCCAGTATTTTCCATTGACCTTTGCCGCCTGCAGTCGGTTGCCGGAAATGCGACAAACGATGCTCCCGGATTTCGACCAGCCGTTGTCGTCAGCAAACACCGGCCCGTGTTTGGTCCAATGGATGATATCCGGCGAAGTCGCCACCGCCAGCCGCGCCGTTTTGCGATTCCATTGGGTATAGAGCAGCACGTAGCCGCCGTTCGGAGCTTCCACCAATCGGGGGTCTTCGCAGCCGCCGTCCCACTCGTTGGTTTTTTGCGCGTCGTCTGCCGGATACAAAACCGGCGTCGGACGGCGGCGGAAGTGAAGTCCATCGCGGCTGATCGCCAGCCCCAGGCGGGAAGTATGCTGGCCAATTGCCATGCTGCCGGTGTCGTCCTCGGCCCGATACAACAGCCAAACCTGATCGTTCCTGACCACGGCCGCGGGGTTGAACGTGTGGAGCGCCTCCCAATGAACCGGCCGCCCCCGCATGGGACAATCAAATACCGCGTTGGTGTCCGGCGCAATGACCGGCCTGGCGTTCGCGGGCCGGATGAACGGACCGAACACCCAATCCGGCAACTCGACCGGCACGGAACCGGCCCAGGCACAAATTGCCAGCGCGGCGAGGACCAGCCGACGCGTTCGACACGCTGTTCGCATCTTGCCTGGTTTGCGGATCATTTGCCCGGCAATTCCGCCACCGCTTCGGAAGGAAAAGGCTTTCACCGTTGTATCTGGCTCAAATCCAGCGGCGGCAGGTTCGCGCCGATGACTTGTGCTTCGGCGTTGGGCACGACTTGCACGGCGTTGCCGGAAGCGGATGTCGGATTGACCGTCACATTCCAGCCGTCCACGGCCAGCAGCGGCGCTTCGCCCCGCAAATCGGCAGCCGCCGCCTCGATGGTGAGCGTTCGGGTTTCGCCCGGCGCCAGCGAGAGGTAATTGTCGCTGTAAAACACCGGCAGGACGCGCCGGCCGGATTGCGCCCGGCGCAGTTGCAGATGCGCCATGAGCGCGATGGAACGTGTCGGGTTGTGAACGGTCACGTCGAGCAGGCACTGGCCGTTTGCTTCGCGGCGCGTGGCCTGGACGTCCAGCGCCACCAACGGCAACTGGTTCAGCGCCTGAAAATCATCCGGCTGGTTCGCGGCTTCCTGCCAATAAAAATTGTCCGAAACCCGTCGGCCCTGGGCGTCACGCAATTCCAGTTTGACGAAACGCACCTGATCGCCGGGCGACACGATTTCCCCGGCGTCGGTCGCCGCGCTGGCGGCGGCAGTCACCGTGCGCGTGTGGGTGGATTGCAGCGTTCCGTCCGGGGCAAACACTTCTGTCCTGACCGTCAGACCGGTCAGGGTACGGGGCGTGTTGTTGACGACCATCACCTGCCCGTTGGCCTGGTTCAGCATCACGTGGATTGGCTCGCAGGCCTTGCGCACGGCAAACAGCGAGGCGTTTGGCTCCAGGTCGTGGCTGTAGAGCTGCCAGACGAAACTCGGCTGGGCGGGGTTGCTCATCCAGGTGATGACGCCGGTGACCGGATGAAACAATTGGCACAGCCGGCCTTCATACATTGCGCGAAACGCCTCGTAGTTCGCGAGCTGTGCCTTGCGGACAAAGTCGGCCAGGCTCGAAATCGGCCCGTAACGGCGGCTCAAGATGCCCGGATACCGGTCGCCTTGCTGTGCGCCCTTGCAAAAATCGTGTTCGGCCCAGTCGTCGTTGATCACGTTCCAGTCCTGCGCCGGCATCATGGCGTGAATCGCCTCCAGCGTCGGCACGGACATTGAACCAATCTCGGTCTTGAAAGCGTATTTGAACTGATAAAAATCGCGCGGCGGCCGCCAGTGATAAGGCCCGCTGGAATGCACGCCCCGGCCCGAAGTCGAACTGGGCTGGTAGAGCCGGTCGGGGTCCAGCTCGTTGATCAATTTTTGAATGCCGGCACCGATTTCCGGCGGCGGGTCGCCTTCGTTCCGCGCGCACCACAGCGCAATGCAAGGATGATTCCGAAACCGCAGAATCTTTTCCCGCACATTGGCCAGATACAGCGCCGGGTCATCTGGATTGGGGCCGTCGGCAGGGTTGGGCTGGAAAAATTCGTCCCACACCAGGATGCCGTATTGATCGCACAACTCGTAAAAATCCTCGCTGGTGCTCTGGCCGACCCAGTTGCGGATGATGGTGTAATGAGCCTGGTGATGCATGCGGATCATGGCCGCCAGCCGCGCGCGCGGAATGCGTTTCATCGCCTCGTCCATGCCCCAGTCACCGCCCTTGGCCACGACGGGCACACCGTTAACCGATAGGGTAAGATTCTCCGAGCCGGGCACTGAATAGGTAATCTGCCGGATGCCAAACATCACCTCCCGCTGATCCGAAACCACGCCGTGCTCCACGAATTGCAGACGCAGATGATACAAATTTTGCGGCCCGAAACCATTCGGCCACCAGAGCCGCGGTTGCTTGACGTGCAGCGAGCGCTCCGTTGCCGGCGTCAGAGTCACCGTGCGCGTCTCGCCCGGTTGCAGAGAGATTTTCCTCCGGAAATGAATGCTGCTTCCGGCCTGGCCTGTCAGCGTGCCCGATTGGGCGGTGTCGGTCGCGTTGCGCACCGTCACCTGCACGGTCAGGTCCGCTGAATCCGTGCGCGGCAACGGCAACTTCGAAGTCACATACGGATTTTCCAGCACCACCGGTCCAGTGGCAGACACGGTGACTTTTTGCCAGATGCCCATGTTCCGGTCGCGAATCGTGGGAATCCAGTCCCAGCCAATGCTGCACAGAAACGTCGGCCCGTCCGACGCCGTGACACCGCCGTTGCGGCCGGTGCCGCTGGCCAGGGCCTTTTGGTGTGGCTCGCCCGGATGCGGCTCCGGCAAAATCTGCACCGCCAACCCTGCCGGTTTTCCCGCCGTCACGTCGCCGGTGATGTCAAAAATCCCGCGTGCGAACGCCCCTTTGATGTCGCCGACGTCGTGGCCGTTCACCCAGACCCGGGCGAGGTAATTGATGCCGTAAAACTTCAACCACACCCGCCGGCCCTGCCAGGAAGCCGGCACGGTGAAAGTCGTCCGATACCAATAGGAAGAGCGGCAGAGGCTGTCGGGAATGGCCAGATTGTTCATGCCATAGAGCGGCTCGGGATAAAGCCGGTCGTTGACCAGGCTGGTGAGGACAGTTCCCGGCACGGTGGCCTGAAGCCAGCCAGCCGGCTGATAATCCGGCTGCGAAATGACCGCGCCGCTTTCCGGAACTTTAGCAGCATCCTGCAAAACCCAGCCGGAGCCGAGTTGCATGGGTGTTTCCTGGGCGAGGGCCACGCCGGCCAGCACGGTCACCAGCCACCAAAGAGCGGGAACCGAAAATTGACCGCCACGCGGCAGACGTTTCGTCGGAGCCGGCTGCCGGAATGAATTTCGCAAGGGCAGTGTGCGCATAGAAGCCTTTCGTTTTGGTTGCATTTTGAACCGGCGCGTGGGCAAACCTCGTGTCACGACAGGAGGCGCGACGTCCGCGGATCGTTTTCCTGCCACACCATTTGTTCAACTGAACACTAAACCGTCCGGCGCCCAAATCTGCAATTCCCAAATCCGCCGCTGCGAGGCTTCAAATCGGGTCATTCTCCGGCCAATGCGAGCCTGGTCGCGAGTCGGCGATTCAACCGATGCGGCAATTTATTTTTCCGCCGGCGATGCGGCATTTTCGCGCCGGGCCAGGATGGCGTCCACGATTTTTTTTGCTAAGTCGGGTTTTTCGGCCAGCGCCTTTTGCGCGGCGTCCTTGCCCTGGCCGATCAGTTCGCCCTCGAATTGCAGCCAGGCGCCTTTCTTTTCCACCACACCGGTTTCGAGGCCCACATCCAGGATACTGCCTTCGCGGTTGATGCCGTGATTGTACAGGATGTCGAATTCCGCCTCGGCAAAGGGCGGAGCGACTTTGTTTTTGACGATTTTGACGCGCACATGGTTGCCGATCGCGTTGCCGGCGGCGTCCTTGATGGTGTCTTTGCGACGGATGTCAATGCGCACGCTGGCGTAGAATTTCAGCGCCTTGCCGCCGGGGGTGGTTTCGGGGTTGCCAAACATCACGCCCACCTTTTCGCGCAGTTGATTGGTGAAAATGCAGGCGCAGCGGGATTTGGCGAGAATGGCCGTGAGCTTGCGCAACGCCTGGCTCATCAGTCGCGCCTGCATCCCCATGGTGGCCATGCCCATTTCGCCTTCCAGTTCGGCCTTGGGCACCAGCGCGGCGACGGAGTCAATGACAACGACGTCCAGGGCATTCGAGCGGGCGAGCGTCTCGCAAATGGTCAGCGCCTCCTCGCCGGAATCGGGCTGCGAGACCAGCAAATCGTCCAGATTCACGCCCAGCCGCTTGGCATACGCCGGGTCCAGCGCGTGTTCGGCGTCAATGAACGCCGCCAGGCCGCCGGCTTTTTGGGCGTTGGCGATGACATGGAGCATGAGGGTGGTTTTGCCGGAGGATTCCGGGCCGAAAATTTCGATGACGCGTCCGCGCGGAATGCCGCCCACGCCCAGCGCCAGGTCCAGTGCCAGCGCGCCGGTGGGAATGACTTCAATTTTTTTGAGCGCGTGCGCTTCGCCCAGGCGCATGATGCTCCCCTCGCCGTAGGTTTTGGTGATAGTGGAAATGGCGGCTTCCAGCTCGCGCGAGCGGCTCGCGGCGGCGCGATTTTCAGCGGCCGGTTTTTCAAGGGTTTTTTCGGTTTTGGCGGCCATAAATTTGCCGGGTTTTGCAGTTCAACGGTGAGGCCGACATTAATGAATTCCTGAGGCGGCGTCAAACGTCAGTTGCAGGCAAATGACAAAATTGTCACACGCCATTCAGCCGGGATTCATCTCCACCGGCTTTAATGACGCGTCGGTTTTAACCAAACAACGAAATGAGCTTTATGGAAACCATGAACTTTATGAAAATCAAAACGCCGGTCTTTTCCGCCGTGGCGGCGGTGTTGCTGGCCGGTTGCTGCACGGAAAAAGACGAAGCCGAACGTCACAACCAGGCGGCGGATCAGGCCAAGCTGGCGGCCAGGGCCAAAATCAGCCAGGAAACCGCCGAGCAAACCGCGCTGGCCCGGGTGCCCAACGGCACCGTCAAGGAAGCGGAAATCGAAAAGGAACACGGCAAACTGATCTGGTCGTTTGACCTGACAACGCCCGGCACCACGGACATCACCGAAGTGAACGTGGACGCCATGACCGGCGCCGTCATTTCCGTGCAAAAGGAATCGGCCACGGACGAGATGAAAGAAGCCGCCAAAGAAAAGGATAACGATTAATCTGTTTTTGGACTCCCACCATCAGGCTGGGCCGCGCCAAACGCGCCGGTGCCTGGAAATTGACCTTGCCGGCTGGAAAGCGAAAATTCGATTTCAACGCAAAATCGTACCATGAAAAAAGTTCTATTTCTAATCCCGTTGGCTTTTGTCGCTCTAACTGTTCCGGCTGACGGACTTTACCATTTCCTCAAGGAAATCCCCGTTGGCGGCAACGGCTTTTGGGATTATCTCTCGGTGGACCCGGAGGCGCACCGCCTTTACGTATCGCACGGCACCGAAATCGTGGTCATTGACCTGAACAACGACCAGATCATCGGCGCCATCACCAACACGCCCGGCGTTCACGGCATCGCCATTGCCGACAACCTCGGCCTGGGCGTAACCAGCATCGGCCGCGAAAACAAGGCCGGCATCGTGGATTTGAAGACACTGCAAACGCTGGCGACGGTGGACACCGCCGAAGGCCCGGACGGTTACACTTACGATCCTGCCCGCCGGGAAGCTTATCTTTTCTGCGGCCGCGCCGACGCCGCGACCGTCGTGGACGTAAAAGCGCAGAAAGCAGTTGCCACCATTCCGCTCGGCGGCCGGCCCGAATTCGCCCAGGCCGATCCTCCAGCCGGACGCGTATTTGACAATCTTGAAAACAAAAACGAAGTGGCCGTGATTGACACCGCGGTACACCGCGTCATCGCCGATTGGCCGATTGCGCCTGGCGAAAGCGCCTCCGGC
>DASRCU010000043.1:0-20783 GCA_035652955.1 Verrucomicrobiia bacterium | reverse complement strand
TTCCATGCGCAGGAAATGGAGCCGGTCGTCCACCGACTGGCGCGTGGCGGGGCAACGGCTGCCGCCGCCGGGCATGAAAAGCAAATTAGCCTTGCTGCCGTCGGCGCCCATGACCGCCGTCAGCAATCCGTGCGCGTTTTGATGGTTCCGCAAAACGGCCGCGCCGGCGCCGTCGCCAAACAGCACGCAGGTGTTGCGGTCGGTCCAGTCGGTGATGGCGGAAAGTTTTTCAGCGCCGATGACCAGCACCGTGTCGTAGGTATGCGACATGATGAATTGCTGGCCGATTTCCAGGGCATAAATGAAACCGGAGCAGGCGGCTTCCAAGTCAAACGCCGCGGCGCGCCGGGCGCCGATCTTGTGCTGCACCAGGCAGGCGGTGGCGGGAAAGGGCATGTCCGGCGTGAGGGTGGCAACGATGACCAGGTCAATTTGTTCGGGGCTGACGCCGGCCATTTTCATGGCGCGACGCGCGGCGTGAGCGGCCATGTCGGACGTGCATTCGTCGGGGGCGGCGATGCGCCGTTCCTTGATGCCGGTGCGGGTGGTGATCCATTCGTCGGAGGTGTCCACCATTTTTTCCAGGTCATGGTTGGTCAGAATTTTGGACGGCACATAGGAACCGATGCCGGCAATGGAACAGGCGCGACCGAGGAATCCCTGTTTGACGCGCGGATTTTTGAATTTGGAGGTCATGCGGGAACGGGGATGGATTCCGACAATTTCTCGTTCGCGGCCGCGATTTCGCGGGCGATGAGGTCATTGACGCGATGCTGGATGGCATCGGCGGTGATGCGCAGGGCGCTGGCCACGGCGCGTTCGCGGGCCGAGGCGTGCGCCTTGAAGACCAGGCCGTTGAAGCCCAGCAGCGGCGCGCCACCGTACACTTCCGGGTCCATCCGCCGGCGGATGGCTTGAAAGGCGCCTTTGGCCAGGAAGGCGCCGATTTTTCTCTGGGCGGTGTGCATCAATTCGCGTTTGAGCATCGAAAACATGGCCACCGCCAGACTCTCACAGGTTTTCAAAACGATGTTGCCCACAAATCCATCGCACACCACCACGTCCACGTGATCCTTGAACAAATCGTGTCCCTCGACGTTGCCGATAAAATTCAAATCCAGTTTCCGACAGAGCCGAAACGCTTCCAGGGTCAGCTCGTTGCCCTTGCAATCTTCACGGCCGATGCTCAAAAGGCCCACGCGCGGATTTTTCCGCCCGAGCACTTCGCGCGAATAAACACTGCCCATCACCGCAAATTGGGCCAGGTGCAGCGGTTTGCACTCAATGTTGGCACCGGCATCCAGCAGCACAAACTCATTGCCCTGCCGGGGAATGACCGTGGCGATGCCCCCGCGATCCACCCCCGGAATGCGGCCGATTTTGAACGTGGCCGCCGCAAAGATGCCCCCGGTGTTGCCCAGCGAAACCAGCGCGTCGGCCTTGCCCTCGGCCACCAGTTCAGCAGCGCGGGCGATGGACGAATCCTTTTTGCGCCGCAGGGCCACCGACGGCTTGTCGTCCATCTCCACCACCTCGCTGGCGTGCACGACGCGTACGCGATGATCCCGAAAACCGCCCGGCGGCAGCGCGGCGTGAATGGCGGCTTGATCACCCACCAGAAACAGAGCGGAGATTTTCTTGTTTTCGCGCAACGCCAGTTTGGCGCCCGCAATGACGACGCCGCAGCCGTGGTCGCCGCCCATGACATCCACCGCAATTCGCATTGAAAATTTAAATTCTCAATTTTTGGGTTTTCGCTGAACACCCACGTGCGCCGCCTCTTCCACCGAAAAACCCAGCTAAAAATTGAAAATTTTTACGCGCCGGCCGTGACGCTGACCACCTGACGGCCCTTGTAAAAGCCGCAGGCCGGGCAGACGCGATGAGGGCGATATGGCTCGCCGCACTGCGGACAGACGCTCAATTGCGGCAATTTCAACACGCTGTTGTATGCCCGGCGCATGCGCTGCCGGCTGCGGGACGGTTTGCGTTTGGGAACACCCATATGTTCAATCCATTTCCGTTTTCGTTTTCCTCGTCGAGCAAAGAGGCGACGACCTGCCTGCTTTCAACTCAAAACCTGGGACGATGCCCATTACCATTTCAACTTGTTCAATTCGGCCCAGACGGGTGGCTGGAAGACCTCACGGGCCGGCTTCCGGCCCTGGCCGGTCTTCAGCCCCGCGCAGTCCGGCCGACACAGCGGATGGCGCGGAAATTCCAGCAGAATATCCTCCCGCACAAATGGCGTCAAGTCCACCCCGTCGTTTTCCACCCGCACCCGATCCTCGCCCGAAAACGGCAAATGACATTTCCATCCGGCCAGGACCAGTTCATATTCGAACGGAGTCAAACAACGCACACAGACGCAGTCCAGCACCAGCCGCAGGGTGCCGCTCAACAACAGTCCGTTGCGCAGTTTTTCGACCGTGAAATCGTAAAACACCGGTCGCTCGGCACGGATCATTTCGTCGTGAACGCAAAAATCCATTTCCGCCGCCGGCAACTCGCCTTGCAAACGAATGGCGCGCGCTTCCAAATGCCGCAGATTGACCCAAAGCATGTCTTAACTTAACGCAAATGCCGGAAGTCGAAAGCGGAAAAATGTCTGCCCGTCCCTCACCCCTGCCCGTCAAGGCGGTTTTGAAAACTCCGTTTCCCGTTTCCGCGACACTGGATTTTCCACCGGTTACCCGCGGCAGTTTGCCGGCCGCCCTCCGCTCCGCGCCCGTGACGACGGTTCCGCGGAAACGCCGGTTCACGTCTGGCCGAGTTTTTTGGATTTTTCGGTGGCGGCGCGGACGGCGCTGATGACGATGGCGCGCAGACGGCCTTTTTCCAGTTCATGCAATCCTTCAATCGTCGTGCCGCCGGGGCTGGTCACCTGGTCTTTGAGGGCGCCCGGATGCTGGCCGGTTTCCAACACCATTTTCGCGGCGCCCAGAACCGTTTGCGCCGCGAGCGCGGTGGCGATCTCGCGCGGCAATCCGGCGGCCACGCCGCCGTCGCTCAAGGCCTCGATAAACTGATACACGTAAGCCGGCCCGCTGCCGCTCAAGCCGGTGACGGCGTCCAGCAAACTTTCCTTCACCGGCAAGGCCAGGCCGACGGCGGATAACAATTTTTTGGTCAGTTCGGCGTCCGCCGCCGTGGCGTTTTTGCCGGGGGCAAAGGCCGAGGCGCCGGCCCCCACCAGCACCGGCGTGTTGGGCATCACGCGGATGACGCGGGCGCCGGCGGGCAACGCCGCTTCGAGCCTGGCCAGGGTCACGCCCGCGGCAATGGAAATGAGCAGGTGATTCCTGGTGAACGCGCCGGAAACATCCGCCAGGGCGGCGGCGGCTTGATCAGGTTTGGTTGCCAGAATCAACACTTCCGCGAAGCGGGCGGCCTCGGCATTGGCCGCCGTGGTGGCGGCGCCCAATTCGGCGGCGAATTGTTTGCGCGCGCTTTCGTGCGGGTCGGCGGCGATGATTTCGCGCGGCAACACCAGCGCGCTGCGCACGAAGCCCTTGGCCAGCGCAACGGCCATCCTGCCGGCGCCGAGAAATCCAATCTTCAAAGACGTTGCCATGCGCGTTTTGTAGCAGGCTGATGGACAAAAGGGAATGCGAATCCAATCGCCGCCCGGCCTCAACTCCCGCAGCACAAAATTACCAGCCGGCGGCACCGGCTGCTCCCGGTTTTCCGATTCAACAATGGCATGCCGTTCGGCTTGCCTTGAATTGCCCCTTGAATTCGCGCGTTTTGAATTTATCCTTGAAACAACATCCGTGCAGCGAAACGGGAGATGGACGCGATGAGCCACCGGCGCACATGGGAATCCTTTGAAGCCTTGCGCGAGGCCGCCGAAGCGGGCGACCCGCACGCGCAATGTCATTTGGGCGTCTGCTACCAGAACGGCCGGGGCGTGGCGCCGGACCTCCAGGAAGCGGTCAAGTGGTTCCGCAAAGCGGCGGACCAGAACGACCCGGTGGCGCAGTGTTATCTGGGCGTTTGTTATCTGAACGGTCTGGGCGTGCCGCAGGAAGAGGGCGAAGCGGCCAAATGGCTTCGCGAAGCGGCCGAACAGGGCGACCCCGCCGCACAATTCAACCTCGGCGTGCTCTATGAGACCGGTCGCGGCGTGCCGCAAAATTACGCAGAAGCCGTTAAATGGTATCGGGAAGCGGCCGAACGCGGCTATCCGGCGGCGCAATTCAACCTCGGCGTTTTTTACGAGCAGGGCCAGGTCGTGCCGCAGGATTACGCCGAAGCCGTCCGCTGGTATCGCGCGGCGGCCGAACAGGAGTGCGCCCCGGCACAATGCAACCTGGGCCTGTGTTACCAGACCGGCCGCGGCGTGCCGCAAAGCCAGTCCGAAGCCCTCAAATGGTTCATCCGCGCGGCGCGCCAGGGCGACAAGACCGCGCAACACAATCTTGGTTTGTATTACGCCTCGTTGAAGGAAGCGGAGGCGCAGGCGGCGGCTGCCGAGGAAACCGAGTATTGACTTCAGGCGGCGATGAAGCGCCCGCCGCTCCGGCCGGCCGCTGGAACCGCCTCACCTCCAAAATCCCGCCCGCGGGGGGCGGCAGTCGGGCAGCGTCGTTTTTGAGACGGCGCTCGCCGGTTTGGCGGACGGACACCGGCGGCGGCGTGTCAGAGACCTCACACTCTTTGCTCCACCAGCTCGGTCAGTTTGGCAGCGGCCCGGCCGGAGTCAATGATCTCGGCTGCCAGCTCCCAGCCTTCGGTGACCGATCGGACTTTGCCGGCCACAAACAGGGCCGCCCCGGCATTGAGCAGCACCGCCTCGCGTCGGGGACCGCGCTCGGTCCCGTGCAAAATGCGCCGCACGATTTCCGCGTTTTGAAATTTGTCGCCGCCGCGCAAATCCTCCAACGTTGCCGGCTGCAAGGGAAATTGCTCCGGCGCCAGGACCGAAACGGCAAAACCGCGCTCCTGATAAAACTCGGCAAGCGTGTTTTCACCGAGCGTGGAAAGTTCGTCCAGGAAAACGTCGGGCGGCGGAGCGGAGGCAACGGACATTGCCGTGTCCGAGGGCGGCTTGCCGGAGGCGATCCTCGGCGACACGCGGCCGCACACCACCATGGTCCGCCGGACGCCGAGGGACTGCAGAACCCGGGCCAGCGGCTCGCACCATTCGGGGCGGGGCACACCGACCAGCAGGGCCGAGGGCCGCGCCGGATTGAGCAACGGACCGAGCAAATTGAAAATCGTTCGCTGACCGCGTTCGGCGCACAGTTTGCGCGCCGGCGCAATGTTTTTGAAAGCCGGATGAAATGCCGGGGCGAAGAAGAAGGCAAAGCGTTTCCGGCGCAATGAACGCGCCGCCTCCGCCGGGGTCAAATCTATCGGCACACCCAGGGCTTCCAACACATCGGCGCTGCCGGCCTGTGAGGTCACCGCCCGGTTTCCGTGTTTGGCCACGGCCACGCCGGCGGCGGCGCAGAGCAAGGCGGCGGCGGTGGAAATGTTGAAGGTGCCCAGCCGGTCGCCGCCGGTGCCGACCACGTCGAGAATCTCTTCCGCGCGAGTCGTTGCGTCCAGCGGCGGGGCGATGGATTTGTCGCGCAGGGCGCGGGCGAAGGCAGCGATTTCGGCGGGCGTTTCGCCTTTTTGCGCCAGTGCGACCAGAAAATCGGCCTTGAGCGCCGCCGGCACGGTTTCATCGGTCAGCGCTTCGACGGCGGCGCGGATTTGTTCGTCAGCCAGCGGCCGGGCGGCGGCCAGTTGTCGGGTGAGCGTTGCAAGCACGCGATGATGTTACGGCGGAAATGGAAAACGCCAAACGGGAAAATGCCGGCCGAAGCGCGGCGTTTGATGGCCACGTTTTAGTTTCCGTCTCGCGCAAAATTCCGTAACTTATCCGCCGCGCCAGCGGTCTGAATAAAATTCAAGCCGGCGAACATTTTTTATGAGGAAAAAACGAATCAAACTCTGGCGGCTGTGGGCCGCCGTCGCGCTGGTCGCGGCCACCGGCGGGTGCGACCGGGGGGACAACCCGGCATATCAAACGGCGCCGGTCGAGCGCGGCGATGTCACGCAGGTGGTAACGGCCACGGGCACTTTGAATCCGGTCGTCAATGTAACGGTCGGCAGCCAGGTGTCGGGGCGAATCATCCGGATTTTTGCCGACTTTAATTCAATCGTGAAGTCCAATGAAGTCATTGCGGAGATAGACCCTTCCACTTACGAAGCGCAACTGAATCAGGCCGAAGCCAATTTGGCCAATGCGAAAGCCAACCTGGAACTGCAGGAGGCCAATCTGGAACGCGCGGCCGCCTTGTACACCAACAACCTGATTGCGCGCGCCGATTACGACACGGCGGTGGCCACGCGGGATGAGGCGGAGGCCCAGGTCAAAATTCAGGAGGCCTCCGTGAGCAATGCCATGGCCAATCTCGGCTACTGTAAAATCCGCTCTCCGGTGGACGGCGTGGTCATCGCCCGGGACGTGGAGGTGGGCCAAACCGTGGCCTCCAGTTTTAATACTCCCACCCTGTTCCAAATCGCAAACAATCTGAAAGAGATGCAGATTGACGCGGCGGTGGATGAGGCGGACATCGGCGGCGTTAAGACGGGTGAGGCAGTGGATTTTACCGTGGATGCCTATCCCAACCGGACTTTTCACGGCATCGTCACCCAGGTCCGCAACGCCCCCACCACCGTCAACAATGTGGTGACGTACGACACGGTGATTGGCGTGACCAACAGCGATTACAGCCTCAAACCGGGCATGACGGCCAGCGTGTCCATCATCATCGCCCAGCGCACCAATGTGCTGATCATTCCCAATTCCGCGCTGCGTTTCCACCCCGCCGGTGAAGAAACCAACGCCCTGGCCGCTGCCGGCAATCCCAACCCCGGCAACGCCCCCGCTGGTCCGCGCCGCCACGGTCGCGGCGGACGCAACCGCGGCGAATCGCCCCCGGCCAATCTGCACACCGTTTACCTCCTCAACCCCACCACCGGAAAACCGGAACCGGTGACGATTCAAACCGGCATCACCGACAACATTTACACCGAGGTGATTTCGGGGCTGAAAGAAGGCGACAACGTCATCACCGGCCTGCAGATTCCCGGATTGACGTCCGATCGGGGAACAGAAAACCCGTTCATGTTCCGCCGCCGGTTCTGACCCGGATGAAAAATTTTGCGCCGCCTGAATTGACCCACCGCCCGTTGAAAAGCCAAACGCCTCCATGAAGCCGGTCATCCAACTGGACAACATCCGCAAGGTGTATCACAGCGGCGAGGTGGAGGTGCCGGCGGTGCAGGGCGTTTCCTTGAAAATTTTTCCGGGCGAATTCGTGGCCATCATGGGCGCCAGCGGGTCGGGTAAATCCACGCTGATGAACCTCATCGGTTGTCTGGACCGGCCGACCAGCGGACGGTATGAGCTGGACGGCATTGACGTTTCGACACTCGATCGCAATGCCCTGGCCGACATTCGCAATCGGAAAATCGGGTTCGTCTTTCAGGGCTTCAATCTGCTGGCGCGCACTTCAGCGCTGGAAAACGTGGAAATGCCGATGTTGTACCATCACCAGCATCTGTCGGCGCGCGAACAGCGCGAACGCGCCCGGCGCGCGCTGGAAATGGTCGGCCTGGCCCAGCGCGCCGATCATTACCCCAACCAGCTTTCCGGCGGCCAACAACAGCGCGTGGCTATCGCGCGCGCCCTGGTCAACCAGCCTTCCCTGCTGCTGGCCGACGAACCGACGGGCAATCTCGACAGCCAGACCAGCATCGAAATCATGGGCGTTTTTCAAAAGCTGAACGATCAGGGCATTACCATCGTCATGGTCACGCACGAGCTGGATATTGCCCGTTACACCAGGCGCAACGTGGTGTTGCGCGACGGACGGCTGGTGAGCGACAGCCCCGTCGCCCACCGTTTGTTTGCCGGCGAAGAACTGCGTCGCCTCCAGGCAGCCCAACAGGCGGTTCAATTGACCTGAGCAGGCGCCGGTTCCACACCGGGAAACGCCAGATAATCCCGGGCATTGGCATAGCAGAGATTGCGAATCATGCCGCCGACCAGCTTGAAATCCTTGGGAATCAAACCCGCTTCCATGTCGTGGCCCACCAGATTGCACAGCGTCCGTCGGAAATACTCGTGCCGGCAATACGACATGAACGAGCGCGAATCCGTAACCATGCCGATGAAACGCGACAGCAGACCGAGATTGGACAAGGCGTTCAATTGCCATTCCATGCCTTCCTTCTGATCCAAAAACCACCAGCCGGCGCCGAACTGGATTTTGCCCGGAATGCTGCCGTCCTGAAAATTGCCGATCATCGAGGCAAAGACGTAGTTGTCCGCCGGATTGACGTTGTAAATGATCGTTTTGGGCAACAGATTGTCTGCGTCCAGCTTGTCCAAATATGCCGCCAGAGTTTGCGCCTGGGGAAAATCACCGATGGAATCAAAGCCGGTGTCCGGGCCGAGCTGCCGCAGCAGGCGGCGGTTATTGTTGCGCAGGGCGCCCAGGTGAAGCTGCTTGGTCCAGCCGCGACGGGCATCCAGATGTCCAAAGAACAGCATCAGGAAGGAGGCGAACTGCGCGTGTTCCGGGGGCGAAGCCGGTTCGCCGCGGCGCGCCTTGTCAAAGATCGCAGCGGCGGTTTTCTCCGAGCAAAAATCGGCGAAGCAATGGATCAGTCCGTGATCGGAAAGCCGGCAACCCTGAGAATGAAAGAATTCATGACGCTTTTCCAGCGCCGTCAGGAAGGCGCCGAAGTGGTTGATATGGGTATTGCTGGCGGCCGCCAGCCGTTCCACCCACGAATTAAAGTCAGCCGGCGAATCCACCCCCAACGCTTTGTCGGGGCGAAAGGCCGGCAACATTTTTGTGGGATGGCCCTGCGCGGCGAATTGGCGATGCCACGCCAGGTCGTCCGTGGGATCATCGGTAGTGCACACCACCCGGACCTTGAATTTTTTGAGAATGCCCTGAGTGGTCAGCGCCGGCGTGGCGAGCCGTTCGTTGGCCTTTTTCCAGATTTTTCCGGCGGTCTTCTCGTTCAGCAGGTCGTTGATGCCGAAGTAGCGGTTTAATTCCAGATGCGTCCAGTGGTACAGGGGATTGCGCAGCGTGTGGGGCACGGTGCGGGCCCAGGCCAGAAATTTTTCCTCCGGGGAGGCGTCCCCGGTAATGAATTTTTCCGGCACGCCGTTGGTTCGCATGGCGCGCCATTTGTAATGGTCGCCTTCGAGCCAGATTTCAAACAGGTTGTTGAACTGCCGGTTCCGGGCGATGTCCGGCGGCGGCAGGTGACAGTGATAATCAAAAATCGGCTCGGCTTCGGCGTATTCGTGAAACAGCCGCCGCGCGGCCGGGGTGGATAACAAAAAATCGTCGTGGATGAAGGGCATACATTCTCTCCTTCGCATCAGGCCGGGACGGTCTGGGCGCGGCGCGGTCTCCGGGCGGTTCCCTGGTCGTCCAGCAACAACGGCTTGAGGTGCCGCTCAAAAAGATTTTCGGTGACGTTGCGGGCGATGACGGCTTCATGCCGTTTAAGCGCCGCGTAGTAGCGGTCGCCCATCTTCGCGGCGACCTTGAAGCTCACGTGCAGCAACTGGCGGAAGCTGCGGTTGTAGGCCGGATGATGCGGGTCGTGCCGCAACGCCGCGACCATTTGCTCCGAACTCCACTGGCGCACCGCGGCCGCCGCCGGCAACTCCTTCCGGTCAATGTCAATCACCGTCGCATAGGGGGCGCACAATTCGTCCACGCGCCGGAGGGCCTCGGAATAAATATCCTTGACGATCTGCAAGCCGTCTCCGCCCGCCTCGGCCAGGCCAATCAATTCCTCCAGCCACGTGGTGCCGGCGGTTTTGAGATGCAACCCGGCGTCGAATTTCCGAAGCGCCCGGCGGATGGGCGCATAGATCGAAAACTTGTCGCTGCCTGAATGCACGCTCAGTTTGAGCGACGCCGGCAGGCCGTATTGTTTGATGGCAAAGGCGATGACGGCCAGGTCGGCGTGGAACTCCTTTTCGAACTGCGCCAGGTCGCCCACGTAATCCACGCCCTTGTTGAAACGGCCGGTGAATTTCGGCGCGATGGTCTGGAGAGGAATTTTCTCATCAGCCAGCGCCGCCAGGATAATCAACAACTCGTGCGGCCTCTGTGGCCGGTCCGTTTCGTCCATCGAAACTTCCGTGATGAAGTTCGCCTCGCCTTTGCGGCTGGCAATATGCCGGTAAATTCTCCCGGCGTCCTGAGCAGCCAGCAAAAACTGATTGGCCACCCGCTCCACCTCGGCGCGGGAAATGTCCAGCGGCCGATCCAGATGCGGAATGGAAATTTGCCCGATCAGTTCGGGATGCCGGTCGGCAAAGGCCCGGACCTCCGCCGGCGCGGCGGGTTTGCCGATGGTGTCGGCCACGTCTATGGTGAAGAAATCCGAGGGCGCGATGAAACGGTCCACCGTCTCCAGGCGGATATGGTCGGCATCCACATGATACGGTTTGCTCCAGCCGAGCGCCGCCACGGCGGCATCCGCCTCGGCGCGAAGGCTGGCCGGTTCGGTGCCGATGAGCGTGTGTTCGCGGTTGGATTTGTTCCAGACCGGCACCACCTCCACGCCACGTTCCGCGGCCCGAAGACAGGCGCGCAGTTGTGCACGGCCCTGATGCCCGAACCGGTCGCCCATCCCAAAGGAAAATTTCCCCAAAGGTAAAAATTTCATAGTTGTCGCCGTAATGTAACCGATGGCGCCCCGGATGCGCCATGCAAGTTGTGCAAAATTATTTGATAATTCTGCACCGGAAAATCACCCAAACGGGTGATAAAGCCCCCCGCCTGGCACCAGACGGGCGCCACTTGAAAAACCCGCCGGAAGTCTTAAGTTGCTCCATGAAAACGACGTCTCAAATCCATAAACCGGTCGAACAGCCCAAACCCTTCACGCCGGGATTCACCCGCGCCATGGTGCGCGAACACGCCTACCGGCTCTACCGTGATAAATTGCCGGAGCACCCGCTAACGCTGGAGGATTGGGTGCTGGCCGAAAAAGACCTCCTGGCCTCGATGGAAGCGGCCGAGGATGGCGTGGAAGTCTGACGGCGCTGGCGCCAAAAACTTCACTGCGGAAATTACGATTGAGCCGAGCGCCGCCTGCGGGTAGTCTCACGGGTGGCGCGCGCGTAGCTCAACTGGATAGAGCGTCGGCCTCCGGAGCCGAAGGTTGTGGGTTCGACTCCCGCCGCGCGCAAGGCGCTTTTGCTTTCACTTCGTCTCAAAATTCAGCTTGAGCACGGCGGTATTCTGAGCCTCGTCGGTAACGCGCACCAGCAGGCTGTGTGAGCCGGGGGACAAATCCGCCAGTTCGATGGTGAAGGTTTCGCGGGTTGAATCGAAAATCAGATCGTCCGGGCGCAAAGCCACTTCGTCCCGGCCATCCAGCGAATAGCCGGCAGACTCGATCACGCTGGCCCCGTCGGCGGCGTCCACGACCATGCGGGCACGGTTCTTCTCCACCGACTGCGTTTGTACCGTCAGCACCGGTGGCGTGTTGTCAATTAGAAACGGCTCGCTGACGATGACATTGGTCCGCGCCGTGGCCGGGGTGTTGGACGGCAAGTCCGAGGCGGTCACGCGGACACAATACCGTCCCTCGTGAAAGCCAGTGGTGTCGAAGGAATAAAATGTGTCCTCGGTTTTGTCCACGAGCGTCGTCCAGTGTTTGTCGGCTTTGGCGCGAAGGGCGACGGAATAAACCAGTCTGTCGCCGTTCGGGTCGTTGGCCTGCCAGACCACCGTGCAATAACCCGGACTTTTCTTTTCACGCAGCGGCGTTGGCAGGGTTCCACTCCCCGCGCCGGAAGCGGGCGACTGGGCGGAAGCGTCGCCGTCGAGCAACTGGTTCAAATTCACCGGCGGCGATTCCAGTTGCGGCACGGGCATTTTGACAATGCCGAACCCCTGCGTGATGACCCGGAGGCGCGTGAAAACGGGCGCGGCGTTTTCGTTTTGATAATAGAATTGCACGCGCCGCAGCGACGCCGTGGCGCCCGGCGAACCGCGACCGCGCTGGAACTCGACGCGATACTGCAAATACCGCGCCGGCGGACTGGTTACGGGAATTTCGGCGCGCAACGGTTCGGGTGCCGACCAGTCGCTCCACGTTTTTTCCGGCTGATCGGTATTGCCGGAACGCGTGGAAAATTCCAGTTGCGCGCCATCGGGCACGTCCGCTTCGGGATGCAACCGGCCCCACAAACTTTCCTGCCGGGCGTCAAACACCTTCGACGTGTAAATCCCCCTTTCGGCCAGCGCAAAGTCCAACCGATAAATTTTCGCCGGATGACTCGTCGCGGCGAAACACCGTTTTGGGTCGCTGTTGTCCGGCAACAGCACCGCCACCTGCGCGCCGGCGCGCGTGGTCTGCAACAGCTTCCAGTGGCGCGCGTCGGCAATGGAATAGATCCGGCCCGTGTCGCCGGTGCCGGCAAGCAAACGGCCGTCGGGCAACCGGACCAGGGAATAAATCGCCTCGCCCTCGGGCGCACTCCAGAAACGCTCGTAAAAACCGTTGGTGTCCACGCGATAAATGGCGCTGGACGACGGCCCGCCGCCGCCCGCTGTCATCACCACGTTGCTCGCCGTGGAGGATGAATCGGAGCCGGCGGCGGACATTTTCGGATTTCCCGCAAACGTGGAGACGTAAATCACGCCGTGGTCGGCGACGGCGATGTTGTTGATTTCCTTCCGGCCGGAGTTGAACAGCACGAAGCCGTGGTTGGTTTTGTCAATCCGATAAAGATAACCGTGCGGGCTGGTGCCGGCCAGCAGGCGGCCTTGGGCGTCCAGCGCCAGCGCCGTGACGTTGGCCTCTGGCGTCTCAAAATAAACTTCCGCCCTGGCCGGAGTGGGTCCGCCCGGCGGCACACGCAGAATTTTTCCATGATCGCCGGTGGCCAGATACAGCGAACCATCCGCACCAAACACCATCGCCCAAAGATAGGTCTGGCCCGGATTGCAAAACACTTCGGCGTGTCCGTCCGCGTCCAGCCGATAAACGCGGCCGTTTGGCGAGGTGGCGGCATAAAGCCGGCCCTGGCGGTCAATGGCCAGCGCGTGAACCATCACTTCGTTCGGCGCGAAAAACGTCGTCCATTCGCCCCGGGGCGTGAGCTTGTAGATTTTGCCCTGGTTGCCGGTGCCGAAAAAAATGTCGCCTTTCCGGTCCTGGACCGCCGCCCAAATGATCGGGTCGGCAACGCTGGCCAGATTCGTCAGGGCCGGCGCCAGTTCCAGACGGCCGTCACTGGCCAGCGAGACGTTTTCAAAATCGCCGCCGCGAAAGGCGGCAAAGGTATCATCGGTGACTTTTTGCGTGACGACGGCGCGAGTGGCGGCCAGGCTCGCCCAAAGCGCGAGGACACCCCAAACCACGGAAGTGAACGCGCGCGACATCCCCCGGCCAACTCCAAGCCGCCCACGGCTGGTGGAAAGACGCGCGCCTCGAGGCGGACAATGGAACCGGAAATACCAGAAACACCGGGTCAGCAGCCGTATTTCCCCCGCCGGCCGGCAGCTTCGCGGCAACGGCGCAGAGGAAAACAAACGGCAAGGAAAAAATTTGCCGGCGGCGCTGCCGCCATGGGGCGGGCACAGGTCGGAGTGGCGCATGAGGCATGTTTTAGTGGAGCCGCCATTCAATGTCCATAAGACTTTTGCTGCCGGCGTACCGACTATGGCCGTGCAGATTCCGTCCGCGTGAAGGCCGCCAGAGAGGGCGCTGGGAAACGGGCCCGGTGCCTCCGGCCCTGGCTACCAGCCCAGCACGTAGGCGAAAATGAGCGGCGCGACAATGGTGGCGTCCGACTCGATAATGAATTTGGGCGTCTCCACGCCGAGTTTGCCCCAGGTAATTTTTTCGTTGGGCACGGCGCCGCTGTAACTGCCGTAGCTGGTCGTGGAATCGCTGATCTGGCAGAAGTAGCTCCAGAGCGGCACATTCTCGCGCTGCAAATCCTGATGCAGCATGGGCACCACGCAAATGGGGAAATCGCCGGCGATGCCGCCGCCGATCTGGAACATGCCAAAGGGATTTTTTTGAGTGGCCTGGGTGTAAAAATCCGCCAGCCAGACCATGTATTCCAGACCGGTGCGCACCGTGTGTGGATTTTTCAAATCGCCGCGAATGAGCGCCGCCGCGTACATGTTGCCCAATGTGGAATCTTCCCAGCCGGGCACGAGGAGGGGCAGGTTGTGTTCACAGGCGGTCAGCACCCAGGAATCCCGTGGGTCAATCTGGTAATATCGCTTCAGCCGGCCCTCGCGCAGGACCTGATAAAAAAACTCGTGGGGGAAGAAACGCTGGCCGTTTTGCTCGGCGGCGCGCCAGACGTCGAGCATGGCGGCTTCCATGCGGCGCATGGCTTCATTTTCGGGAATGCAGGTGTCGGTCACGCGATTGAGATGGCGCTCCAGCAACGCCTTTTCGTCTTCGGCGGTCAACTGCCGGTAATGCGGCACGCGCTCGTAATGGTTGTGGGCCACGAGATTGAACACATCCTCCTCCAGGTTGGCGCCGGTGCAGCAGATGAGGTGCACCTTGTTGCGGCGGATCATTTCCGCCAGGGACAGGCCCAGTTCGGCGGTGCTCATGGCGCCGCCGAGGGTGATCATCATCCGGCCGCCGCCTTCCAGGTGCCGCACGTAATCGCGGGCGGCGTCCACAAGTGCCGCAGCATTGAAATGCCGGAAGTGATGTTCCAGAAATCGGGTAATTGGTTTGTCCGTCGTTTGCATGTCAGTTCGTTCGCTCATGGGTTGTCTGAAATTTGTTCGTTTGCTTACGATACGAATGCGGAGGCGATTGCCAACTTCAAATTCATCGTCTGGAAAATTTTTGCGAGTGCCGCGTGGCGGCCGGAGGATACCGCGCCTACAAAGCGACAAAATTCAACAAATTCTCCGCGCCCACCCGCCGGCGTCTGGAGAAACACAGCCCGTTTCCCAACCTGCGCCGCTCCGGTTCAACGCGCGGCTCCGCCGTTCTGGCCGTTTTTCTTCAATGCCTCGTGCACGGCACGCAACAGGGCGTCGCTGGTGAACGGTTTGGGCAGGAAAACGTCCGGTTGGATTTGGGCGAGCTGCGCGGCCGTGTCCTTTTCCCAGCCGCTGATGACGATGGTTTTGAAGCCGGGACGGATTTTACGGAGCGCTCTCACGGTGGCCTGACCGTCCATCAGCGGCATGGCCAGATCGCAAATGACCACGCGCACGTTTTCGGGAGTCTGCGCAAAACGGGTGATGGCCTCGGCGCCGCCGGCGGCGGTGGAGACCTCGTAGCCGTAATTCTCCAACGCGGCGCGGGTGATGGCCAGAATGCTTTGCTCATCGTCCACCACCAGAATGTGTTCGCCATGACCGGCCGGCGGCGGGGATTGACCGGCGGCAGGTTCGGCGGGGGCGGCCGTTTCGGCGGCGGGCAGCCAGACCTGAAATTCGCTGCCGGCGCCCACGGTGCTGCGAACGGTCATAAAACCGCCATGATTCCTGACGATGTTGCGGCAGGTGGACAATCCCAGGCCGGTGCCTTTGCCCGGCGGTTTGGTGGTGTAGAACGGCTGGAAAATTTTTTCCAGAACGTCCGGCGAAATGCCGGTGCCGGTGTCGGCCACTCCCAGGCAACAATAATTTCCCGGTCGGGCGCCCTCATGCCGGGCGGCCTCGGCTTCAGTGAGGGTGGCGTTTTGAACGGACAAAGTGAGCGTGCCGCCTTGAGGCATGGCATCGCGGGCGTTGACGCAGAGGTTCATCAGCACCTGATGCAGTTGCGTGGCATAGCCGCTCACCGGCCAGAGCGACTTGTCCAGGTGCACGCGGCAGCGGATGTTTTTGGGGAAGGTGTCGCGGATGATCCGCGCCATTTCCCGCACGAGCTGGTCGGGGTGCAGGACGGTGCGGACGGATTCACCGCCCCGGGCAAAGAGGAGCATCTGCTTGATCATCTCGGCGCTGCGGCGCGCGCTGGTTTCCATCGTGCGCAGCATGCCGGCGGCATCGGGCGAAAGGGGTTGCTGATGCAGGATTTCCACGCCGATGAGGATGGGGACCAGGGCGTTGTTCAGATCGTGCGCCAGACCGCCGACGAGTGCACCGAGGCTTTCGAGACGTTGCGCGCGGAGGAATTGCTCTTCAAGCTGTTTGCGTTCGGTGATGTCGGTGTTGATCAGGAGCAACGATTGAGGCCGGCCGGCGTCGTCCCGGATCAACGTGGCACGGGATTGGACGATGAGGGAACGGTGATCTTTGGTGAAGCAGGCGAGTTCGCCGATCCATTCGTTGCGGGATTCCAGCGCCGGCTCCACGTCCCGCAAAGCCGCCGGCGCGATGTCGTGGAAGAGCAATTCGCGGACGTTCCGGCCCAGGGCTTCCCGGGCGCTCCAACCGTAAATCCGCTCGGCGCCCTTGTTCCAATAGACAATCCGCCGGTCGGGGTCGCAAACAATGATGGCGTCCTGCGCCTTGTCGAGCAATTCGGCCTGTTCGCGGATTTTCGCCTCGGCGTGTTTCTGCTCGGTCATGTCCTGGGTGATGCCGACCACGCGCAACGGTTTGCGGGCGGCGTCGTAAATGACGGAGGCCCGGTCGTACACGTGCAGATACCGGCCGTTGGCGCGGCGCAGGCGATGTTCGCTCCACCAGACGCGTCCGCCGGCGGCCAGCATGGCGGTGAATCCGGCCACCACCCGCTCGCGGTCGTCGGGGTGGATCAATTGATGCCATTTTTCGAGGCTGGCGCCGATTTCCTCGCGCGGCAGGCCAAGGACGTTTTCAAAATTTTCGCTGAACCAGACCGTGCCGCCGGCAATATCCCACTCCCAGACAATGTCGTTGGAGGCGCGGGCGACGATGCGCAGGCGCTCTTCGAGCTGGCGCAATTCAGTTTCCATGCGCCGCAGCCGGGCGCGTTCCTGAAAATTCTCCAGGGCGCGGCGAACGGCCGACACGAGCCGGCCGGGGCGCTGTTTGAGCACGTAGTCGGTTGCGCCGTGTTTGAGACTCTCCACCGCCGCCTCCTCGCCGATGGTGCCGGAAAAGAAAATGAAGGGCGTTTGCGGGCAAAGGCGACGGGCGATGTCCAGCGCGCGCAAGCCGTCGAAGGACGGCAGGGTGAAGTCGGAGATGATAAGGTCAAACGGCTGTTGCTGGAGGGCGGATTCAAATTCCTCGGCCGTGGTGACGGCCACCGTTTCGCAGGGCAGCCCTTCGGCCTGCAGCAATTCGCGGACGAGCATCTGGTCCCGTTCATCGTCTTCCAGATGCAATAAACGCACGGGGCGGTGGTTCCAGTCGGTAGCCATGAGCAAACGGATTGAAGTTAGCCGGAGGGTCAACCGCCGCGCTTGACCGTGCCGGGCGGCGGTTCATTGAGGATGGCCCAGAAGAAGCCGATTTCCTTGACCGAATCCACGAATTGCCGGAAATCCACCGGTTTGACGACGTAGGCGTTGGCGCCCAGTTGGTAGCTCCGAATCAAGTCCTGTTCTTCGCGGGAAGAGGTGATCATGACCACCGGCAGGTGTTTGAGCGTTTCGTCGGCGCGCAGGTGGCGCAGCACTTCCAGACCGTCCATCTTGGGCATTTTCAAATCGAGCAGCACAACCACAGGCAGGCCGTTGGCGCGGCCGGCAAAGGAACCGCGGGCGTACAGATAATCCAGCGCCTCGGCGCCGTCGCGCACGACGACGACCTCGTTGGCGAGATTGTATTCCTCGAGGGCGGCGAGCGTCAGTTCGATGTCCCGTTCGTTGTCTTCGGCCAGCAGAATGCGTTTGAGTGGAGCCATGATGTTTTTATGAGGATGTTGTTGGAGAAGACGGACTTGCAGGAAGAGAAAAATAAAACGTGGCGCCCGCGTCGGGCTTGCCGGTCGCCCACACGCGGCCGCCGTGGCGGTGGACGATGCGCTGCACATTGGCCAGCCCGATGCCCGTGCCTTCAAAATCCTCCGAGCGATGGAGGCGCTGGAAAACGCCGAACAGTTTGTGGACGTACTGCATGTCAAACCCCACCCCGTTGTCGCGGATGTAAAAGACAAACTCGCCGTCGGCCGGCTGGCAGCCGATCTCGATTTGGGCCGGATTGCGGGGGCGGGTGTATTTGACGGCGTTGCTCAGAAGGTTGAGCCAGACCTGGCGCAGCATCGCCGGGTCGGCCTCCACCTCCGGCAGCGTGCCGATGTTCCAGACGATGCGGCGGCCGGTGATTTCATTTTGCAAGGCCTCCACCGCCTCATGCACCAGCGCTTCGGGGGCCACACGGGTGCGGCGCAATTCGGCGCGCCCCATCCGCGAAAACACCAGCAGGTCGTCAATCAGCGCTCCCATGCGCCGGGCTGAATCGGCGATGATATTCAGGTATCGCTGCCCGCGCTCATCGAGTCTTGCGACGGATTGCCTGGCCAGCAGCCCCACGAAACCATCAATGTGCCGCAGCGGCGCGCGCAAATCGTGCGAGACCGAATAGGAAAACGCCTCCAGCTCTTTGTTGGCCGCTTCCAACCGTTCGGCCTGGCGCTGCAAATCGGCGTTGAGCTGGAGGATTTTTTCCTGGGCGCGCTTGCGTTCGGTGATGTCGCGACCGGTGGCGTAAATCAATTTCCTGGAAACATCGGCGCGCGCGTTCCACAAAAACCAGCGCCAGGAGCCGTCCCGACAGCGGAAACGATTTTCAAAATTCACCGTTTCGTGACCGCCGGCCAGTTTGTCCACCTCGGCCTGTGATGCGCCCGCGTCATCCGGATGGATGAATTCCAGAAACGGCCGGCGGAGCAATTCCTCGCGCGAAAAGCCCAGCGTGCGTTCCCAGGCGGGGTTGAGCGCCTTGAACCAGCCGTCAAAACCCGCCACGCAGATCAGGTCCCGCGACAGCTCGAAAAAACGGTCGCGCTCTTCGCGGAGCTGCTCGGCGCGTTTGCGCTCGGTGATGTCACGCGATACGCCGCCGGTGGCGTAAATGTTGCCGGCCGCATCCCGCAACGGAAATTTAATGGCCAGGTGCGTGCGCGGCCCGTCGGGATAAAGCACCGTCTCCTCCACTTCCAACGGCTTTTGGGTGGCGAGAATGGTCTGATGATGTTCCGTGGCGATGCGGGCCAGTTCCCTGGGTGAAAAATCGTAAGCCGTCCTGCCGGCAATCTCTTCGCGCGAACGCCCAGCCAACTGCTCGAACTGGCGATTGACGAACAGATAACGCCCGGCCAAATCCTTGAGATAAACCACGGCCGGCACGTGATCCAGAATAGCTTCCAGCAAGGCGCGGTTTTCACGCAACGCCCGCTCCGTTTGCGCGCGCGCCTTCAAATCCCGATGCGCCAGCCCCACCGCCGCCAGGCTCACCGCCACGGCCAGTGCCCCGCCGACGCTGACGATGACCAACGATTGCCGGGCAGCGGCGGCAGAACGTTTCTCGCGTTGGGTCAGGAGTTTTTCCTCCGTGGAAAGCATCTGATTCACCGCCGACCGCACGTCATTCATCACCACCTTACCGTGCTCCATGTCAGATTTTTCCACGGCCGCTTGAAGGCCGGCTTGCTGATACGTCGCGATGCGCGCATCCAGCATTTCCAGTCGCCGGCGGATCAACGCTTCCAGCCGATTCAAAGCCTGCTGTTGAGTTGGATTGTCGGCGGTGAGCTGGCGAAGCTCCTGCAATTGCACCGGCAACTGCCGCGTCGCCTCCTGGCGGGCCGCCAGAAAGGACGCGCTGCCGGTGAGCAGATAGCCGCGTTGTTCGGCCTCCGCCTCGGTGAGCGTCGTCAGAATCGCTTCCAGATTGGCCATTACCTCCCGCGTGTGCGCCACGGCCTCCCGCGCCGCAAATGAATCGGCCATCGTGCGATAAGACAACCAGCCCAAGCCCGCCAGGGCCAATGCCGACACCGCAAAACCAAGCGCCATCTTCTTCTCCACCGAGGCCTTCATGCGTCCTGCCGTTGAGCCGCCAACGGGGCTTTGATTTTCTGAACCCGCGCAAGTTAAACCATTATATTCTTCCCGCCACAAAAAAGCAAATCAAATAATGATGATTCAATAAACTGAAACCCGCAAATCCTCCGGCACGGTCTGCAACCCAGCCATCCCGACCGTTCCGCGCCGGGCGGCACACTGGCGCCGCGAGCCACCGGGTTTGGCCCGGAAAATTGGCCTGGAGGACGGGTCCGCCGATTGACCTCTGTCCGCAAGTAAAATATCCGGAGCTGTGCGGGGGAACCAGAGAGAATTCGCTCCGGACGGGGAACCTGTAAATTTTGTTACCGGCCGGGCAACGCTTCGGTGAGAACGTTTGGCCTGGGCCGCCGCGCGACGCTTACTTGAGCACCGTACTGGCGCCTTGCAAAAACCATAAATCGGCGGGCGGATTCTGGCTGGGCGCCAGCCGGGTGAAACTGGGATTGCCCGGCTGAATCGTTGGCGGCGCCCATTTGGACAACACGGTGGGGTCGGTCCACTTTCGGATTTGCGCATGGCCGTCGGCAAAAACCATGCCGCCGGCGTGGTTGTGATACGACGCCGGACAATCAATCCACTGGGGAACATCCGGCTCGCAGACAAACGAGCCGTCATTGATGCTGACGGGGTTTTCGTCCATGAATACCCATAACTCTGACGGATTGGGACGGAGGATACTTGATTCCTTGTAATAGGAGACCACGGTGGTGACATTGTTGTAAGGGGCAATTGGTCCCAACCAAGTGTTCATGGACATGCTCCGCACGTGGGGATAGGCGCGGCCAAACGATTGCAC
>DASRCU010000042.1:0-6611 GCA_035652955.1 Verrucomicrobiia bacterium | reverse complement strand
GGCTGCACGAAGCAGTTGCTCAAGAGTGTTGTAAAGCGGTTGAGACATTTTGAAATCAATCTCTTTTGTTTCACCGATAGCCGATGCATGCCTGCAATCTTTTCAAATCAGGATTGTTTGGGCTGATTTGGCCCGTCGTTGCAGTCCAAGTGCGTGAATCTATCCAGCGCCAGTGTTCGGCGTGACCATCGGCGAAAGACAAATTGCCTCCGTGGCCGTGCCAGACCGCGGGTACATCCCACCAACGGTCTCCCATGATAAAAATCCCAAAAAATCCATCGTTAATCGAAGGAAGCGATTCATCTATAAAAACCATTGTCAGCGACGGTGGGACTTTAACAATTTCGTTATCCCGATACATGGGTGGGTATCCAGGCATTCCATTGGCTGCTTGTTGATCTATAGGCGTACCATACATGTAACTGGCCAACTGGGGCTGCATACTGTAGCTCCGCACATCGCTTGACGGGTCCGAGGGGCAGCGATATACCTTAACATTAGGCGTGAAACGATAAAGTAAACCCATTTTGATCAAATCCGCATTAGTCGCTTCCAGAGGATTGTGCATGTCGCCTTGCTCCCAACTTGCGTAATTGGTTGCACCCGCGTGAGCGTCGTCAACAACTAGAAATCCCGCATAGTCGTCCTTATACAAGGACCATGCCACCATCAATTGTCGGTGGTTGCTGAGACAGTGAATCTGATAAGCTTTTTCTTTGGCCTTGCTCAAGGCCGGCAGCAGCAACGCGGCCAAAATCGCGATGATGGTAATAACCACCAAAAGCTCAATCAAAGTAAACCCAGGAAAAGCGCGTTTGCTTAAGTCTGCATTCATTTGGTCAAAAACAAGAAAATTCGCGGGAGGGCCTGAAACCGTTGGATTTCGGCTGTTGATTACCGACACAAACGGGCGGAGCCATAACCGATTCCCTGCTTTTTCTCGCGCCAAGTCAGGCGACATTTCCAACGCGAATCCCGAGGTTGGCCGCTGAAACAAAGCCCCCTGCCGTCGGCGAGGTGGTTGACCGGGGCGCCGGTCGGCGATCCGGATCGAACAGGCCGAGTCCGCTTCGTTGGAGCAGTCGCGAATGTGCATCGCCAGGCTCGATGGGATGAGCATTTTTGCGTTTTATTGCCTGGCGTCAAGGTTTCAATCTGGAGACGGAAAAACGGTCACGGGGAGCGTTCGACGGCTGGCAGATTGCCGCGCTGGGCAATCAGCCAGGCTAAAAACAAAATCCCAAAGGCTGTACCGGCGGCCGCAGGCATCGTCTTCAACAAGGCCGATGGGCTGTGGCCGAAGAACAGGAGCGCCAGCCAGTAGGCCGCACCCAGCCCGCCGTAAAGCAGGGAGGTTTTCAACCAGCGACTGGCCAGCGACCACATGGCCAGTGCCTGGAGCAAGCCCACAAAAACCATCGTGCCGGCCAGCGGCCCGATCATTGCCGCCGCTTCCGGCGAGTATTTGCCGAGGATTTTCAGGCAAAAGGTGCGCAGGGCCAAGAGACAAAAGGCTCCGACCACCAGGGCCAGGCTCGAAAGTCCAATCAGTTGAAGCTGCTCGGCAACAATGCCGCCGGCACGCTGACCGGAGCGCGAGGTGAACAAAACGGTCAGCAGGGGGGCGACGGCTTGGGGCAGGGCACGCGCCAGAATGCCGGCGGCGGCGTAGGCGTCCAGTTGTTCCTTGGCAAAGAATTTGTTCGCCACCAGCCAGTCGCCCTGCAAAAAGCAGAAGTTGCCGGCCACCACGGCGGCGCTAAAGAGGAAGTATTGGCTGAACTCGCGATTCCACGGCGGGATCGGTTCCCCGTGTAGTGTTAATTCCTTGCGCCAGAACAGCAGCGTCAGATAAGCCAAAAGTGAAAAGGTGGAAGCCAGCACAGCGGTTTCGGCGGAAGGCCATTGGAAAGTAATCAACCACCCGAAAACCACGCGCAACACCATGGCCAGAAATCCGATCAGGGCCAGCCGCTTGAACCAGGCCAACCCCTGGCACAGCGCCGTGGCCAGCGAAACCCAGAGTCCCAACAGCGCGCAAAGGAGTGTGACCAGCATCAGCTTTTCGCCGTAATGGAAATAATCGCTCAGCGGTTTGACGACGATTAGCGCCACGACCGAACCGGCGAGGGTAAACCGGAAAAGGAACCGACGGCAGCCGCGGAGCAACCCTTCCAGGCGCGCATGATCGCCGCAGGCATTGAAATGCGCGATGTAATGCGTGACGGCAAAGGTGGCGACTGTCGGCAACAACCCCAGCAGGGTCATCAACCCGCCCAACGCGCTGTTGGCATCGCCGAACTGGCCTTCACCCTTCAAATGCCGTCCCAGAACCGCCTGAAAGGCGAGGTTGCCCAGGCCGGTGAGAAAGCTGATGACTGCGAAAATGATGCCGCTTTGCAGGAGTTTATTCACAGCGGGAGTCATCCCCGGGCGCTCGCTTCCAGGGCTGCCCAGGAGGGAGGCAGATTTTTACGCACCTCGATCCGGGCGAACGGTTTGCCCTGCCGCGCGCCGACTCTTTTCGCCCAGGCGGCCATCCGCGCCACTCCGGTTTTCAGGGGGACGTTTTTGATGAGGTCGCCAAAGAAGGCCCGCGCTTTTTCATGGGTGCAATAGGCGTGCACCACTTCATGGCGGGCGTCAAGATATTGGATTTGCGGCGTCACCCCCATCGCTTCGGCCACAATTTGCGCCAGTTCGTTGACGGAGTAGGGCTGATCGGCGCCGACATTAAAAATCTGATTGTAACTTTCGGGCCGGGTGACGCAGGCGGCGATGACCGGCGCCACATCGTCAATGTAACTGAAGGCGCGGGTTTGCGTGCCGTCGCCAAAAATCGTCATCGGCCGGCCTTGCAGGATCTGGTTCATGAAGATGCCGATGACGTTACGGTAGCGGTCGCCGATGTTTTGAAATTCGCCATAGACATTGTGCGGACGGAAAATGACGTAGTTCAACCCGAACATTTCGCGGGCTTCCTTCAGGTCCAGCTCCACGGCATATTTGGCGATGCCGTAAGGGTCTTCCGGTTGCGGCACGGTGTCTTCGGTCATCGGCACCTGGTTGCGGCCGTAAACGGCAATGGACGAGGTGAAAACGAAGCATTTGACGCCATGGTTCACCGAGGCGTTGATGAGATTCACGCTGCCGAGGAGGTTATTGGTGTAATTGAAATGTTTGATGAAATGGCTCAGTCCCTCGGCAGCGTAGGCGGCCAGGTGAAAAACGTAATCAAACGAGTGACATTCAAACAGTTTTTGGACCCGCTCGGCATCCGTCACCGACCCTTCGATAAATTCCACGCCGGAGGGGACCTGATCGCGAAAGCCGCCGCTCAAATCGTCCAGGCCGACGACCGAACAGCCTTGCTTCAACAAACAGGCGGCCACGTGAGAACCAATGAAACCGGCGACGCCGGTGACCAAAACCCGCGCATTCATGCGCCCATCATTCGAGGTTCTTCGGCAAAAGTCGAGAATCGAAATTCCACCGGGCAAACACACCGGTTCCGTCAGGCGCCCGGCGAAGGTGCGCACGGCCTGTGGGCAGCCGTTTTCACACCCGGCTTGAGGTAACCCGGTGGCAGCGGCTTCCCGTCAATCTGATCCTGCAACAGGTCCAGCAGGGTGTGCGGATTATACATTTTCAACAGGCGGTCCCGCCAGTTCAAACAATTCTCGCGCAACACGGGTTGTTGTTCCAGCGCGGCTTGCAGGACGGGTTTCAGCTCCCGGATCGTCATGTTCAGCGGATCCACAGGGAAGAGGCATTCATCGAACCACGGCGCCTCCCAGGGAACGCTGCGACCGATCATAGGGGTTCCCAGGCAGGCGCATTCGAGAAAGTTGGGGTTGAATTTGTCGCAAAGTCCGCCGGAGGCCACGGCATAACGGCTTTGATGAATAATCTTGACATAGGTCTGCCAGTCCCGATTCCAGCCGTGATAAAAGGCGTAGCCGCTTTTGAGCAGCAACTGGGTCATTTTGAAGCGATCGGCATAAAGATTGGCAAAGGTATGGTGAAACGGAACAAAAGGGTCTCGCATCAGGAAGATGCCGCAGATGTTCCAGGTGTTGGTGAAATCATATTGGTATTGAACTTTGGCGGGCAGCGGTAAATCGCTCGCCCGGACGGCGAAGGGAAAATACAAATACCGTTCGGGAACCACTTTTTCCGTCCGCCTCCGGTAAATGTTGGCCAGGTTGACCAGCGGGGAAACGGCCAGCATGGGCAGACGCAGGAGAAAGGCGTTCAAGGCGTATTTCGACCGGTAATCCCGGTGGAAAGGATTGTAAAACCAGGACGGCGCGCGGGAGGTCCAGGCGGATTGGCCCAGCCGGACGGTAAGGCCGTTGTATTTTCGAAAGACGACATATTCCGCTTCCCGGGTGAACCAGTGCGGCATGATCCACCAATCGTCGTAAATGACAGAGAAATTTTTGCGCTCGCGAAAGAGCGGCTTGAGCGCGGTCATTTCCCAGGGATGCAATCGGGTCAGGACGACATGGATGTCCTGGGACCAGATTCGCCGGCGCAACTGCTCGAAATCCTCGGCGGTGGGTTTGCGTTTCAGCATGAAGGTGGCGATGCCCCGCTCCTTCACGGCGTCAATTTCCGTCCGGGCATTGGGCGTTTCCTGATAAATTTTTTCGCCATAGACCCAGAGTGATTGATCCAACTGGATGTGTTCCGGCATGTTTTCAAAATCCTGAACAACCCGCCGATGGATGTCAAGGCGCCGCGCCGTGTGGACCCCGGCGCGCCGGTTTGACAGTCAACGGGGGAAGCCATAAGATAGGGCATCGCATTCAAACGGCAGTGAGCACGTTTGCCCGCAAACTTGGCTGGCGCATTTACCACTTGGTTCACACGAACGGGCTGGTTGCCGACGTGGTTTATTGGGGGGCGTACTACGTCGAGCATCTTTGGCGCGCCGTTCAGTTCCGGTGGCTGACCCGGCGCCACGTCACGCCGGAGGAGTTGTATGCGCGCCGGCGGTTGACGCCTTCGGGCGCACTGGTGGCCGGTGTCACGAACATTTGCAACGCCAAGTGCACCTTTTGCGCTTATCCGCGAGTCGTCGCCAACAAAACTCTGGAAACCGGCGTTATGTCGTTCGAGGTTTTCAAAAAGGCCGTGGATGAATGGGCGGCTCTCGGCGGTCAAAGCCTCGACCTCACCCCGGTGGTGGGCGACCCGCTGGTGGACCCGAATCTTTTGCAGAAAGTGGATTATGCCGTCAACCAGGCCGGTCTCCGAAACGTTTATTTGACCACCAACGCCATTCTCCTCAATAAAAACCAGACTTACAAACGGTTGATTGACCTGGGCATTGCCGCGGTGTTCATCAGCACGCAGGGGGCGAGCAAGGACATCTACGAAAAAATTTACGGCGTGAAACAATACGACGAAGTCATGTCCGGTATTCGCAATCTGATGGAATATAACCGCGCCAGAGGAGAGCCGGCGCGCATTGTCATTCGGTTTCGCAATCACGAGCGCCCCAGCCGGATCATTCGCTCGGCCGATTTCCAACAAAACATCCGGCCGTATTTGTCCGAACGCGTCCGCGTCAATTTCACGGTGGACTTCGACAACTGGGGCGGCACCATCAAGCCGGAGGATCTGAGCGGTTTTATGCGCCTGCGCAAGCTGCCTCCGCTGTTGAACGTGCCCTGCAAAAACCTGTTCAACTTTGCCGTACGCCACGACGGCCGGGTGCGACTTTGCGGCTGCCGGCTGCAGACCAACGACAATGACGACCTGGTGGTGGGCCATCTCCGCGAGAAATCCTTGATGGAAATCTCCGAAAGCCCCGAAGCCTGGGATCTCATCAAAGGCTTTTACGAAGGCCGACGACCCCGCACCTGTTACGAATGCACCTTCTATCACCCCATCACACAAAAATGGTTCGATGAACGGGCCTGAAAGGGGCAGGTTCGTTTCCGGCGTCCGCGCATGGGGCGCGTTCCCTCTTATTCCTGCGGCCATCGTCATTTGTGCGGGACAGGCGGCAAGGTTACACGGTCGGTCAACCGGTTTTCTGGAACCAGGCCAGGCGGGGTGACGGTGTTCGGCCCGGAAAGCGGCGCCCGATTCCGGAAGCCGCGTGCCTCGTCCGGAAGAGAATCCTGCTCAGGCCGAACAATGCGTAGAGGCGTTTGCGGCAGGGACATTTTGTTTTTTCGGTTTGCCTTGTTGGCCGGCGTTGCTAGGCTGGGTGCTCCTGTGTTGCCAACATGATTGGAACCATTCGCAAACATTCCAAATGGCTCTGGTGGTTGATCGCCGGGGCCACCATTATTTCCTTTGTGATTTTCATGGGCAGTGGCCCGATGCGCGGGAGCGGGGGCGGGGGCGATTACGGCTCCATTTACGGTCAAAAAATCACGCCGGAAGAATTCAACAACGCGCTGCGCGAGTTCAAGCTGTTTTACTGGTTCCACAATCCCGGCCAATGGCCCGACCGCCTGCCGGAAACCCAATTGGAGCGCGAAACCTACGTCCGCGTGCTGCTGTTTCGCAAGGCCGAACAACTGGGCATCCACGTGAGCGAGGCGGCCGCGGCGGCGCGGGCGGCCGCTTTGCTGCACTCCCTGGACCGCAAT
>DASRCU010000041.1:0-13499 GCA_035652955.1 Verrucomicrobiia bacterium | reverse complement strand
CGCTGAAAAGGTCCCGGTGCCGTTTTTCACCACGCGCAACGTCGGGTTGGGACTGGGGTTGATGGTCTGTCGGAAAATCATCGCCACGCACCGCGGCAAACTGGAGATCGTCCCTTCCCCGCCCAGTCAGCCTGGCACGGTGCGCATTGTGCTGCCGATTGAATCGGCCGCCGCGCCTTGAAGACCGCGGCCGCTTCGCGCGGGCCGCAGAAAATTGTTGGGTGCCGACGCCGACCTATGCCCCATTGTCGCCGATGGCTTCCACAGGGCATCCCTCCTTGGCTTCCTTGCAGCGAGCTTCTTCTTCGGGAGTTTCCGGTTGTTTATAGACGTAGGAGTAACCGCCTTCGTCGTTGCGTTTGAAATTGTCCGGCGCCGTTTCGCGGCACAAATCGCAGTCAATGCACTGATTGTCCACGTAATATTTGCCGGGAACGTTTTCCGGATATTTATTTGCCACATCTGCCATAAATTCTGGCGCAATATGACCGCCTTCGGGGTCAATGGCAAGATTCTTTTCGCACGGGATTCGTTCCGGTGAAACGGCAGGCAAAGGCCTCCGCCGCTCTGCTTTAACACTTTAACGCGGCCGGATTTTGGCGTAGTCTGTGTCCATGCAACGGGGCAACGTTCGCAAAACCAAGATCATCGCCACGCTCGGCCCGGCCACCGATTCGGAGGAGATGATCGGCAAACTCATTGACGGGGGAGTCAACATCTTTCGACTGAACATGTCCCACGCCCCGCATGATTGGGTTCGGCGCGTGGTGGCCGACATCCGCGCCGCCTCCGCCGCCCGCCAGCGATTCACCGGCATCATGATGGATACGCAGGGGCCGGCCATCCGCACCGGCGATCTCCGTGTGCCGCTGGATTTGCAGCCCGGCCAGAAATTCATCCTGACCGTGCGCGGCGAACGGGACCTGGAAGAGCACTCCGTGGATGTGAATTACGAAAATTTTGTCAACGACATCAGCGTGGGCGACGTGGTGCTCATTGACAACGGCGCCATTGAGATGAAAGTGCTCGCCAAGACCGGCAACAAGGTGGAGTGCGAGGTCCTCACCGAGGGCACGCTGGGCAGCCGGCGCCACATCAACCTCCCCGGCGTCAAAGTGTCGCTGCCCGCGCTCACGGCCAAGGACCTCAAAGACGTGCGGCTCGGCCTGGAATTGGGCGTGGATTTCATTGCGCTTTCGTTCGTTCGCGAGGCGCGGGACTTGATGCAGTTGCGGGAATTGTTCGATGGCGCCCCGTCTCCGCCGCTGGTTGTCGCCAAAATCGAGGACCAGGAGGCGGTCAAAAACCTGGAAGCAATTGTCCGCGAAGCCGATGCGGTCATGGTCGCGCGGGGCGATTTGGGCATTGAGATTCCCTACGAAGAACTGCCCATCGTCCAGCGCCGCATCGTGAAAACGTGCCTGCGCCTGGGCAAACCGGTCATTGTCGCCACGCATATGCTGGAGAGCATGATCGAGTCGCCCATGCCCACGCGCGCCGAGGTGACCGACGTGGCCAACGCCGTCTATGAAGAAGCCGATGCCATCATGTTAAGCGGTGAAACCACCGTGGGCAAGCACCCGCTCCGGTGCATCGAAGTGTTCGACCGCATTGCCGTGCGCACCGAGCGCAGCGGCAACGCGCAATTCCACGAGGCGGCGGAGTTGAGCAACGCCCGCCAAAAACTCGTCAAAAGCGCCGTGGTCATGGCCAACGAGTTGCGCGCCGCGGCGATCCTGGTCTTTACCCGCCACGGTCACATGGCCGCTTACGCCGCGTGGATGCGACCGCGCTACTCGCCCATCTATGCGCTGTGCGACAACGAACGCATCGCCAATCAACTGACTTTGAACTGGGGCGTCACCGCATTCGTCATGGAATTCGATTTCATCAACCCGCAGAACACCATCGAAACCGCCCTGAAAAATTTCACCAGCCAGGGCCGGTTGAAGCCCGGCGACACCGCCGTCATCATCGGAGCCATTTCCGTGGGCACCGAAATCGTGGACGCCGTGCAGATGCGCACGGTGTGAATTTCCACGAGTCACCGGATCCAAACCGGTCGGGGCCGCGGTTCCCGGCCGCCGGCATCTCCGCGGCGGCAGCGGCGCCCGCCGGAAATATCATTGCGCCCGGCCAGGACCCTTGCGCCGGCGCCTCGAGCCGCAGTTGGAAGTCATCCCCGTCGCCTTGACAAGCCTTGCGCGGGGACGAAATTGAAGCATGAAATGGAGTGGAACATTGCTGGCTCTGGCCTTGACGGTCGCGCCGCTTGGCAGTTCGGCCGCGCCACCGCCGACGCCGAATCCCTCCGCCACCAAAACGACCGCGAACAATTTTCGTCCGCCCCTTTTGCCCGCCGTCACCAGACCGTCCGGCCGGATCGAACGGGTCGGCAACATCAGTTCGCGGCCGTGGACGGAGATTGTCGGCTGGCGACCTGGCGCGTCCCAATTTCCGGACGCCGAAAATCAGCATCCCCAGTTGATCCTTCTGACTGTGAATTTCTGATTACCGGGGCCGGAAATGAGAAGGCTGCGTGGGCCGGTGGCGAAGTCAAATGCCCAGCGACTTCGCCGCCTGGCCCGCCAGATTCAAAATCTCGTCGGGGAAAAGACCGATCCAAAACATCCCCGCAATGCATGCCCAGGCCGTGACCTTTGCCGGGGCGGAGAGTTTGATGGCCGAAAGGTCCTTTGCCTCCTTGCTCCAATAAATAGCGCGGATCACCCCGAAGTAGTAATAAAACGAAATCAACACCCCGGCCAGGGCAACAACGATCAGATAGAAATAAACCGGATTGGCGCTGGCCAAACCCTGTTGGATCACGGCCTTGAGCAGCAGAAATTTTCCGAAAAACCCGGCCAGCGGCGGCACGCCGGCCAGCGACGCCATCGCCAGGGTCATGGTAGCCGCCAGAATCGGGGAACGCTGATTGAGTCCCGCCAGCCCGGAAATGTCTTCGCTGTCCAGATTTTGCATCACCAGGGCGATCACCAGAAACGCCGCGACGACGGTGAACAAGTAGCCGGCCAGGTAATACATCACCGCCGCCTGTCCGCTCGCGTTCAACGCCGCCACGCCCAGCAACAAATAACCCGCATGCGCAATGCTGGAATACCCCAGCAGGCGTTTGAGATTGCGCTGTGGCAAGGCGCAGAGGTTGCCGTAAAGAATCGTGATGGCGGAAAGGACAGCCAGAAAGTCCATCCAATGCGCCGTCACCGCCGGCAGCGCAGCAAACAAAACACGCAGCAGCAGCACAAATCCAGCGGCTTTGGAACCGACGGCCAGAAACGTCGTCGTGGGCGTCGGCGCGCCCTGATACACGTCCGGCGTCCAGATTTGAAACGGCACCATGGAAATTTTGAAGCCCAGCCCCGCCAGCACAAACAAGACGCCGGCCAGAAACATGGGGTTGTGGAGAAATTGCGGCGTGACGGCGGCCAGGCGGGTGAAATTGATCGTGCCGGTCGTTCCCCACACCAGCGCGATGCCGAAGACCATGAACGCCGAGGATAACGCGCCGATGATGAGATATTTCACACCCGCTTCGAGTGCGGCCAGTCGCGCCCGTTGAGAGCTGACGAGCACGTAAAAAGTGACGGTGATGGTTTCCACGGAAACAAAAAGCATCGCAAAATCGTTCGCCGAGGCGGCAAAGAGCATCCCCACCAGCGCAAAAATGATTAGCGAGTAAAATTCCGAAATGCCGGCGGAGATTTTTTCCGAAAATTCGGCCGTGACGAACAAAACCAGAATGGTCGCCACGAGGAAAAAGCGTTTGAAGAACAGCGCCAGCGCATCTTCCACAAACGCGCCGTGGAACGCCGTGCCGAAGGTATTGCAGAAACTGCCGGGGCTGAAACCGGCCAACAGCAAACCGCCCAGCGCGGCGATGGCCAGATAAGCCAGGAATTTTTTGCGCCCGGCGGGCACCCAGAAATCGGCCAGCAACAGCACCACGCCGAGCACCAGCACCAGAACTTCCAATGTGATCAGTGAAGCGTTCATGGATTCAGCGAAACAACGTCGTTATGGCCGGGCGCCGGCAACCGGTTCGAGCCGGCGGACGCTCCGTGGGGCGGCGGCATTGCCGGCGAGGCGCTCACGACGACTGCCGGGGCGGCCACACGTTCCGAAACCATCCGCGCGTCCGGCACGATTTTTTCCGTGAGCAAACGCGGCCAGATGCCAAACACGAACAAACAGGCCAGCAACAGCGCATAAGGCAATTGGCGCCAGACGCCGGTGGCATCGGCCAGGCCGGCGAGTTTTTCCGATACCGGGCCGTGCAGGATTTTTCGCACCGCGCGTGTCATGTAAATGCCGCCGATCACCAGACCGCCCCAGACGGCCAGGATGGTCGCCACCGGAAAGACCTTCCACGCGGCAAAAAACACCGACACTTCGCCGACGAAATTGGCAAAACCCGGCAACCCACAGCCGGCCAGCGCCGCCATGAGCAGCGCCGTGCCAATGAAAGGCAACGGCCGGCAGAGGCCGCCCAGCTCGGCCATCTCCAGTGTGCCGGCTTTTTGATAGAGGTAGCCGCTCAACGCAAATGACAGTGCCGCGAGAAAACCATGCGCCACCATGATGAACTCGGCGCCGGTCACGCCAATGAGGTTCAAGCTGGCAATGCCCAGGAAGACAAAGCCCATGTGCGCCACGCTGGAATTGCCGATCAGCAGATTCAAATCGCGCTGGCGCATCGCCACCCAGCCGATGTACAGGATGTTGCCCAGGCACAGCCACGAAAGAAGGGTCATCCAATGTTGCGCCGCCTGCGGCAGCAATGGCAACGCGATGCGAATCAGACCGTAAAGTCCGAATTTTTTCAAAACGCCGGCGTGAACCATGGCCGTCGGCGCCGGCGCCGCGCTGTAACCCAACGGCGCCCACGAATGAAACGGCCAGAGCGAAACCAAAATCCCAAACCCGAACAGCAGCAGCGGGAAAATCAAATTCTGCGCCCCCGCCGCCAGCGGATGCGTTTGGACGTATTCCATCAGTTTCGGAATGTCGAACGTGTTGGCGCCGGCCTGCAGGTAAAGCGCAATTAAACCGATGAGCGCCAGCAGCGCGCCCACGCTCAGGTAAATGGTAATTTGGAAGGTGGCGTAATTCTTTCGTTCGCCGCGGCCCCAGACGCCGATCATGATGAACGTCGGCACCAGCGCCAGTTCATGCAGGAAATAGAAAAAGAACATGTCCAGCGAGGCAAACGCGCCGAGAATGCCGCCGCTCATGACCAGCAGCAGGATGTAGAATTCCTTTTCCCGCGACTGAATTTCCCACGAACAACACGCCGCGGCAAACGCGACGATGGCGCCCATCAAAATCAGCCCCACGTTCAAGCCGTCCACGCCCACGTGATAGCTGATGCCCAGCGCCGGTACCCAGGGAATTTGCTGCACGAAGCGGTAACCCTCCGCATCCGCCGGCGCGCCGGCGAACTGCACAAACATTTTCACCGCCAGCGCCGCCGAAATGAATGTCGCCAGGAGCGCGATGAACCGGATAATGACGCGGTAATTGCGCGGCACGAGCACCAGCGCCAACGCCGCCACCAGCGGCCAGCCCCAAATGTAGGTTAAAATGGACATCGTTAATCTTCTTAAATCACTGAGGCGCGGAGATGCGGAGAGAAGATTGGTCTTGTTCTTCTCCGTGCCTTTGCGCCTCTGCGGTTAAAATCAGCTTTCATTTCACCAAAACGAAATACATGATCACCGCCACGCCCAGTACGAACAGGAAGGCGTAGGTCTGGAGATTGCCGGTCTGCATCAGGCGCAGGGCGCGGCCGGCCAAATCCGTGCCGCCGCGGACCAGGCCGAGGCAAAAGCCTTCCACCAGCCAGCGGTCAATCCAATCCATCACCGCCGCAATGAAATCATGGGCGCGAACGAACGTGGCCTCGTAAAGCTCGTCAAAGTAAAACTTGTTCCTCATCCACGTGGCCAGCGGGCCGAGCAGCGCCGGCAGCGGGTCTTGTTCGGCCTTGGCGTAAAGCGAGAAGGCGGCCAGGAAACCAATCGCCACCAGGGCCAGGCCCAGCGCCGCCGCCAGCGGCGCTTCCAGGAACGGTTTGAAAAAGGCGGCGACAAAACCGGTGGTGGATTCGGCCTCGCCGGCAAACAGTCGGTGATATACGCCTTCAATGCCGATGTAGCCGCCGATGACGCTAAACACGGCCAGCACGACCAGCGGCAGCGTCATCACCGCCGGTGATTCGTGCGCGTGCGCGGCGGCGGCCGATTTATCCTTGCCCAGGAAAACGACGAAGAACAGCCGGAAGATGTAAAACGTCGTCAACCCGGCCACCAGCGCGCCGTCGGCAAAAAGAAGGTAGTTATGCCGGGCAACAGCCTGCGCCAGGATGCTGTCCTTGCTGTAAAAGCCGCTGAACGGCCACATACCCGAAAGCGCGAGCGCGCCGGCGAGAAAGGTCCAGAACGTTACCGGCATTTTCTGTCGCAGGTTGCCCATTTTCCAGATGTCCTGCTCATGGTGCAGCGCGATGATGACCGAGCCGGCGCTCAAGAACAGCAGCGCCTTGAAGAAGGCGTGGGTGGTCAGGTGGAACATCGCCGCCGTCGGGCCGTTCAAACCGACCGCCATCACCATGTAACCGAGTTGGGACAACGTCGAGTAGGCGATGATGCGTTTGATGTCGTTTTGCTGGATGGCGATGAGTGCGGCGAGCAACGCCGTGAAGCCGCCGATACAGGCAATGACATGCAGGGCCTGGTCATTGAGCACGAACAACACCCGGCAAAGCATGTAAACGCCCGCGGCCACCATGGTGGCGGCATGAATGAGCGCCGAAACCGGCGTGGGGCCTTCCATGGCATCCGGCAACCACACGTGCAGCGGGAATTGCGCGGATTTGCCAACGGCGCCGCAGAAAACCAGCAGCCCGGCGAGGGTCGCGCCCGTTCCGAGCGCGGCAGGGTTGGCCGTCAGCGAATTCTGCAACGTCGAAAAATTCAGCGAACCGAGAATGCCCCAGACCATCAAAATGCCCAGCAGGAAACCGAAATCGCCGAGGCGGTTGACGATGAACGCCTTTTTGGCGGCATCGGCGGCGCTGGGTTTTTCATACCAGAATCCAATGAGCAGGTAACTGGACACGCCAACCAGTTCCCAGAAGATGAACATCTCGATGAAATTGTTCGCCAGCACGATGCCGAGCATGGAGAACGTGAACAGGCTTAATTTGGCGAAGAAGCGCGAGAAACTCCGGTCTTCCCGCATGTAACCGACGCTGTAAATGTGAATCGCCCCGCCCACGCCGGTGACCACCAGCAGCATCATCAGACTCAAGGCATCCAGCCGAAGGCCGAAATCAATTTGCAACGGACCGCTGGAAAGCCAGGTTCGGGAAACCTCCGTCACGGCCGGATGAAAACCGTTGGCGCCAATGAAAAGGACCGACAGGACAAAACCGGTCGCCACCGCGCCGATGGACAGAGCGGCGCTGACGACGCGCGATCGCAAAGTAAAAAGGGTGATGGCCGCCGAGGCCAAAATCGGCAGGAACAACGTCAGCCAGGGCAGAATTTCGTATTTCATCAACGCATCCGGGTGCATTCCACATTCCACGCCGAACGCCCGGTCTTCCCTGCTGCCCCACGGCGAAAATTCAGCGTTGGGCGTCGAACGTTGAATGTCTCTTTCTTCATTTTTAAAGCTTCATCGTGGTCAAATCCTCGACATGCGCGGACGGCCGTTTGCGGTACAGCGCCACAATGAGTGCCAGGCCGACGGCGACCTCCGCGGCGGCAACAGTGATGATGAAAAACACCAGCACCTGGCCGTCGAGTTTGTCGTTGAAGCGCGAGAAGGCCACCAGCGCAAGGTTTGCCGCGTTGAGCATCAGCTCCAGCGACATGTAAATGACCAGCAGATTGCGCCGCATGACCACGCCCAGCAGCCCGAGCGCAAACAGCAAAAAACTCACCGTCAGATAATGTTCCAGTCCGACTTGCATTTTATTTCAGGTCTTTCTTGCTCAACAAAATCACGCCGATCATGGCCACCAGCAGCAGCACCGAGACGACTTCAAACGGCAACACATAACCGGTGAACAGCAAATGACCCAGCGCGTCCGTGCTGCCTTCAAGCCGGGGAGCGGAGGTGGATACGGAGGCGTTCGCCGCCTTCAAGGCTTTCAACATCACGGCCACAATGGCGCCGACCGACAGCAATCCGCCCACGACCCCGAACAGTTTGATTTTTCGCCGCGCCTCTTCCTTCAAATCCAGCAGCATGATAACAAAGAGGAACAGCACGATGACCGCGCCGGCATAGACGATGATCTGGACGGCAGCCAGAAAAAACGCGTGCAGCAGCACAAACAACCCGGCCATGGAAACGATGGTCAGCACCAGAAACATGGCGCTGGTGACCGGATTGCGGCTGAAGGGGTTGGCCACGACCAGCGCGCCGCACACCAGCGTCAGCGCCGCGAAGACATAAAATAGAATGTCAGGCAGTCCCATGGTTTTCCCGAGTCAAACCTTTACCGGAAAATCCTCCTGCGCCCGGGCTTCTTCCCATTTGTGTTTCCATTTCTGGATACCGGCATGAACGCCGCCCAACGCCAGAAGTTTTTCCTTGTTGTAAATCATTTCTTCGCGGCTTTCACCCGTCAGGGAATAGTCTTTCAAAAGAAAAATCGCCTCTTCGGGACAAACCTCCTGGCACAGGCCGCAGAAAATGCAGCGGAGCATGTTGATTTCAAATTCCAGCGGCATTTTCTCCGCGTTGGGGCGGTCGGCCGGCGGGCCGGCGGGGCCGGGCGGAGTAATCTTGATCGCCTTGGGCGGGCAAACAAATTCGCAGAGCTGGCAGGAGACGCATTTGGTGTTCCCCTCCTGGTCGCGCACCAGATACGGCGCGCCGCGATAGCCTTCCGGCACCGTCCACTTCTCTTCGGGATACTCCATGGTGACGGTTTTGCCGCCGAAGAGCGAGCGGAACAAATGCCGCGCGGTGACTTTGAATCCGCCGACGATGGCCGGCAAATAAAGTCGTTCCCAAAACGTCAACGGTTTGCGATTGACCACCAGCGCCATATTAACTCCTGGCCCAGAGCACGAGGGCCGTAATGAAAATGTTCAGCAGCGCCAGCGGCACGAACCGCCGCCAGCCCAAATCCATCAATTGGTCGTAACGGAACCGTGGCAGCATCCAGCGCACCCAGATGAACAGCAACATAAACACCAGCATCTTCGCCAGAAAAATCAACACCTGAACCACGCCCAGGCCGAGGCTGGCGGCCGGCCGGTCCAGCCCCCAGAACGGCAGCGTCCAGCCCCCGAAAAACAACGTCACCATCATCCCTGCCGAGGCAATCATGTTGGAGTATTCGGCCAGAAAAAACAGCGCGAATTTCATGGAGCTGTATTCGGTGTGGTAGCCGCCGACCAGTTCGGTTTCCGCCTCCGGCAGGTCAAACGGCAACCGGTTCGTCTCCGCAAACGAGGCAATCAGAAAAATGAGGAACGACAGCGGCGCATACCCCACCAGCCAGCCATGAGTCGTTTGCCACTGAATGATGGTGCTCAGGTTCAAATTGCCGGCAATGAGCAGCACCGGAATCACGCTCATGCCCATCGCGATTTCGTAGGAGATCATCTGCGCGCTCGAACGGATGCCGCCCAGGAATGGATACTTGGAATTCGCCGCGTAACCCGCCAGCACGATGCCATAGACGCCGAGCGACACGATGCCGAAGGTGTAAAGGATGCCCACGTTCAAATCCGCAATGACCATTTTCTGATGGCCGATTTGCGAACCGAACGGAATCACCGCAATGACCAGAATGGAAGGGATGATCGAAATGGCCGGCGCCAGCCAGAAATACGCCTTGCGCACGCCCGCGGGGGTGAAATCCTCCTTGAGCAGAAACTTCAAACCGTCGGCCAGCGGCTGGAAAACACCCCAGCGCGTCAACACCGGCCCCACTACCGGAATATACTTGACAAACGGCGGCGCCGCGCGGTTCGGCCCCACCCGGTCCTGAATCCATGCCGAGACCTTCCGCTCCACCAGCACGGCGTAACCTGCCAGGGTGTGCAACAGGCCGATCGCCACCACAATCTTGACGAGGCTGAAAAGAATGAAATTCCAATCCATTTTATTTCTCCGCCGCCGCGGCGCGCAGGCGCGAAGGAAAACAAAATTCCCGCGTCCCGCCAAAACTCACTTTTAATTTGCTTTCCATCTCTGCGTCTCCGCGTCTTCGCGGTCAAATCCTGACGGTGATTCCCGTGTCGCCAAGGCCGGCCCATGTCAAACCGTGGAAGGCGGGCACGTCCTTGGCCATTTCGTTGAACAAACCTTCCATCGTCAAAAATCCGTCCCGGCCGGTGACGTTGAAAACCAGTTCATGCAAAAATTCCCATTCGGGCCGCGCGTCGCCGGGCGGCTCGACGGCTTTCATGAATTTCTGGACGCGGCCTTTGATGTTGGTGAAGGTGCCGCGTTTCTCGGCATGGGCACAGCCGGGCAGCAGGTAATGGGCGCGCCTGGTCGTCTCGTTTGGCAAAATATCACTGACGATGAGCGTGTCCAGTTTGCCGAGCAATTCAGCGTCAATGCCGTTCCGGGTGACGTCTTCGCCGAAAACAAGGAGCGTTTTGATGGAGCCGCCGCGGATGCCGTCGGCGATCTTCGGAAGCTGAAGTCCCATTTCGGTGAAGCAGATGCCGGTCAGCCGCGCGCCGTTGGTATTCGGGTTTTTGTCCGCGCTGACCAGCAACTTGTCACCTTCGCCAAAACGCGGAATGGAATCGGAAATCGCGCCCAGCTTCGCCTTCAATTTGCTCAACAGCCAAAGTTCCTCGTTGGTCTGCCGCGCTGAAGCAACGATGGCCACCGAGCCGGGCGGCGCGTTTTTCAATTTTGCGGCAATTTCGTTCAGCGCCTGCGTCCAGGTGGTTCTTTGTCCGCGCACCAGGACGTCCCTCAACCGGTCTTCGCGGCCAATCCACCGGTAATTCAGCCGGCCGTAATCGCACATCCAGCAGGCGTTGACGGCGTCGTTTTCGCGCGGCGTGTAGCGGTAGATTTTGTTTTCGCGCGAGCCGATGAGGACGTTGCAGCCGGTGGCGCAACTGGTGCAAAGGCTCTTGGTTTCCTTGAGAAACCAGACGCGCATCTGGAATCGGAAATCCTTCGAGGTCAGCGCGCCGACCGGACAAATATCCACGGTGTTGAGCGTGTAATTGTTGTCGAACACCCGGCCCGGATAGGCGGTGAGGGTGCTGTAACTGCCGCGGTTGATGAAGCCGAGCGCGTCGTCGCCGGCGATGTCGCGCGTGAACCGGATGCAACGCGAGCACAGGATGCACCGCTCGTCATCCAGCACGATCCGCGGGCCGAGGTCCACGGCCTTGGGCTTGTGGACCTTGGGTTCGACAAACCGGCTCTCGGCCAAGCCGTAATCCAGCGAGTATTCCTGCAACTTGCATTCGCCGGCCTGGTCGCAAATCGGACAGTCGAGCGGATGGTTGATGAGCAGAAATTCCAACACGCTTTCCCGCATCTGTTTCACGCCGGGCGTGTTCGTGTAAATCTCCATGCCGGGCGAAATGGGCGTGGCGCAGGCAATCGCCGGGCGCGGTGACCTGGCAATCTTCGGCGTGCCGTCGGGATTCAAAATCGGCTTGCGGTCCGGCCCCAGCGCCGGCGTGCCGAACTCGACCAGGCACATGCGGCAGTTGCCGGCCACCGGCAGCCTGGGATGATAGCAGTAATGCGGCACATCCACGTTCACCAGCGAACAGGCCTGGATCATGGTCGTGGGCGCCAGTTTCCCCTGCCAGTCCGGCATGAGCCGGGGCACTTCGATTTCGCGCCCGTCCACCTTGATCCTGATTTTCTCAATCACCGGCGCGGCGGGCTTTGTCTCGGTTGTAGCTGCTGCTGACATTGTTATTTAACGCAACGGCGCAAAGGCGCGCAGACGCAACAGGAAAAATCCCTTGCGACCTGGCGTCCTGGCGGTTTGGCATTGAAAATCTTCATTTCAGTGGTGCGCTTCGGCCAAGGGCCTGGCTTGGATGGGCGCGACAATTTCCTTTGCCCGGCGTTCCTCGTCAGCTTTGCCCCGGGCGATAAACTCGTCCTTGAATTTTCCAACAAAACTCTGCACCGGCCAGGAACAGGCTTCGCCAAAGGCGCAAATGGTCCGGCCGCCGGGAATGTTGTCGGCGATCTTGATCAGATAATCCGCGTCCTGGGCGCGGCCCTGGCCGTGGGTAAGGCGGTGCAGCGCCTTGCTCATCCAGAGCGAGCCTTCGCGGCAGGGCGTGCATTGGCCGCAGCTTTCGTGCGCGTAAAATTCGGAGATGTTCGCCAGGGCGGCCACGATGTCCGTCGAATCATCCATCACAATGATGGCGCTGGAACCGCTCATCGAGCCGGCGGCAATGAGCGAGTCGAAATCGTACGGCAAATCCAGCATATCCACTTCCTGCTCGATCATCTGGCCGTCGGGGCCTTTGCGCTTGAGTTTGAATTTCTCGCCGGCCTTGAAGACCTTGGCGGAAGAACCGCCGGGAATCACAGCTTTTAATTTTCGTCCGTCGCGCAAACCGCCGCCGAAATTTTTGTCAAAAATCAATTCGCCGAGGGTCACCTTGCCGGTTTCGATTTCGTAGTAGCCGGGTTTTTTGATGTGGCCGCTGAGGCTGACGATGCGCGTGCCGGTGTTGTTGGGCGTGCCGAGTTTGGCGTATTCAGCGCCGCCCATCGCCACGATGTGCTTGACGTGGCAGAGGGTCTCGACGTTGTTGACGATGGTCGGGCACATCCACAGGCCGAGCACCGCCGGGAAATAGGGCGGTTTGATGCGCGGATAGGCGCGCTTGCCTTCGAGCGATTCGATCAGGCCGGTTTCCTCGCCGCAAATGTAGGCGCCGGCGCCGCGATGGACGTAAATTTCCAGGTCATAGCCGCTGCCCAGGATGTTCTTGCCGAGAAAGTTTTTCGCGCGGGCCTCCTGGAGGGCGCGGTTCAGAATTTTCGCGCCTTCGACCATCTCGCCGCGAATGTAGATGTAGGCCAGGTGCACGTCGTTGGCGTAACAGGCGATGATCATGCCTTCGAGCAACTGGTGCGGGTCTTTGTAAATGATCTGGCGGTCCTTGAACGTGCCCGGCTCGGATTCGTCGGCATTGCAAATCAGGTAAATGGGCTTGCCGCTCTTGCGATCCACGAAGCTCCACTTCAGGCCGCAGGAAAAACCCGCGCCGCCGCGCCCGCGCAGGCCGGAAATTCTCACTTCCTCGCGGATTTGCTCCTGCGGCGAGAGGATTTTGCCGTCGGCCAGGGTTTTCGGCTTCAGGGTGAGCGCTTTTTTGAGCACGTCGTAACCGCCGTGACGCAAATAGCATTCGAGGTCCGGCGTGTAGCCGGGCTCGTCGGCGTATTTCAAAACCAGTTTGTATTCCTGCGGCATGGTTGCTTGACTCTCAAACAAAATT
>DASRCU010000040.1:0-7887 GCA_035652955.1 Verrucomicrobiia bacterium | reverse complement strand
GCGCCCGTGAACGGCAACGCATTGGTTTTGAGTTGCACGATGGCCTGGGCCAGCACCTGGCCGGCATTGCCTACAAAACCCAGTCGCTGGTCGAATCACTGGCCGGCGATGGCGCAGCGCGGATGGCCGCGCGCGAAATTGTGGACCTGGTCAACGACGCCATGCGCCAAACGCGACAGTTGGCGCGCAATTTGGAACCGCTGGAGGTGGAGGCCTATGGATTGGTCACCGCCCTGGAGAGACTGGCCGCCGATACGCAGCGGCAATTTCCGGTGGAATGCCGGTTTTTTTGCCAGGCTCCTTCGGTGACCGTTCCGCGCCAAACCAGTCTGGCTCTCTATCAAATTGCGCAGGAAGCAGTGCGCAACGCGCTGGTTCACGGCGGCGCCGAACGCATTGATCTCAATTTAATGATTGACAGCCGGCGGTTGCACTTGAAAATACGGGATTATGGCAAAGGATTCGAGCCGGCCCGACAGCAATCCACCACCGGCATGGGATTGCGCCTTATGCGCTATCGCGCCGGTGCAGTCGGCGGCGTGGTGCACGTTTCATCCCGGCCGGGAGACGGAACGGTCGTTCAGTGTTCCGTGCCGTTTCCCCTGTCGGCCCGGCAGCCGGCGGCTCAACCCATAACTGCATGAACACCGCTCCCCATTTCCCGGACCGAAAAGCGAAAATTCTTTTGGTGGACGATCATCCCCTGGTCGTGACCGGCCTGGCGCAAATCATAAATTCCCAGAACGACCTGGTCACTTGTGGTGAAGCCTCGTCACCGGCGGAAACGTTGACGGCGGTGGCCACTCACAAGCCGGATCTGGTCGTGCTCGATCTGCGCTTGAAAAGCGGAGACGGATTGGAATTGATCAAGACCTTGAAGGCCCAGTATTCCACGCTGCGCATACTGGTGTTGTCTCAGTTTGACGAGGGGCTGTATGCCGAGCGGGTTTTGCGCGCCGGCGCGCAAGGCTACTTGATGAAAGACCAGGCTACCGGCGAATTGCTCGGCGCCATCCGCGCCGTCCTGCGCGGCGAAGTTTACCTGAACCGCACCATGGCCAACCGCCTGCTGCAGAAAACCTTTGCCAGCCAGCCTTTGCCCCGCGCCGCGCGCGTTGAAAAACTGACTGATCGCGAGTTGCAAGTATTGCTCTTACTGGGCACCGGCATGAGCACCCGCAAAATTGCCGCCCAGTTAAATTTGAGCATCAAAACCGTGGAAACCTACCGTGAACATCTTAAGCGAAAACTGGATTTGCCGGGAGCGACGGAATTGATTCACTTCGCCACGCACTGGGTGGAGCATTACGCCCAGGGACGCGCCCGCACCGCACCACCCGAATCGCAGCCGGCAGCACCGGCCTCATAACCGCACTGGATTTTGAAAGAAAAACGATGTCCGCCTGGGCGCAATAACGGTCATTTAAGAATTCCCGCTCAGCTCATCGAGGCAGAAAATTCCGCTTCAGCGATTGGCTGCTCCGCTGCCTTGCCGACATGCGGTTCCTGATTCGCAGTGAGTTGCCCAAAGCGCCGTGAATTTGCTTTTGCGGCAGCGCGTAGCGGAGGGGTTCGCATCAAGGTGGGCTTTTCGCATTCGGTGGTCAGAGAATTCCTTATTTCACAATCAGGTGCCCGCCCTGATTGAATGAAACGATGCCGGGGTTAGAATGCCCTACCTTGCTGTTGCCACATTAACATTTATGGGGGCGCGCCCTGTTAAAAGCCTGGAAGAAACAAAATTTATGACCAAGCCGGAATCGGTTCCCGAGCAGCCGCCCGCGGGCGGGCCGCTGGAAGTCACGGGAACACCGCCGGCCGGCAGACGCATTCGCGTATTGGTGGTGGATGACCATCCGCTGGTGCGGCACGGGATTTCCCTGCTGATCAACCGTCAGAGCGATCTGCAATGTTGCGAATGCGAGGTGAGCACCGCCGCCGGAGTCATTCCCGCCGTGGAACAGCACAAACCCGACTTGGTATTGCTGGATTTGAATTTGAAGGACGGCAGCGCGTTGCCAGTGATTCGCCCGCTAAAAGTGCGATTCCCAGCGGTCATCGTTTTGGTCTTGTCACAATTCGATGAAATGCTGTGTGCCGAAGAAGCCTTGCACGCCGGCGCCGCCGGCTACGTTTTGAAAGAGGAAGCCACGCAGGAAATCCTCGCCGCCATCCGCGCGGTGTTGCATCGCGAAATTTATTTAAGCCATAAAATGGCTTCCGCCTTTTTGAATCAATTGGTCGGTGCCAAGGCGCCTCCACTGGCCGCCGGCGCCGAACATCTCAGCCGGGCCGAATTGGAGGTATTTCAACTGATCGGCGCCGGATTGAGCACCTATGAAATCGCCGGACAAATGAAAATCAGCGCGCGTGCAGTGGAAACGCACCGCAAACATCTCCGTCAAAAGTTAAAACTGCCGGACAACACGGCTCTCACGGAATACGCCGTTCGATGCAGGCATGGTTTTGATCCCAATTGCAGCGATGCCGACGCTCTCCTCCTTCATTGCGCCGTTCAATGGGAACAATGGGAACAGGGAAGAACACCTGCGGAAGGTTCCAAACCTTCCGCCCAACCCAAACCGTCCAAATGAAGGCTGGAATTGTCCATGAATCTGACGGCTACCGCCTGGTCAGGCCACGGCGCCCCCGCCGATGTCTGCACAGATTAAATGCCGACGGTGAACGGTGCTTCCGCCGATCAGTGCGCCGTTTTTCGGAGAAACGTTCCGGTGAAGTTTTGGAAAGCTTGGGCAACAGACAAGGCTCCGCTGGCACGGTTTCTGCCACAAGAAACAAACACGGAATGAACGGTAACCACAATTCGTTGTGTTTGGATGCCCGATGCCACAATGGATGCCCTGGTTTTATCGGGGGAAACCTTAGTTTATTTTCAGTAGATGCCCCTGATTGGAGATTTTCGGTTTTGTGTTAAAAAGAAACTGCGTCTGAAAGTGAGACGCAGAGGAATGAATGGAGAATTTTCAGCAAAACGAATGCCGGCAAGGCGCTGACGATTGAAGGCCGGTGAATAATTTGTGGAAACGCGGAGAATTTCGGGTGAACAAGAATCGCACAACGCCACGACGCGAAGATGTCACGAAGATGTTTCGTGAGTCGGAAGAAACTTCGTGTTTGAATGGAGCATGACGAAAATGGAAACCGGAACACCAGCCTGGTATTGCGCCCGCACGAAAGCCAAACACGAGCACATCGCGGCGGCCAATCTGCGTCGGCATCTCCAGTTGGAGGTGTTTCATCCACGATTGCGGGTTGAGCGGGCTACGCAACGCGGCGTGGTGCGTGTCGTTGAGCCGTTGTTTCCAGGTTACCTTTTTGTCCGCTGCGTGCTGGAAGAAAAACTGAACGAGATCCAGCGCACCGGCGGGATTGTCGGCATGGTCCGCTTTGGTGAACGCATTCCGCCGATTGCGGACGAACGAATTGAAGAATTGCAGGAGTGTTTTTTGACTGAGGAGCCCATGACGGTGGACAACAGCCTGGCGCCGGGAGACGAAGTGACGATAGGTGACGGCGTTTTCGCGGGTATTCGGGCGTTTGTCTTGCGCGTCATGCCGGCGCGCCGGCGGGTTCAGGTTTTGCTGAACGTGCTGGGGGCGCCCCGGCCGGTGGAATTGGACCGCTGTTCGGTGGTTCGCGAACGCCATTGGCTGGCGGATCTGGCTCCCAGTTTGGCGGCGCCAACGGGCGGGAAAACCGCGGTATTTGTTTGAGGCCGCTGCAACAGCGGGTTGCCTCGAAAAGGATGTCGAGGTGCGGAAACAGGTTTCGGTCTTTGCGGAAAGGGAGCCGAAATCTGCAAGTGCGGAGCTTTGCCGTCAACAGATTACCGCAAGGGATGGAAAATCAGGAAGCTCCGGCAAAATTGAAACAGGAACGAACCATTCCCGTTCGCACAGAACAAAAATGGTTCAAGCAAACCAAAAACACATGATGGATTTGTGGCAAAGAGTGAAGCCCCAGGCTGATCACAGCGAAGGCGATGGTATGGAAAGTACCGTGCAGATTCCGCGCTGGAAGCGGATTTTGGACGTGACTTTTGTTTTGTTGATCCTGCCACTGGTTCTTCCGCTGGCGGTGGGTATCGGAGTGCTGATTGCGGTGCTTTCTCCAGGACCAGTCTTGTTCCGGCAGGAGCGCGTAGGTTTTCGAGGCCGCCGGTTCATGTGCCTGAAGTTTCGCACCATGAAGACCGATGCGGATACGACCACGCACCGCGGGCATCTGGAACAGTTGATAGATTCGGATGCGCCGATGGTCAAGCTGGATGCCCACGGCGATTCGCGGATTATCCCCGGTGGCCGCTGGTTGCGGGCCTCCGGCCTGGATGAATTACCTCAACTGATCAATGTCCTCTTCGGCGAAATGAGCGTGGTGGGCCCGCGCCCCTGCCTGCCCTATGAAGCTGAAAAATATCAACCCTGGCAGCGCGAGCGCTTTAACACCCTGCCCGGCCTGACGGGTCTCTGGCAGGTCAGCGGCAAAAACCGGACGACTTTCAATGAGATGATGCAGTTGGACATTTTGTATGTTCGGAACAAAACGCTGTGGCTGGACCTGTGCATCATGCTGAAGACCCTTCCGGTGATGATCGGCCAGGTCTTGGAATCCCGCCGGCGCCGTCGAAGTTCAACTTCTTCTGTTCAACCCGCTCCTATTCCTGCGCCTTTGCCGGCCGAAAGTGTAAATCAATAACCTATACACCCTCGGTGTCCTTGTTTCCGGTACGCGGGAGAAGTGAAAATCGTTTTCAACCTGAAATTCTGTCAGTCCGAAACCTCAATCCAAAAGGCTTTTTATGGCTAAACCAATTAAAGTCGGAGTTATCGGTTGCGGCTACTGGGGCCCCAACCTGGTGCGCAATTTCCGGTCTCTGCCGGATTGTCAGCTCAAAATGATGAGTGACCTGAACGAGCAGCGATTGGCGCACCTCAAATCGCTGTATCCGGAAGTCCACGGCGTTACTGATTACCGGCACCTGTTGAACGGCTCCGGTCTGGACGCGATCGTTGTGGCCACGTCCGTCAAGTCGCATTATCCGCTGGCCAAGGCCGCCTTGCAGGCCGGCAAACATACCTTTGTCGAGAAACCCATGGCTTTTTCCTCGGCAGAGTGCGAGGAACTGATCGAAATCGCCCGGCGGAAAGGCTTGGTGTTGATGGTGGGGCACACGTTTCTGTATTCGCCGGCCGTCCGGAAAATCAAGGAGATTGTGGATCAGGGCGACATTGGTGAAATCCGGTACATTTGCGCCCGCCGGCTGAATCTGGGGCTGTTCCAACAGGACATCAACGTGGCCTGGGATCTGGCGCCACATGATATTTCCATCGCTCTGTACATTATCGGTGAGCAACCTGTCTCGGTGAATTGCCGCGGCAGCGCCCACGTGACGCCGGGAGTGGAAGATGTAACCACCATGTGTCTGAGTTTCCCCCGGCAGCGCTCGGCCATCATTCACAGCAGTTGGCTCGACCCGCGCAAGGTCCGGGAAATGACCATCGTCGGCAGCCGACGCATGATTGTTTACGACGACGTGGCGACGCTGGAAAAGATTCGCATTTTTGACGCCCGGGTCGAGCGCCCGCCTCACTACGATACCTTTGCCGAATTTCATTATGCCTATCACTACGGCGATGTGTATGTGCCCTACATCAAGCAGGAAGAACCATTGAAAACTGAATGCCAGCATTTCCTGGATTGCATCCGCAACGGGACTCGGCCGCTCACCGACGGCCAGCAGGGTTTGGAATTGGTGCGGATTCTGGAAGCGTCTTCGGAATCCTTGAAGCGGGGTGGGGCGCCGGTGAACCTCGTGCCCTCGGCAAACGGCGAAAATTGGATTCGCCCGTCTTCCTCGGCGCCCGGCGGCCGGTTGAACGGCACACGCCGCGCCGCTCCCGTCGCCCCGCGCAAAGTGAAAATCAAATTCCGCGTCAACGGCGCTGCTGTGGACTAAACGGCGGGCGAGGCTTGGGAAGGGTATGGAGCGTTGAAGCGCCGGAGGCGGCGGCATTTTCCTCGACCCAAGGGATTCAATCCTTCCGAATTTTCAAGTTTTCGAGAATGGTTTTCAACCAACGCTGAAATGAACTCTGTCGAGTCACTTTACCTGCGCATTGCGCCGGACGTGAAGCTGGGGCGGAACGTGCGCCTCTTCGGCTACGCCAACCTTTACGGCTGCGAGATTGGCGACGAGGTGAAGATCGGCCCCTTTGTGGAGATTCAAAAGGGCGTGCGCGTGGGCAACCGCTGCAAAATTTCCAGCCACAGCTTCTTGTGCGAAGGCGTGGTGTTGGAGGACGACGTGTTCATCGGGCACAACGTCACCTTCACCAACGATCGTTATCCCCGCGCGACAAACGGCAACGGCCAGTTGCAAACGGAGGCGGACTGGGTCTGTATTCCCACGCTGGTCAAACGGGGCGCTTCCATTGGTTCCGGCGCCACATTGTTGTGCGGCATTACCATTGGTGAGAACGCCATTGTCGGCGCCGGCAGCGTGGTGACACGGGACGTGCCGCCAAATGTCGTCGTGGCGGGCAATCCCGCCCGCATCTTGCGGACGCTTCCGTCTCAAAAACCAGGCGACCAGGCATGAAAGCCTTGCCGCAGACGGATATTTCCGCGGCGCGCCGCCTTCCCGGTGACATCAAATAACCGTTGTCCTCCAACGTTCGACAAGAATCTGAACATTCCATGGAAACCATTTTAAGCCCCGCAACAGGCGCGACAATTCAGCCGGCGGAGACACAGCAGGCGGCGCCTCCGCGGCAGATCAATCCACTTTCTGACCCGGAGTGGGAACGGCTGGCGACGGCTTATGCGAACGCTTCGATTTTCCATGGCACCGAATGGCTCCGCACCCTGGCCGACAGTTATGGTTACACGCCGCTCTGTCTGGTCGCCGGCGAAACAGGCGCGCCCTCCGCATTGTGGCCGATCATGGAGGTGAACAGTCGGCTTACCGGCCGCCGCGGCGTGTCGCTGCCATTCACGGATGATTGCCAGCCGTTGTATGACGATTTCACTTCCGCGCAGCGCCTGGCACAAAGCGCGTTGGAACTGGGAAGATCGCGGGGGTGGAAATCCCTTGAATTTCGCGGCGGGCGGGAATTGTTTCCCGAAGCGCCGGCGTCGCTGGCGTTTTACGGACACAGCGTGAATTTGACCGGCGGCGAGGAATATTTGTTTTCTCGCCTGGAAAGTTCGGTGCGACGCGCCATCCGCAAGGCCGAAAAAAGCGGCGTGACGGTGACGGCAGAGCAGGGGACGGAGGCGATGGATATTTTTTATTCGCTCCAATGCCGTACGCGCCGCAAACATGGTCTGCCGCCTCAACCACGCTCATTTTTCCAGAACATCTGGCGACACCTGGTGTCCAAGAATCTGGGCATGATTGTGATTGCGCGCTTCCAGAATCGTCCGATTGCCGCCTCGGTCTATTTTCGCCGCGGCGGGCGGGCCATTTACAAATACGGGGCTTCAGATGAAACTTTCCAGCAATTGCGCGGCGCCAATCTCGTGATGTGGGAAGCCATCAAACGGCTGGCGCGGGACGGCGCCCGGTCGCTCGATTTGGGGCGCACCTCATTGAGCAACGAAGGCCTGCGCCGCTTCAAGCTGGGCTGGGGCGCCACGGAGCACAAGATTGAATATGTCAAGTATGATTTTCACCGCAGTACCTTTGTCACGGAACGCGATGAAGCCACCGGCTGGTACAACGTCGTGTTTCGCACGTTACCGCTCGGTCTCTCGCGGCTGGTGGGCGCCGTGTTGTATCGGCACTGGGCCTGAACAAAAGAACGCCAGGGCGACCGCGCCGGCGCTTCAGAGTCTCAGACTTCGGCGCGTCAACGTTCAAATTCA
>DASRCU010000039.1:0-2382 GCA_035652955.1 Verrucomicrobiia bacterium | reverse complement strand
CCGGCGCCGCGCCGTGCCCTTTGAACTGGCCGCAGGCGTGGATGAAAAAACACGGCAGCGGTTGTTGGCTCACGGCTGGCGCATCACCGATCCGGTGAAAGTATCCCGCAACCTCCGCCATTACCGAGATTACATTTGCGCGGCGCGCGGCGAATTTACCGTGGCCAAGGATCAGAACGTCCGCCTGCGCAGTGGCTGGTTCAGCGATCGCAGCGCCTGTTACCTGGCCGCCAGCCGCCCCGTCATCACCCAGGACACCGGCTTCGGCAGCTATTTGCCGACCGGCAGGGGATTGTTCGCCTTTCAAACCATGGACGACCTCCTCCAGGCCGTGGATGAAATTGAACGGGATTACGCCGCTCACTGCCGCGCTGCCCGCGAAATCGCCGCAGAATTTTTCGCCGCCGAAAAAGTTTTGGGCAGCCTGATGAAACGCGCCGGACTTTGACCATGCCAAGGTATTTGATTGTCAACGCCGATGATTTCGGCCTTTGCCATAGTGTGAACCGCGGCATCATTGAATGCGTCGAACGAGGCATCGTGACCAGCGCCAGCCTGATGGTGCGCCCACCCGCCGCCGCTGAAGCCGCCGCCTATGCGAAGCATAACCCGCGCCTTAGCCTCGGCCTGCACCTCGACCTGGGCGAATGGATTTTTGAAAACGGCCAGTGGATTCAACGTTGCGCCGTGGTCCCCACCGACGACGCCTGCGCCGTGAGAAACGAAATTGACCGCCAGCTCGCCGCATTTCGCGAATTGACCGGCCAGCAGCCAACGCATCTGGATTCGCATCAGCATGTTCACCGCCGGGAACCCGTGCGTTCCCTCGCAATGGCGCGCGCACGGGAACTTTCCATTCCGCTGCGCGAATTCGATTCCCGCATCCGTTACTCCGGCGATTTTTACGGCCAGACCGCCGAAGGCCGGCCGCTGCCCCACGCCATCAGCGTGGCCGGCCTGAAAAAAATTCTGAAAAGCCTGCCGGACGGCATCACCGAACTGGGTTGTCATCCGGGTTATGCCGAGGATTTACACAGCGTGTATCGTGCGGAACGGAAAACGGAAGTGCGAACGCTCTGTCATCCCGCCATTCTGGCGACACTGCAAGAACTGAAAATCCAGCTCTGCCGCTTTGATCAATTGCCGCGCCGCATCTGATTCCGAATGGAAAACGCAGGAGGAACAGCCTTTCCTGGCGCACCCAGCAGGAGTTGAACCTGCAACCTTCTGATCCGTAGTCAGATGCTCTATCCAATTGAGCTATGGGTGCACCCTCGAATTTTTGATTTTACGTTCCTGCTTCCCGCCGCGCAAGAAATTTTCCAAAGTATCGGGACTGGACATGCCCTTTCGCCGTTCCCGAGCGACGCAAAGACCAAGGCGAATCAATAGGACGCAAATGCACAATGCCACTCGGCATCACAGGCAGGTGAACACTGAAACTTTCCACCCGCCGCCCCATTGTTAGAGCACCGCTACGCGTCACCTCAATCTGGCTCCGGCAGGGCGACGCTCCCGCTGCCGAACGGGTGCGCCGCAACGCACCCCTGCCCGTTGTTTATTTGCGGCGGCAGAACAAAAAAAGCAGAGACAAGCCGCCTAAACCCGCCAACGCCAGCGTCGCCCGTTCGGGAACGGGCAATGTAAATGGCGGCGATCGGCCGAAACTAAAAACCCCGCGCCAGAGCAGCGCGGGGTTGAATGAGAACCAATTTGGCAGGCGCGGCAGCGCGCCTCTAGCCGTTTATTTGCGGCGACGGAACAAAAGCAGAGACAAGCCGCCTAAACCCGCCAACGCCAGCGTCCCCGGCTCAGGAACGGGTAACAGATACATTTGAGTGTTGGGGGCATAAATCTGGCCCGGATTCGTTCCAAACAGGGTAGCCCCGAAGAATTGCGAAGTCCCTGCGGCGACAGTGCCGACTGGTGTTACGCCAAAATAAGCATTAGGTATGTTGTAGTTCCAATTCGCCAATACATTGGACACAGCAAGCCATGTCGTCCCCAAATTGGCCGACCAACCGACAACCACCCAGTTAGCCTGCGATCCACCGGGAACACCTTGCACCTGTGCGGCAGCACTGGCAGGTTGCGGCGTCATGCCGCCTGGACCAGCCGTAGTGGAAGTTTGATTGACACCCGTTAATCCGGTATCTTTCCATGAAAGCAGGTCACTCAAACTTGTGATAGTTGCTGCACTGCCCGTCCACGGCGCGTAGAGCAACTCAATATAATAGCTATTCGCCGCTGTTCCAATGTACCCGGAGACACCACCCGTCCCACTTCCACCAAAGAAGGGTGAAATGGCGGTATTGGTCTGCCACGATAGAACGGGAGGGCCACCGGCCTGCGACCAATTAACATATCCTTGAGAAAAGGCAA
>DASRCU010000038.1:0-1029 GCA_035652955.1 Verrucomicrobiia bacterium | reverse complement strand
CAAATAATTCAATTTTCCCAACGCGGTTTGCACCGCCCGAAGCCGCCGCCGGAAACCCTTCCCGGCGGCGGTTTAATTTCCGGCTTATCCAATCGTCGCCGCCGCTTCGCCTCACCCTCCTCGACTGATCGGACGCGCCACCCGCACCCTCGCTGGGCCGGTCAACCCGCCAGTTCGGACGCGCACAGCACGTCTCTACCCACGCACTCGCATGGTCACACCGCGGGAGAAGGGGATTTCTGAAAGGCAATCGGCGGCTTCACTGCCGCGACGGCATGGGTCAAACCGGGGAAGTGGCATCATATAAATTTACGACTCGCTCAGGCTTGCGTCGGGGGCCGCTCTGGCACAGAATTCCGCCCTATGCGCTTTCCATTGATTTGCCTTCCGGTTTTTCTGGTCACCGTTTTTTTGCCTGCGTCTGCCGCACACGCCGATGAAGAAGTCTGCGGCGCCTGCGACCGCCTGGTGCAGGTGACCGGCGACTTCCAACATTTCAGGGTTGGCGGCGACACGGCGATTGAGGGCGCGCCCGCCGGCCGCGAAGGCGATTATCGCGAGGAGATTTTCGGCCCGAACTTCGCCGTCACCGTGGCGCATTTGCCGGCGGGCCGGTACACCGTGGTGATTGGCGGGGCGGAAAATTTCTTCACCCAGCCGGGCCAGCGTGTGTTCGATGTGACCTGCGGCGACACGACGCTGGCGACGAATTTCGATATCCTGGCGGTCGCCGGCGGCGCGCACAAGGTCTGTTTTATCACCGGCCAGGTGGAACATCAGGACGATGCGATTGCCGGGCCGCTGAAAATCCAGTTCACCGGGCGGGTGAACAACGCCAAGTTCAACACGATGGAAATCAAGGACGCTTCCGGCGCGTCGCTGGTTTCGTTCAGCGCGTCGGAATTGGCGGATGCCTTCGCGGCCGCCGCGAGCAAAATTCCCGAAGTCAGCGGCCCGGAAATTTGGCGCGATCCGTCGCAGCCGATTGATGCGCGGGTGAACGATTTGGTGCGGCGGCTGTCGCTGGCC
>DASRCU010000037.1:0-1219 GCA_035652955.1 Verrucomicrobiia bacterium | reverse complement strand
CTGGCGGTGGTGTTGTTGGCGGGGCTGCTGGGGGCGGTGTTGAGTGCCTCGGCCTCGCTGACGCGGGAGTTGCGCACCGGCACGGCGCTGGCCGTCATCTCCAAGCCGGTGGGCCGGGCGCAATTTCTGCTGGCCAAATACGCCGGCCTGGCGGCGGCGCTGACCGTGCTGACCTATGAAAACGTTCTGGGCGTGTTGTTGGCCAGCAAGATGGCGTTCGACGCTTATGGCAAGACGGATCTGCCGGCCATCGGGATTTTTTCGGCGGGCATTGTCCTGGCGTACGCGGTGGCCGGATTGGCCAATTTTTTTCTGCGTCGGCCGTTCGTGAGCAACGCGGTGCTGGGGATGCTGCTGTTCAGCACTCTGGCGGCCTTCATTATTTTTCGTTACACCACGCAGATGCAAAGTCTGGGCACGGTGGCGCAGGTGAATTGGGACCTGGTGCCGGCGGGCCTTTTGATCCTGTTCGCGCTCTGGATTCTGGCGGCGCTGGCGCTGGCATGTTCAACGCGGCTGGACATGATTCCGACGCTGAGCATTTGTTCGGCGTTTTTTTTGGTGGGGCTGGTGGCGGATTATTTTTATGCCAGGATGGGCGGCACCATCAACGGCGGACCGTGGTGGGCGACGGCGCTTTACACCGTGGTTCCAAACTGGCAGCTTTTCTGGCTGGCTGACGCCATTGAAGCGGGCCGAAGCACGTTTCACTGGGCTTACGTCGGCCGGGCGTTCGCCTACATGGTGTGTTACGCCGGCGCGGCGCTGGCGGTGGCCGTTGGGCTGTTCGAAGAAAGAGAGTTGAGTTGAGGGCGTTTCGCGTGAACGGGCCATTCCCGTTTCACGCGTCTGCCGTTCCGTTTCCAAAAGTAAATGGACCGCAATGTTCAAAAAAATGGTCTGGTGAATCTGATTACGGCGCTGCTGGTGTTTCTGGCGGCTCTGGCCGCCGCGCTGTATGTCCGTTCGCTGGCCGGCGAGGCGGCGTCAGTCTTTCTGGGTCTGGGCATGTTGGTGACGTTTGTGAGCTGGTTCCAGATGCGGTTGGAGGAGAACGAGCGGCTGGAGAAACTGGAGGTGGAGGAGCTGGCGCGCGCCCGCGGCGAATCAGCGTTGTTCCAGGGGCAGGCGGACGAATTGTATCCGGCGCGGCGCGCGCGGGCGCAGTTCGAGAAATTTTTTGTGCCGGGTTTTGCCGTGCTGCTGTTGGTATTGGAGG
>DASRCU010000036.1:0-1546 GCA_035652955.1 Verrucomicrobiia bacterium | reverse complement strand
GGATAAACCCAAACGTCCCAATCGTTTTGAAATTTTGTTCCGGCGAGGCCGACGACCAATTGGTATTTTCCCGGCGCGGGCGCATTTTTCAAATCCACACTTACGTGGCCAAGTGAAATGCCATTGTTTACGGGAATTGTTTTTGCCGGCAATTCGCCGTGCGCAAAGATGTTTCCGTTTTCACCCACAAGTTTCCATTCCGCCGCGGCATTCTTAATCGGCCGGGGACCGAAATTGGCAACTTCCAAATCGGCTTCAAAATTTTCGCCGGTGGTGAAAACGCGTTTTTTCAACTGCGCCAGCGGAACAACGTCGTTGCAAAAGTGCCGCCATTCTCTGGCTGTCACGTAACCTTTATTGTCCCAAAAGGGACCAAGCACACCGACGAGTGCCGTGCCCTGTCCGGGAAAATCGGTCAGCCCAAGGAGTTCAAATCCGCCCATGCCCGGCGTGCGCAACACGGCTTCAATATCGGCCTTGTAACACAGCGCCTGTAATTTGCCGGAGGCGAGCAGAAATTGATGCGCGAGACCGCCCATGCCGTTGGCGTCGAGTGTGTCGCGGAAAATTTCGAAATTTTTCGGTTTGAGATAACCGGTGTATTTCGGAATTTCGTCAAAGTTTGGATAAACACACCATTGTCCGATTTCGTGGCTGATGACCGGCACCGGACGTTTCTCGATATAATCGTGGTAGTCGTTGGTCGTCTGCGGGGGGTCCGCGTTGATAATTGATTTCACGCCCGCGCCCCAATGCTGGATGCGCGGTTCGGGCGTGATGTCGAATTGGTTTTCGGGAATTTGCGGCCAGCCGGAGCCACTGGTCCAAAGCCGGCGCGGGTCCAGCGCCTTGAAATGCGCGACATATTTTTTGAGATACGCCGCAGCATTTTTTCCGCCCGGTTCGTTGCCGTAAGGCATGAGCACAAATGACGGATGATTGCCGCAGGCTTTCAAAATTCGTTTTGTCTCGCGATAAACCCAGGCATCCACCGGTTTGCCGTCGCCAAGCGTCGTGGACTGGTTTGCCCAGCAGGTTTCAACTTGGAAATACATCCCCAATTTGTCCGCGGCTTCAAACGCGGCTTCGGGCGGACAATACGAATGAAAGCGAATCAAATTCAGCCCGTACGATTTGGCAACGCGAAGAACGCGCAACCAATCTTTCACATCCGTTGGCGGATGGCCGGTTTTGGGGAACACGCAACATTCGAGCGTGCCGCGAAAAAACGTCCGACGGCCATTGATGAGAAACTGCGTGCCGTCGGTGGAAATGTTGCGCAGACCGAAAGTGACTTCGCGCGAATCGCACGAATTGCGTTCCGATGACAGCAGCGTGACTTTCAAATGTTGAAGCGCCGGATGAAATTCGTCCCAAAGCCGGGCGTTGTCGCCGAGCGATACGTTCATTGAAGCCTCGCCGCCATGCGCGTTCCAGGAAACAGGTTCAGTTTGTCTGCCAATGGTCAACTTGCCGCTGCCGGATTTTCCGGTTTCATTGCCGATGCGAATTTTCACCAGCGCGGATTTTTTTTCCGCGTATGGAT
>DASRCU010000035.1:0-24086 GCA_035652955.1 Verrucomicrobiia bacterium | reverse complement strand
AGTCACGTTGTTGGTGTCGGCGGCAAATTGTTCCTGGGCGCGTTGAAATGCCGCGCGGGCGCGGTCAAGAAACATCTGACGTTGCGCCGGGCCGGCCAGCAGGATTCCGGCGGATAACAAAAAAATCAGCGCCGGCAGACGGCCCGGTGGCGGGTGAGGGATTTTCACCCGGGAGATTGCGGCCCGGCGAGACGCCGATTGGGCTTTGCGGCCGGCCGGGGCGGGTTTTGTTTTAGCATTTGCCATTGCGCCAATCTGCTCTATGATAATGGCCGGGTGCAATTAAATTGGAAAATTCCGGCCCTGGCTGCTCTGGCGGCGGCGACGTTGCTGGATGCCGGCTGTTCCGGCATCAACACCGGGGCATCCGCTTCCCCGGCCTCGTTTTTTTTGCCGGGATTGCTCAAAAATGACGCGCCCGTGCAAACCAACGCCCCGGACGCCGCCCCGGAAATTTCCGGGCAACTCGCGTCGGGAAAATAAAAATATGAGATTTCCTCTTCCGCTCACGGCGAAAATCGCCGGTCACATTATCAAACACAAATTGCGGCGGACGCCCAAGTTCGCCATGGTGTTGCAACTTGAACCGCTCCACACCTGCAACCTCACCTGCACCGGGTGCGGACGCATCCGGGAATACTCCACTTCGCTCAAGGACATGGTGCCGCTGGAAAAATGCCTGGCGGCCGCCGAGGAATGCGACGCACCGATGGTTTCCATTTGCGGCGGCGAGCCGCTGATCTATCCGAAAATCGAGGAGTTGGTGGACGGTTTGCTCCGGCAGGGCCGCATCATTTACCTCTGCACCAACGGAATCTTCATGCGGAAAAAAATGAAGGAGTATCTGGCGGCGATCTACTCGCCCGAAATCGAGCCGAAGCTCAAAACGCTGCTCGAACAGAAATTGATTTCTGAAAAAGACGCCGCCGGCATTCGCCAGGCCGACGAGGCGGCCAGGAGAAAAACCGTTATCCGCCCCACCCAGTGGCTGTATTGGAACGTTCACGTGGATGGCTTGGAATTTACGCACGATTTGATTGTCGAGCGCGAGGGCGTTTTTGCCGAGTGCATCGCCGCCATCCGCATGGCCAAAATCCTCGGCTACCAGGTGGCCACCAACACCACGGTCTACAAGGAAACCAACGTGCAGGAGATCGAAGACATGTTCAAATTCCTCTCCTCGCTGGAAGTGGATGGCCATACCATCTCCCCCGGTTACGATTACGACGCCGCCAAGAAAGACATGGTCAAGCGCCTGGGCAAGGACCCCAAAGACTTTTTCCTGACGCGTGAATTGACGCGGCAGAAATTCGCCAGGATTCTGGACTGGGGCAAGACCTTCACCATCTTTGGCACGCCGGTGTATCAGGAATTTCTGGCCGGCAAACGCGAGTTGACCTGCACCGCCTGGGCCATTCCCACCTACAACATCCGCGGCTGGAAGGCGCCGTGTTACCTGATGACCGACGGCCACTATCCCACCTACGCCGAGATGCTGGAGAAGGTGGATTGGAACAAATATGGCGTGGTGAACGGCGTGGCGCGCGACCCGCGCTGCGAGAATTGCATGGTCCATTGCGGCTACGATCCCAGCGGCGCGCTGGGCACCAATTATCAGCGCGGCGACAACTGGAAAAATTTCAAATACAACTTCGGTCCGCGGCCCAAACCGATCCCCTACTCCCCGGAACTGGAAAAACGGGCTTTTAACGGCTTCTCCATCGGCAAAGGACACCTCGCCGAGGCCCGGGCGGCTCTCAATGCTTCTCCCGCCGGCCCAGCCAGCGCCCGTCCGCGCCCGGAAGTGAACCATGCTGTCCATGTTAGCGCTTCCTGCGGCACGGCGGAAAAAGATTCCAACATCCCGGCAAAATAACCTCTCGCGCAAAAATCGAACGGAAGGACGTTCCCAAGTCGCCTGGCAATAATGATCGGTCCCGTTCACATCCGAAATTATAAATCCATTCGCGAACTGGATTTGGAAGCCAGACGGGTGAATGTATTTATTGGCGAACCCGCCACAGGCAAATCGAACATCATCGAAGCCTTGGCTTGGTTCGCTCCGGGAACAGGGCAGGCTGCTTCGGAAATTTTGCGATACAGGACCCTCGTCGATTTGTTTTTTGATCAGAAGGTTTCCGAGGGCCTTTCCATTAAAGCAGGACCATGGCAAATCTCTCTGAAACTTAACGGCAACACCGGACAGTTTGAAGCAACAATCAATGAAGAAACCCAAAAACCACAGTCTTTCCTGGTATCTCTTCAATCCGTCAACTGGATTCTACCGATAAAAACTTCGTTTCGTTATTACGCTTTCAAGCCCTTAGCAAATTTTCCGAACCGCGGACCCGGCGTGCTCAATCCGCCTTTCGGCGACAATCTACCGGCCATTCTTTATACCAACGAAACCCTCCGCAGAAAAATCGGCGACCTCATCCGGGAAAAGGGTTATCGGCTGCAGTTGAAACCGACGGAAAATGAATTGCTCATCAGCAAAGATGTCGGCGATGAAATTTACAGTTATCCTTGGATGACCGTTTCGGAAACGCTGCGGCGCATCGCCTTTTTCATGGCCATGCTGGAAACCAATCGCGACGTCGCTCTGTTGCTCGACGAGCCGGAAACCAACACCTTCCCCTTTTACACCAAATACCTTGCGGAGCGGATTGCCTTGGATGACACCAACCAATTTTTTATTACCACGCACAATCCTTATCTGCTTTCCTCTGTCGTCGAAAAAACTCCGAAGGACAACTTGGCGGTGTTTGTAACTCAACTGAAAAATTTTGAAACCATCGTCAAGACGGTGCCGGAAAACAAACTGTCGGAGCTTTTGGATCTGGATGCCGATGCTTTTTTCAATCTGGACAAACTGGTGGAGGAATGAGGCTCTTTCTCGAATGCAAGCCGGACGAAACGCTGGCGACTACATTGGGTGTACCGCCTGAATTCATCATTCACAGTCATGGGAAAGGCAAAATTTCGAAGTGTCTGAGCAACTGTTCCAGTGCCATCGCTCTGATTGATGAAGACCCCGGAGCGGCCGTTCCGACTTACTTGAAAAACGTAAAATCAGAGGCGGAGCGGAATCAGGAACCGGGGCGGAATCAGAGGCATGGCATTCGGGTTTACATCGACAAGAAACGGGATAACTGTATAATCGAGTTGAGTCCGCGTCTGGAGGGATGGCTGGTGCAGACAGCCAAAGATGCGGGTTTGAAAATGACCGACTTTGGCTTTGAAAGCGACCAGGGAACGCGCCTCCACGCCGAGATCAACCAACGGTTGAACAACTTGAAACGGCTGGTTGAAGCGTTGCGGCACGCGAAAAGTCCGCGGCTGTTGCGGTTGCAAGAATTATTGAAACAAGACTGAAATTTTCATGAGCAAGACACTTTATCTTTCTCCGCCGTCGTTTGACGGCTTTGACGGTGGCGCCGGATCGCGTTACCAGGCGCGGCGCGAGGTTACATCGTTCTGGTATCCCACCTGGCTCGCCCAACCGGCGGCGCTGACTCCCGGTTCGCGCCTGCTCGACTGTCCGCCGCATGGCATTGACCTGGAGCAATGCCTGGCCATTGCCAAAGATTACGACCACGTCATCATCAACACCTCCACGCCTTCGCTCAGAAACGACTGTCGGGTGGCTGAAGCCATCAAGCAGCAGCGGCCGGAAACCAAAATCGGCTTTGTGGGCGCCCATGCCATGGTGCTGCCCACCGAAACACTCAAGGCGTCGTGGGCGATTGATTGGGTGGGCCGCAAGGAATTCGACTACACCTGCAAGGAAGTGGCCGAAGGGCGGCCGCTGGAAACCATCGCCGGCCTGTCCTACAAGGACCGGGACGGAAAAATTCGTCACAATCCCGAACGCGAACTGATCGGCAACATGGATGAGCTGCCGTGGGTGGCCGACGTTTACAAACGCGACCTGAAGATTGAGAATTATTTCATCGGCTATTTGCTGCATCCCTACCTGAGCCTCTACACGGGCCGCGGCTGTCCGGCACAATGCACCTTCTGTCTCTGGCCGCAGACTATTGGCGGCCACAAATATCGCGTGCGTTCGCCGCAAAATGTGGCCGACGAGATGGCTTACATGAAACGGCTTTTCCCGCAGGTGAAGGAATTTTTCTTTGACGACGACACGTTCACCGCGAACCTGCCGCGCGCCCGCGAAATCGCCAAGCGGCTCGGCCCGCTGGGCCTGACCTGGAGCTGCAACAGCCGGGCGAACCTGGATTACGACACCATCAAATTTTTCAAGGACAACGGCCTGCGCCTGTTCCTGGTCGGCTACGAAAGCGGCAACGACGAAACGCTCCGGCGCATCAAGAAAGGCGTGACCACCGACGAAATGCGCCGCTTTACCAGGGCCTGTCACCAGGCGGGAGTTGTCATTCACGGCACCTTCATCCTCGGTCTGCCCATTGAAACCCGGGAAACCATCGAACAGACCATCCGGTTTGCCCAGGAGCTGGACATCTTTTCACTCCAAGTCTCCCTGGCCGCACCGTATCCGGGCACCGAGCTTTACGAACAAGCCCGGCTCAATGGCTGGTTCGTCAAGAAAGACAAGACCGACATCGTGCATGAGGACGGGTTTCAGGACGCTGCCCTGGAATATCCGGGCCTGAGCAAAGAGGAAATTTACGAGGCGGTGGAGCGGTTTTACCACCGCTACTATCTGCGCCCCAGGCCGATTCTACGCATTATCAAGACCATGCTGGAAGACAAGGACGTCTGCGTGCGTCGTCTGCGCGAGGGCTACGAGTTTTTCAGAAGCATGGCGCAGCGCCGGAACGACTTGATGGCGGCCAAGGCGGCGGCGTGATTCTTTGCCCGCGGCGGCCAACGGAAATTACCGCCCCAACGAGCGGTGCCGGTAGTGGAGGATTTCAAATTCCGGCGTCTCGCGAATTTTTTCCACCAGCGTGAACTGCTCCTCAAAGGGCGGGAAAAACGCATCGCCTTCGGGAATCTCGCGTTTGACCAGCGTCAGATACAAATCCGAGCAGCGCGGCAGCGCCTGTTCATAAATTTCCGCGCCGCCGCAGATGAAGATGTGAAGGGGATACTCCGCCGGATTCAGGCGGTCCAACGAATTGAAGATGAAGATTTCCGTTTCCTGGATTTCGCCGAGTTTGGAAAAGCGGAATTGATACGGGCGCTGCAAATGTTTTCCGCCGCGCCATTCGTGGAATTGGCCGAAAATTTCCGGGTGTTGCCGGATCAGCCGCCGCGGATGCCGCGTGAGGACCAAATTCTTGCGGTGCGGCAATGGCGCGCCCAGGCTTTCAAACGTTTTGCGCCCCATCACCACGATGTGGCCCAGGGTCATTTTCTTGAACCACTTGAAATCCTCCGGCAGGTGCCACGGGATGCGACAGCGCGCGCCGATCACGCGATTGAGCGACATGGCGGCGATGGCCTGGAAATGTTTCACGTCAGCGTGGTTGATTCGCGGTTCGCCGGCGCACCGGCCTGGCCGGCGGCCAAAACCATTCACACCGCCACCGGCGCCCTGATGGCCGGATGCGGATCGTAGCCGGTCAGTTCAAAATCTTCGAATCGGAAATCATGGATGTTCTTCACCGCCGGATTCAGTTTCATCTGCGGCAGCGGGCGCGGCTGGCGCGAAAGCTGCAGCCGGGCCTGCTCAACGTGGTTGGCGTAAAGGTGCAGGTCGCCGAAGGTGTGGATGAATTCGCCCGGCCGCAGATCGCACACCTGCGCGACCATCATGGTCAGCAGGGCGTAGCTGGCGATGTTGAACGGCACCCCCAGGAAAATATCCGCGCTGCGCTGGTAAAGCTGGCAGCTTAATTCCTCCCCCTGCACGTAAAACTGGAACAGCACGTGGCATGGCGGCAGCGCCATTTGCTCCAGTTCGCCCGGATTCCAGGCGGTGACCAGGAGTCGGCGCGAGTCGGGATTCTTTTTGATCTGTTCAATGACGGCGTCAATCTGGTTCAGGTGGCGTCCATCCGCCGTGCGCCAGTCGCACCATTGCGCGCCATAGATACGGCCCAGATTGCCCTCGGCATCCGCCCACTCGTCCCAGATGGTCACTCCGTGTTCCTTCAGAAATTTGATGTTCGTCTCGCCGCGGAGGAACCAGAGCAATTCGTAAATGATGGATTTGATGTGCAGTTTTTTGGTGGTGAGCAGCGGGAAGCCGCGGCGCAGATCAAACCGCGCTTGCGCGCCAAATATCGAGTAGGTGCCCGTGCCGGTGCGGTCGTTCCTGAACCGGCCCTGTTCGAGCACCTGCCGCAGCAAGTCCAGGTATTGAATCATCGCCGAAAATTTAACCTCCCGCCGCGCGAAAGCCACGAAAAAGAAGCCGCCCCGCCCTGCTCGGATCCATCAACAGCGGGGATTCCGCGCATTGAAATTTCGGCCGTTTCTGCAAAACTGTCGGCCCATGAGAATCCTCGCTCTCGATCACGGAACCCGGCGCATCGGCGTCGCGGTCAGCGATGAAAGCCGGACCATTGCCCAACCGCTGGAATACCTTCCCGCCGAGCCATTCGCCGATTTCCTGACGCGCCTGAAAAAAATTCTCGTCGAAAAGGAAGTTGACCTCATCCTGGTGGGGCTGCCGCGGAACATGGATGGCAGCTACGGCCCTGCGGCGCAGAAAGCGCAGGCCTTTGCCGCCGCCCTTAAATCCGCCGTCGCCATTCCCGTCACGCTCTGGGATGAACGCCTGACGACCCGGATGGCCAATCGAATGTTGATCCAGGGTAAAATGCGCCGGAGCCGGCGAAAGGAAAAAGTGGATCAGGTGGCGGCGGCCCTTTTGTTGCAGAGTTATCTGGACGGCCGGTGATTTGTTTAATCATCGAATCCGCGGCCCGCTGCATCCGGAACAGTTCAACGATTTGACCCCATTGAAATTCAAACTGACCATCGCCTACGACGGTTCCGCTTACGAAGGCTGGCAGACGCAGAAAACCGGCACCGGCATCCAGCAGGTGGTCGAAGCGGCCCTGGCCAAAATTTTTCCGAGCCGTCCGCGCCTGCACGGGTCCAGCCGCACGGACGCCGGCGTGCACGCCCTGGGGCTGGTCGCGCATTTTGAAGTTCCGCCCGCCGAGGCGCGGTGGCCGGCGCGGAAACTCCTGCTGGCGCTCAACGCGCATTTACCCGACGACGTGCGCGTGGTGTCTGCGGCGCGCGCGCCGGAAAGCTTTCACGCTCAATTTGACGCGCGCGGCAAGCAGTATCGTTATTTCGTTTGGAACCACCCGGCGATGAATCCGCTGCTGCGCCACATCGCCTGGCATGTCCCGCGCAAATTGGATGTGGATCGGATGCGGGCAGCGGCAAAATGGTTTGTCGGCCAGCATGATTTCCAGTCGTTCGCCGCGAATCCAGGATACAAAAAGGAGTCCACCGTGCGCACCCTCACCCGCTGCGACTTGCGGAAGTCCGGCCCCCAAATCACCTTTTTCATCGAAGGCGACGGTTTTCTCTACAAAATGTGCCGGGGCATCGTGGGAACAATCGTGCAGTGCGGCCTGGGCAAGTTCCCGCCTTCGGAAATCAAAACCATGCTGGCGCGCCGCGACCGGCGTGTGGCCGGCATGACGGCACCGGCGCGGGGACTGGTTTTATGGAAGGTGTTTTATGGCCCTTGACGCTCAAGCGCTCGAATCGTCAGACCGGACCGGCGCCGGGCCGATTCACGGATTTAATCCCGCCATTTTTCGAGGAAGGCCATGAACGTGGTTTTGCTGGAACCGGAAATTCCGCCCAACACCGGCAACGTGGCGCGGTTGTGCGCCGCCACAAACGCGAGGCTGCACTTAATCGGGCCGTTCGGATTCAGACTGGACGACCGCCGGCTGAAGCGCGCCGGCCTGGATTACTGGCGGCACGTCCGGTGGCATCGCTGGGAGAATTGGAGCGCCTTTGAATCGGCCCACCAAACCGAGGCGGACCGCTTCTGGTTCATCGAATCCGGCGGGCCGAAAACCTACAGCGACGTCCGGTTTTTGCCCGGCGATTATCTGGTGTTTGGCCGCGAGACGGCGGGGCTGCCGAAACCTTTGCTGGAAAAAAACCGCGAACGCTGGCTGCGAATCCCCATGTTCAACGCGCAGGCCCGTTCGCTGAATCTCTCAAATTGCGTCGCGCTGGTTCTCTACGAAGCGCTGCGGCAGCAGGGATTTCGCGATGAAATTTGAAGCGCGCAAATTCGCCGCCGGCGCAGCGCCCGCCCTCGGACAATAAAGCCTCGCCTGCCAGTCTGGCGCCTTCCCCGCCGCCGGCGCGGTGCCAACCTGCGAAGCCTCAAGCCGTTGGCGGCGGCGTTGCCGGTGGGGCCGCCGGCGCGGCTGCCGGCGCGGTGGAGACCGGTTTGGCCTTGGCCGCGAGCTTCTTGCGTTTGAGATATCGGGCACGACGCCGGCGTTTGAGAATTTTGTTATATTGCCGTCCCATATTGCTTTACTTTGTCTGCCAGTTTCGATTTTGTGGGGCGCACTATGAAAGTTTGCGGCCGGCGATTCAATCTTTTTCTGGTGCTGGCGGCGCTGGTATTGCTGGGCGCCTGTCGAACCGATCGTCAGGAAAAGGAGACCAGCGCTCTGCGCATTTACCTGGAGACGGCTCCGACCGGCAACGGTTTGACGCAGACGATTTCCGTGTTACGCGCGGATCCGCTGATGGTCACGATTGCCACTATGCCGATTTTAACCGAGGCGAGCGTGGTCGCCGCCCGGATCCTGGAAGCGCCCGGCGGTTTTGGGCTGGAGATTCGCTTTGACGAGAACGGGAGCTGGATTCTGGAGCAATACTCGGCCGCCAATCCCGGTCGGCATTTCGTTGTCTTCGGCCAGTGGGGCGCCAGCACCAACGACAGCCGTTGGCTGGCGGCGCCTGTCATCACCCGACGCCTCGCCAACGGCCTGCTGGCGTTTACGCCGGATATGTCGCGTGCCGAGGCCGAGCGGTTTGTATTGGGACTGAACAACGTCGCCAGGCAAAACGCCAAGGACAGACTGAAATGATTTTCAAACACAAAGGGCTCCGTGAACACCGATCGCACCGCCGGCGCCGGTTTTCGCCAACTGCCGGCCGGCGGTGCCGCTTTTGAAATCCGTCCCTCACCTCACATGACTTCAACTCATTCGAACGCGATCGCCCGCGTGAACGCGGCGTGGCACGGGGCCAGCCGCGCCGCTCTGATCTGCCGGCGTGCGCTTTGGCGAACCATTTGGTTTGCGGCGCCTCTGCTTTTATCTGGAAAACTGTCCGCCCAATCACCGTTTCAATTCCCCACGGCCAATCATTATTTGTATGTGCCCGGTGCCGAGTTGAAGTTTTTCGCGCCAACGCTGCCGGACAAGCCGTGGACCAGCGGCAGCTTCGGCTGCGTGCGTAACGACGGCTGGCGCCTGCACGAAGGGCTGGACATCCGTCATCTGCACACCGACCGCCGCGGCGAGCCAACCGATCCGATTCTGGCCACCGCCGACGGCACGGTGGTTTACATCAACACCCGGCCTTCACTCTCGAATTACGGCAACTACATTGTCATTCGGCATCGCATTGAGGGAATCGAAATTTATTCGCTTTACGGACATTTGAGCGTGGTGCGGCCCGGCTTGAAACCAGGCGACGCCGTCAAGGCCGGCGAAGTCATCGCCACCATGGGCCGCACCTCCAACGCCGAAACCATTGCCCCCTGGCGCGCGCATGTTCATTTTGAATTGAACGTGTTGCTCAACGACCATTTTGCCGAATGGTTCAAACACGCTTCGCCAGGCGAACGTAACGACCACGGCGAGTGGAACGGCCTGAACCTGCTTGGCTTGGACGCGCGCGCCATTCTGCTGGAGGAGCACAACCCGGCCCGGCCATTCAGCCTGTTGAATTTCCTTCGCGGCCAGACCGAACTGTGTCGGGTGCTGGTGCGGGCGACGGATTTTCCCTACCTGCGGCGATACCCCATGCTCGTTCTGAAGAATCCCGTTGCCGAGCGCGAAGGAGTGGCCGGTTATGAAATGGCGTTGAACTATAACGGCGTGCCGTTTGCCCTCATGCCGCGCGCCGCGTCGGAAATCAAAAGCCGCGCCAAATTCCAACTGCTCTCGGTCAATGAAGCCGAGGAAAAGGCCAATCCCTGCCGCAAACTGGTGGTCTGGCGCCGCGGGCGCTGGGAGCTGGGCAACGAAGGACTGCGGGAATTGGAGTTGTTGGTTTATCCCTGAACCAGCCGGAGCACCCCGCGAGGTCGAGCCGCGCCGCCATTGCCGATGGTTTCGTCACCTTAAGCCGCGCTTTGTTTCGGCGGACCGCTCGTTAGTTTTGGATGGCAAATCGCGCCGGCGCGGTTTATGTTTGCCAGCGGTGCTTCCAGCGATGAAACGACGCCGAACAACGGGCGCGGTTTGCCGGGAAAACGCGTTCCCCGGGAACGGTTTTACGCTGGTGGAACTGCTGGTCGTCATCGTCATCATCGCCATTTTGGCGGCGTTGCTGTTGCCGGCGTTGAATCAGGCCAAGCAACGCGCCCAAACCATCGCCTGCTTGAACAATCTCAAACAATTGGAATTGTGCGTGCATCTCTACGGCGGCGACAACAACGACTGTCTGGTGCCCAACAATTCGGTGGCCTCGCTCAGTTCGTTGGGCATGACGACCGCCATGACCACCAAAGGTATTTCCTGGTGTCTGGACGGCATTGCCGGACGCAGCGCCGTGACGGAGCTGACCCCTTCCAACATCGTCAACGGCCTGCTGTTTCGCTACAACACTTCGCTGGCGATCTATCATTGCCCGGCAGATCAATCGCGGCTGCAAACCCTCGATGGACATCTTTTGCCGCAGTTGCGCTGGCGCAGTTACAACATGAGCCAGTCCGTCAACGGTTACCCGGAATACATCCCGCCGGGCGCGCCGGGATGGTTTTTGGAGTTCTGGACGAATCTTCCCGCCTGGAAAAAATTCGCGCAGATTCGTCATCCCATTCCCAGCGAACTTTTCGTTTTCATTGATGAAAATGAGAACACCATTTTCGATGCGCAATTTGGAAACCCCGGTAATCCGCCCATCGGCTGGTCCGTGCCCAATCAATGGTGGGACATGCCGGCCAATCGCCACAGCCTGGGGGCCAATCTCTCGTTTGCCGACGGCCACGTGGAACACTGGCGATGGCGTCATCCGATGATCTATCACGGTTTTCCAGAAAGCGTCGGCCCGCAGGAGATGCCCGATTATCGGCGGGTGCAAAGGGCGATGAAGCAAGTGACCGACAATTGACTGTTTGATAATCACCCCGCGCCGCTCCTCTCCGCCGGTCCCTGCCGCGAACACGACCCCATTGCGCCGGATGGAACATTCTGCTTCGGCTGTTTTTTGTGGACGCCGCTTGGTTTCCCGCCGGTGCCGGATTAAATTTCCGTCGTGCCGACCGACATCAAATCGCTGACGCGCGAGGAATTGGAAGCGCAGCTCCAGCAATGGGGCGAACCGGTTTATCGGGCCGCCCAGGTGCTGGACTGGCTTTACGTTCATCGCGTCACAAGTTGGGATGCCATGACGAATCTGCCCGCCTCGCTGCGGGCGAGATTGGCGGCACAGTTTTCGCTGGGCGCACTGGCGCTCGTCCGCCGGCAAGGTGCGCGCGATGCGACGCGGAAGTTTCTCTGGCGGTTGCGCGACGGCGCCTTGATCGAAAGCGTGCTCATTCCGGCCAATCCCGCGCTTTACGGCGAGGCCAGCGACCGGCACACGCTCTGCCTTTCCACGCAGGTGGGCTGCGCCTACGGCTGCCGCTTTTGCGCCAGCGGCCTCGACGGCTGGAAACGGAATCTGACGCCGGATGAAATCGTTGAACAGGTGCTGGCCGTGGAGCGCGAAGACTTGCGCGAGGGAGAAGGCGAAGGGCCGGGCGGCGCGCCCGCCCCGTCGCGTTTCGTGGACAACCTCGTGATCATGGGCATGGGCGAGCCGCTGGCCAATTACGATTCCCTCCTCAAAGCGTTGAGAATTCTGAATGCGCCGTGGGGAGGCGGCATCGGCGCGCGCAAAATCACCGTTTCCACCAGCGGCCTGGCACCGCAAATCCGCCGGCTGGCCGCCGAGCCGGAACAATTTCGTCTGGCGGTTTCCCTGCACGGCGCCACGGATGCCGTGCGGAACCGGATCATGCCCGTGAACCGTAAGTATCCGCTGGCGGAGCTGGTGACCGCTTGCGAGGAATACCAGGCGCGCAAAGGGCGGATGATCACCCTGGAATACATTTTGATTGCCGGCGTGAACGATGCCGCCGAGCAGGTCAAACCGCTGGCGGCTCTGGCCAAAAGGCTGTTCGCCAAGGTGAATTTAATTCCCTACAACCGCGTCGCCGGTTTGCCGTGGGAACGGCCGAGCCGCCAGGCGTGCGAGCAATTTCTCCGGGCGCTCCAGCGGCAGGGCATTCGCGCCACGTTACGACGCGAAAAGGGCGGCGACATTGACGCGGCGTGCGGACAGTTGCGGTTAAAAACGGAACAGGAATTGACCGCCGCCGCCACGGAGCCGGTTTCATCGGCGCCGAAAAATTGAAATCAGCCGCGCCGGCGAGCGGTCCTGCCGAGCCGCCTCTTGACCCCAATGGAACACCGACGGCTTGCCTTCCGCCAGGTCCACCGTCCCGACCAGTTCGTAATGCTGCGAATAGTTCCGCCACCAATCCGGGATGGACTGGTCCGGCGGCACTCCCGGTTTAATGACCGAGAGCCAGGACAAGGCGAGGTTGACGAAGACAACGTATTTCGGTCTGGCCGCCTCGATCTGAGCGATAAATTCCCGGCGCATTTTGTCCGCCAAAGGCCGCGGCTCGGTCAACGGATACATGTAAATGTAGCCGGAAGCCGAATGACGACCGGCCAGGAAATAAATCTGCGGTTCGGAGCCGAGCACGGCGACGGTTTCATCCGGCGCGGTGTGGGTTTGGAGGTAATGAGCGATTTCCGGTGATTCCGGAAAGGGGTTTGAATCATAGAGACTGCGCGTGACGGCAAAGGGAGTTTGCTCGAACCACACCCCGGCGTTATCCACCAGCAAAGTTCCCAGCGCCAGGATAAACAATCCCGCCGGCAACAGTCTGAGCACGGGGAGCGCCTGGAACCTTTCCGTCAACCACACCACCGCCACGGCGTCCAACAAGGCCAGTCCCGGCAGGGCCATCAAAAAATAGTGCCCGCGAAAATAAAATCCGGGACAGGTCGCCGCCATTCCTGCTCCAAAAAACAATGCCGCCATGATGGCGGGGCGCGCCCGTTGATTCCGTCCCCAAAACAGGGCCAGGCCGACCAGACCCAGCAGCCAAAGCCCGGCGCTGGTTTCAAAAATCGGTTCAAAGTTGCTGAGGAACTGGCGGGGGGCCACCTGCAGTGGCAGCAGGGAAACGTATTGGCGGGCGTATTCGAGCGTCCAGAAACAGAACCGGTCCCAGACACCGGCGTGCACCAGCACCATTCCCATGACCAGCCCCGGCAGGGCACATCCCGCCGCGCAAATGAAGGCCCGGACAATCACCTCCCTCCACGATACATTTCGCCGCTGCCATTTTCTCCAGACCAGCCACACCACGGCCAGAAGGGGAAAGACGGCGGCATGTTGAAGCACCAGAATTCCCATTCCGAAGAAAATCCCAGCCATCAGCAGCGCCATCCGCGGTGCCGCGGTTTCCCATTTCAGCAACGTCCAGAGGCCCGCGCACGCGAACAGCACGACGAAATGCGTCGCGTGTCCGGCCAGGCCGTAAGTCATGGGCACCAGCGAGAGGCCGCTGAAGGCGATGGCCGCCAGACCGCCTCCCCAGGGATTCAATAACCGGCGGCCAATCAAAAAAACCAGTCCCGTCGAAAGGGAAGTCACCGCGAGGATGCCCTCATGAATTCCTCGCGGCGTCTGGCCGAAAATTTCCATCAGGACGGCGTAGGCGTAATAGACGCCCGGAAATTTCATGTTATACACCTGCGCGTAAGGCGGGATGCCTTGCAAGATCAACTGGCCGGCGTAAGCGTATTCCCCTTCGTCGCGCTCCAACGGCAGGTTGAGCAGCCTCAGGCGAACGGAGCCGGCGAACAACAAGGCCAGCAGAAGCAGCAGCCACGGCCCAAAACGAATCGCCGGGCGTTGGCAACCGCTGGCCACCGGTGAAGGGTCCATTTCGCCTGAAATAACACGAAACAATCCGGCGCGAAACCCAAAACGTTGCCGTTGGGCGCGGAAAACAAAGCGTGAATTTCCGGCCGCTATCGGCTAGGTTGTACCGGTGAGGCGGACGTCAAAATGCTGGCCGCGGCTGAGGAACGGGCTGTTTCCCCTGTTGCCGGGTGGCAACGTTCCTCACCGGTGGCTCTGGAAACGGCGGCTGTGAATTGAAGATGAATCAATGATTGCCCTGCTCGATTACGGTTCCGGCAATTTGCGCAGCGTGCACAAGGCGCTGCTCAAGGTCGGCGCCGACGTGCGCGTGGTCCAAAAACCGGAGGAAATCGGCCATGCGCTGGCGATGGTGTTGCCGGGCGTCGGCGCGTTTGATGATTGCATCAACGCCTTACGCAAACAGGAATTACTGGAGGCCGCCCGCGAGTTCATCCGGAGCGGTAAGCCGTTTCTCGGCATCTGCGTTGGCTATCAGGCATTGTTTGAGAAAAGCGAGGAATTTAATTCCTGCGCCGCCGGGTTGGGCGTTTTCAAAGGCCGCGTCGTCCGCTTCTCGGAGAAGCACGGTCTGAAAATCCCGCAGATCGGCTGGAACCAAATTGAGATTGTTCGCCGCAATTGCCCGCTCTTTCGCGGTGTGGACAACGGCAGTTACGTTTATTTCGTCCACAGCTTTTATCCGCAGCCGGTGGATGAATCCATCGTGGCGGCGCGCACCGAGTATGGCGAGGTGTTTGCCTCGGCCATCTGGCGTGACAACGTCTTCGCCACCCAGTTTCATCCCGAAAAAAGCCAGCGTGTGGGGCTGCAACTGTTGAAGAATTTTGTGGAGTTGGTCGAACGCGATGGAGGGGCGGGACGGCGACTCATTCCCATGGCGCCGCCGCCAGGCACATCGTCCGATAACGGCAGTATTTCAAGCGCTCCTCGAAACGGCTAATGTGGCCCAATTGGCTTTTACCGGTGAAGGTGTGGGCAAAATGGAGCAGTCTTGCCGGTGGCGCCGGGCGGGCCGTGGCGTCCCAAACCAGCACCACCCGGCCGCGTGGCGGTTCAAACAGCGGCGCGACTTCCTCATCCACGACGAGTTGATGCGGAAACCACAGACGTAAATTCCCCGCCAGCGGATGATTTTCCGCAATGATGGTGTCGGCCCCTCGCACGACCGGCGCCAGGTCGGTGGCGAATCTTCGGAACGGCGTATTTAGCACTTCGTTCCGATGCAACGGTTCGGTTAAAAAAAGGCGTCCGGGCACGGCTGCCAGGATGCCTCCCGCCACGGCGGTGCTCACGGCCAAAATTGCGGCCAGCCGTTTCCCTGTCAAATGTTCGCGTAACACCGTCGCCGCCAGAACCGGCAGCCAGACAAACAGCGGCTGCAGATACCGGTCGCGAATGCCCTCCGCGCGAAAAGCAATTACGGCCACGGTGATGAGAATCATCGTCCACCCCAGCGTTAACCAGAGCAACCGGCTCTCCGGCAGGGGCGCGGCCGGGCGAAGCATTTTCCGGCCGAAAAAAATGAACAGCGCCAGCAGCAACAACGCCACGTGCGCCGTCCATTCCACCGCCCATTTTTCCAAACCCGCCACCGCCATCTGCCAGCCGGCGTTGTCGTGGATGCGTAATTTCCAAACCGATGAGAAGGCCAGGCTGGGGTGTTGCAAAATCCACCTGGCCGGGAGCGCCACCAGCGCCAGCGTCACCAGCAAGACCGCCACCATTTTCCTGTTCAAAACGAGGGAACGAAAAGGCGCGACCCCCAGGGCGGCGAACAACAACGCCGCCAGCATGATCGCAAAATTCCATTTCGACAACAGGCCCAGACCGCAGCAAATGCCAAACGCCGCGTAAGCACGCCAGCGGTTCGAGTCCAAACGCAGGAAAAGGTAGATCGTCGCCAGCACGAATGCCGATGCCAACACACTGTTGGTCAATTCCCGATGTGCTTCCCAGGCGATGGAGGGATCGAATTGAAGCAGGGCCGTGGCGGCCAGTGCGCAATACCCGCTGTGCGTGACCCGTTCGGCGATCAAATACACGAACACGTAAATGGCGAAGACCTGCAATTCCTTGAGCAAGGCCAGCGAGAAAATGTTGCTGCCAAAAAGATCGAGAAAGATTTTGGTCAGCCACGTGTAAAGCGGGGGTTGCGGGCCATAACCCCAACTCCAGATTTGGGCGCGCAGAACCTGGTCCACATCGTCTATACCCGCGGTTTCCGAACTGACGCCGCGCAGCAACGCGAGCAGCGCGAAATAAGCCGCCAGCGCCAGAAAAATCCATTTCCCCGGCCATGTGGAACCCGCACCGGAGTTCGCGATGGCGGTAGTCGGTTCTGATTCAATATTCATGAGCTTCATCGGCAAGGCCAAAAATCTGAAACGGCCAGCGGGTTCAAATCAAACATCTCGCTACCGCCTTCGTCCACTCCAAAAGTCCGGGCGGGCGGATGGAGGTTTTGCGGACCACGCGACTTGGCGGCAACCGGATTGACATCCCGCCGGGCTGTGCAAGATTGGACGCACGATGGATTTGCAACTCAAAGGGAAACGAGCGCTGGTGACCGGGTCCACCAAAGGCATCGGCCGGGCCATTGCCTGCGGGCTGGCACGCGAAGGCGCTGCCGTGATTGTCACCGGCCGTTTTGAAAAATCGGTAAACGAGGCGCTGGCTGGAATCCGCCGCGATTTTCCCGGCGCGGACGTGAATGGTTTTGCCGGCGATTTGTCCGACGCTGCCGTGGCGGAAAAACTGGTGCGGCAATTTCCTGCGGTGGACATCCTGGTCAACAACCTCGGCATCTTTGCGCCGAAACCGTTCGAGCAGATTGCCGACGACGAATGGCGCCGGTTTTTTGAGGTGAATGTCCTGAGCGGCGTGCGGTTGAGCCGCCTCTATCTGCCGGGCATGAAGGCGCAAAACTGGGGGCGCATCGTGTTCATCAGCAGTGAAAGCGGCATTCAGATTCCCGCCGAAATGATCCATTACGGGATGACTAAGACCGCACAACTGGCCGTCGCTCGCGGCATTGCCGAGACCTGCGCCGGCACCGGCGTAACCGTCAACGCTGTCCTGCCCGGCCCGACGCGTTCGGACGGGGTGGATGAATTTGTGAAACAGTTGAGCGGGGGCAAACCGTTTGCCGAATTCGAAAAAGAATTTTTCCGGAGCGTTCGCCCCACTTCCCTGTTGAAACGATTTGCCACACCGGATGAAGTGGCGCATCTGGTTGTTTATCTCTGCAGCCCCCTGTCTTCAGCCACCAACGGCGCGGCCCTGCGCGTGGACGGCGGCGTGGTGCGGGCTTGCTTTTGAACCGAAGCTGTTGCAATTTGCTGCAACAAATTAACAAACCAAACGAAAGGAAAAACTATGGCACACGAATTACCTCCTCTGCCCTACCCGAAGGACGCGCTGGAACCGCACATTGACGCGTTGACGATGGAAATCCATCACGGCCGGCATCACAAGGCTTACGTAGACAATCTCAACAAGGCCATCGCCGGCAACGCCGCGCTGGAGAAAAAGACGATTGATGAGTTGATGCGCGACCTGGCCTCCGTACCGGAAAACATCCGCACCGCCGTGCGTAACAATGGTGGCGGGCACTGGAACCATTCGTTTTTTTGGAAAATTCTTTCACCCCGGGGCGGCGGCGCTCCCACCGGCAAGCTCGCCGAGGCCATCCAAAGCACCTTCGGCAGCTTTGAAGCCTTCAAGGAGAAATTCGAGGCGGCGGGGCTGGCCCGTTTCGGCAGCGGCTGGGCGTGGCTGGTTGCCCACAATGGCAAATTGGAAATCGTCTCGACGGCCAATCAGGATAATCCGCTCATGGGCAAGGCCATCGCCGGCTGCGAAGGCAAGCCGGTTTTTGGCGTGGACGTCTGGGAACACGCCTATTACCTGAAATATCAAAACAAACGCGGCGATTATCTCAAAGCGGTCTGGAATGTGGTGGATTGGAACGCCGTGGCAAAGAATTTTTAAGCAGAACAGATCCGTTTTCTGCAGCAGAAAACGCGCCGCAACGCCGCGGCGCGTTTTTTATTCGCCGGCTCAAGGAGGCGTGACCGCCCTACGACGCGTCTCGGGCGGCGGATAGCGGAGCACTGCGACGGATGATTTTGTTGCCCGCGCCGAGTACAATGGTGCGCGGTTTCCAGCGCACCGCCTCCCGCGGGGTGAATGCGGCAAAGCTCATGATGGTCAGCAGGTCCCCTTTTTTGCCGAGGTGCGCGGCGGCGCCGTTGAGAATAATTTCACCGGTGCCGGGTTTGCCGGGGATGACGTAGGTTTCAAACCGGTTGCCGTTAGCCATGTTGCTGCACAGGATACGCTCATAGGGGCGCAACCCGGCGGCCTTCATTAAATCGGCGTCAATCGTCAGACTGCCCTCATAATCGAGGTGCCCATCAGTCACCGCGGCGCGATGAATCTTCGATTTGAGTAAAAAGATCTGCATGAACAAAGCATTATAGCGCGCGGGGCGGCTATTTCAATTTGAGAAAATTCCGCAGAATCTGCCGGCCATTCTCGGTGAGGATGCTTTCGGGATGAAACTGCACGCCCCAGACCGGCAGCGTCTTGTGCCGGAGGCCCATGATTTCGCCTTCATCACTTTCGGCAGTGATTTCAAGGCAATCGGGCAACGTCTCGCGTTTGATGACCAGCGAATGGTAGCGCGTGGCCAGAAACGGATTCGGCATTGCTTCAAACAATTCTTTCCCGTTATGGCGGATGGGCGAGGTTTTGCCGTGCATCATCCGGTAATTCACGACGACCTCGGCGCCGTAGGTGTGGCCGATGCACTGGTGGCCCAGGCACACGCCGAAAATGGGGACGCCCTCGTTGGCGAACGTGCGAATTACTTCGTTGGACAAGCCGGCCTCGCGGGGCGAGCACGGACCAGGCGAAATCAAAATCCGCTCCGGCTTCAACGCGCGAATGGCGTCGAGGGTGATTTCATCATTCCGCTTCACCGTCAGCTCCGCGCCCAATTCGCCGAGGTATTGCACGAGGTTGTAGGTGAAGGAATCGTAGTTATCCAATACCAGAATCATCTCCAGAATTTAAGCACGAAGGCGACCGGGACACACGGATTTTCCATTGCTTCTTCACGCCGGTTTTCCCGGCCTCGGGGCGGGCGGGCGCGAAGAGGCGGCCAAAACCTGGTCAATCACCGTTTCCGGCACGCGCTGGCCCCAAACGGCTCGGCCGATTCTGGGGGCGAGCACGAATTGAATTTCGCCGTCGCGGACTTTTTTGTCCAGACGCATGGCGGCGAAGAGCTTTCGCCGCCGGGCAACGGTCAAGCGAATTTGCGTCGGCAATCCGGCGCGGGCCAGCAGCCGTTCAATCCGCTCCACCTCGCGCGCCGGCAAACCCAGCACCGCTTGAGACAGGCGGGCGGCGGCCACCTGCCCGACGGCGATGGCCTCGCCATGCAAAAATTTTCCGTACCCGGCGCTGTTTTCCAGCGCGTGGCCGATGGTGTGCCCGAAATTCAAAATGGCGCGCAGGCCGCCTTCAGTTTCATCCTGGCCGACGATCTCGGCCTTGATTTCGCAGCAGCGCGCAATGACCGGCGCGAGGACGGTTTGATCGCGCTCCAAAATGGCCGGCAGCGTCCGCTCAATTCGAGCGAACAATTTTGCATCGCGAATGATGCCGTATTTAATCACTTCAGCCAGGCCGGCGCGAAATTCGCGTTCCGGCAGCGTCTGCAACGTATCCAAATCGCACAGCACCAGACGCGGCTGATAAAAGGCGCCGACGAGATTTTTGCCGGCGCGCAAATTGACGCCGGTTTTGCCGCCGACGGAGCTGTCCACCTGCGCCAGCAGGGTGGTGGGCACCTGGATCAACGGGATGCCCCGCAGATAGGTGGCCGCGACAAATCCGGCCAGGTCGCCGACCACGCCGCCGCCCAGGGCCACGATAAAGGAGTGGCGTTCGAGCCGATGCGCGGCCAGTTGGTCGCAACAATTTTGAACCGTCCGCAAATTTTTGGTCGTTTCGCCGGCCGGCACCACAATCAGCGCCGGACAAAATCCGGCCTGGGCCAGCGCATTGAAAACGGGTTTGGCAAAACGCCGCCCCACGTTGGTATCCGTGATGATGGCGCATCGTTGACCCAGCTGAAGGCGGGCGCATTCGCCGCCAATCCGCCCCAGCAGGCCCGGCGCAATTCGGATGGAATAACTGCGGTTGCCAAGCTGAACGGGTACGGTCTGCACAGGCATGAGCATAAGGATGGCCGCGCCATTGCAAAACAAAAAATGCCGCCCGCTCAGACTATGCCGTCGTCCCGGCAACGCTCTCTTAATTGCCGCGGGAAATTTGTGCGGCCGGTTTCGCCCGCGCTTTTAGCCTTTGACCGACTGAAATAAAAGCTGAAATAAAAATTTGACAAAGGTCGCGAAATGGAGTTTTATATAGGCGGTTGAAGCAATGACGACCACGTTTGTCAAACTGATGAAGCACGTGCCGGCGGGTGGCTGGATGGCCATTTGCCAGAGCAGCTCCCGTCTTTGGGGCAATCGTGGGATGGAATGCTGATTCATTCAACCGATACTTTCACACCACCCGCGATTGCCCGCCAATCGCGGGTTTTTTATTTAACGCAAACTGAAAGGAAAGGAAAAACATGAACCGACACACCACTCGAATCCCGGCTGAATTCAGACCGGAAACGCGGTTTGAGGTGCACCCGATCGCCACGGTGCCCTTCCGCGCCACGCTGGAGGACGAATTTGAACGGCTCAAACACCGGTTGCTGGCCGAGCGGCTGGCGGAAACGCCGCCGGAGCTGACCGCCCCGGTGCGGCGCGCGGCCAACGAGGCCGCGGCCCTGGCGTGGGTGACGTTTTATCCCTTGCTGGTGTTTCCAACGCTGTTCGAGGAAAAAACCGCCGCAGCCATCCGGCACGCCCGGCGGCAACAGCGCATTTACGATCAAACCCGCGAACTGGCGCCGGCATGAAAACGCCAGAGGATGAACGGCTCCCAATTCGCGTCCCCGCCTTCGTCTGCGAGACGAATGATTTCGATGACGACGGCGGGGACGATGGGAGGTGGGGAACGATGCGGAGCGCGGCCAGGTTTTTTGCGTGGGAATGGCGGTGCCGGACGCAAAACCTTCGCGCTCCGCCCCCGCGGAGTGATCAGCCCCCCGGCTGAAGTTCGACGGCGTAAATCTGATTGGCGCCGCTCAGGTTGCTGCGGAAGATGATCCATTTCATGTCCGGCGAAAACATCGCGTTCGGCTCCAGCGCGTAGTCGTGTCGGCGCAGGTTGACCAGTTTTTCGGCATGGAATACGCCGGGCTGAATCAGATGTTTCTCCAGAATGTCCGGCCCGGTGTCGTTGGGGAGCAATTCCGGCCGGAACAGGTAAAGCCATTTGCCGTCCGAGGCGTGCGCCACCATCCGCTCGTCGCCGCCGTCGCCGCAAAAGAGGGTTCCGTCCGGCGAGACGTTGTAATGCACCGACCATTCGTTGCGCGCGAGGTGATACCACGTCCGCGCGCCGGTGTGCACGTTGCAGCCGGCCACCCAGAAATCCTCGCCGCGCGGCGTCTGGAGGTCATACCAAATGGTGCTGCCGTCGGCGCTCCAGAATTCGTGCCCGGCAATTTCCATGGCCATGGTGCGCCGGTGAATCAGCGTCAAATGCGTTCCGTCGGTGCGGATCGTCCAGATGCGATCCACTTTTTGCCACGGTCCTTCGTGACAGAACATCAGCAAATGCGGGTCGGTGGGCGAGAAAAGCAGGTGATTGAGCCAGTCGGTGCCGCGGTTGAAAATTTTGATTTTTCCGGTGCGCAGGTTGTAGGTGAACAGGGCCATGGGATAGTGCCTGGCCAACCGCTCGCGCATCAGGCCGCCTTTCCGGGCGCGGTAGGCGTCGGCGCTCCGGATGTCGTCCTCGACGTTGGTCTCGTTCTCAAAAAAATTATTCGTCCAATCGCTGTGCCAGGTGATGGTGCCGGCCAATAATGTTTCATCGGCGTTCACCGTGGCGACCGCCTGGCCGCGCGACAGTTCGAGAATTTCATGCGTGATGCCGGTGACCGGGTTGACGGCGCAGACCAGGCGATTGGTTTTGCCTCCGGCGATTTGCGGTTTGAGGTAATAAACGGTGCCCGTTTTGCGCCCCACCATGATCACCCGCAGGCTCCGGCCGGAAACAATCTTTTCAATCCGCCGCGTTTCCAAGTCCACCATCGCAATGCCCGTCGGCGAGGTGAACACCATCCGCTTCCCGTCCGGCGTGAAGGGATTCAGATTAAAATAAAGGCTCTCGCTGCCCGGTTCACGCGACAATTGCACCACGCGGTGGCCGGTGTCGGGATCAATCCATTCGGTTGGCGGATTGGTTTGCGCGCGCAAGGTGGCGACGCCGATGACTGCCGCGAAAAGGGCGACAAAAAGTTTTCGGCGTCCGGAGGCGCCATTGACTTTTTTCAGCCGGCGCCGGGCAATGTTCACCGGCCACGAGGAGACGGACAAGGCGGGAGACATCAAAGTCAAGGGTAAATCAGCCGCAAAAACACCGAGCCGTTGGTCGGGTTCAGTGGCAGGTTGAATTGTGTGGAGTTTGTTGAATCCGGCGCGGTCACCCAGTTGGTCCCCAGGCCGCGCCGCAAGTCGTTCGTCTGGATCTGCAACTGCCAGCCGCGATGATCCGGCGGCCAGGCAAGCTGCAGATTCGTCCCGCTCAGATTGAACATCAGGTTCGTCGGAACGTCCGAAGGCAGTGGCGCGGCGCTCACCGGGGCCGAGTCGGCGCTTGCCCCGGCGGTATTGGTTGCCGAGACGGTGTAATAATACGTTGTGCCGGGCCACACATCGGCATCGGCATAATTGGTTGCCGCCAGCCGGGCAATCACCGCATAAAGCCCGCCGCCGTTGGTGGAACGCTTAAGAAGGTAACCGGTCGCCTGCGCAGCCGCCGACCAGTTCAAGCGGATCAATAAATTGGTCGGCGTCGCGCGGAGATTCGCCGGTGTGTCCGGCGCCGGCGGCGCAATCACCAGCTTCACCTGCCCGGCAATGTTGGTGTCGAAAAAATAGTTGTAACCGGCCGGGACCAGACCGAGCGCCGGCGGACTGCCGCTCAAGGTCCCGCCGCAGGTCATCAGGGTGTACGTTCCGTTGGCAAACCCCGCCCCGGCGAAAATATTATTGGTGCCTCCGAGCGTGAGGTTGCCCGTAACGGCCAGCATGGCGGGGTTAGTGCCCAGGATGAAATTCACCGCGCTGTTCGGAAACAGCGTCAGGTTGTTGCTAACGGTGAACGTGCCGGCGGACAGCGTCAGCGGACCGCGGTCCAGCGCGTTGGTGTTTTGCAGCGCGCCGCGGGCGTTGTAAAAAGCCAGGGAATTGCCGTAATCATTCGTTGTCAGGCCGTCGAAGGTGAACAGCGTGCCGGCTGGCGCGCGGTTGGAAAGCGTCACCTGCGCGTCAAACAACAAAAACGTATTCGACAGCGCATTGACTGTAAAATTACAGTCCACAAACTGCGCGCCGCTCACGTTGTAAAGATCGAAACTTTCATCGCCGGTCAGACGCACCCGATCAAAGACAATGTTCGTCGCCGGCATTTCCGTGCGCGCCCAAATGATGCCCACGGGATAACCGCTCACGGAGGTGGCAGTGATGTTGCTGTAAAGGATGTTCCGATAGATCGGGGTGGTGCCGGTGACGGGAGCGACCGGTTGGGCCGCCGCCACTGCCGGAGTAATGCTGCCCGGCGTGCCGAATTCGTTGTAATAAGCGTAAAGCTGAATCGGGAAATGCACGTTGGTCATGCCGATGTTGAGATAGGCGATGTTCTGCACCAGGCCGCCGCGGTCGTTGTCCGACTTGATGCGCAGGCCGTTGTCCGCGCCGTTGATGGTGCAGTTGATG
>DASRCU010000034.1:0-4600 GCA_035652955.1 Verrucomicrobiia bacterium | reverse complement strand
CACCCGGCGGCATCCGTCACGCGCACGACACTGTTGTTGGCGGTGCCACCACCGCCGGTGGTGTAAAACAATGCCACCCCGCCATTGCCGTCGGGCGTGGCAAACAGGCCGTCAATGCCGGTGGTATTGGTCCAGGAACCGCTGGCCTGCCAGTTGCCGGCCACCAGCGAATATTTTTTGATGATGCCCTGCGAACCACTGATTTGATCGGCGATATACAGCACATCATACGTGGCGCCGCCGTTGGTGGAGACCAGGTAGAAGTCCGAGGCGTTGGGATCCGTGACCAGGTTGTTGGCAAAGGTCACGTCGTAAAGGCCCGTGTCGGGATCCAAGCCCAGCGCGTAAACAACGGGAATGTTCAGGCCGTTCACGGCCTTTTGCGTTTCGACGTAGGGCGTGCCACCAAAGGTTTTCACAGCCACATTGTTGTAGGCGTTCAGGTTCGGCTGAGGGACGGTGGGGCCGCCGAAGAACCCTTCATACAAACCCCCCTTGTCATCGGCGATCCACGCGCTGTTGCCCGGTAACACACACGCCGCGCGCGCCTGGCTGCCGCCGAAGGAGACTGAGGTGTAGGTCATGCCAATGACCACTTGATTGGACCAGTTCATACTGACCGCCGCCCGGTTGAGGTTGAGGGTCTCATCCGGCGTGGCCGCGCTGTTGTCCACAAAGGCCGCAAAGCCAAGCAGCGTACCGTCGTCACTGAGCGACAGCCGGCCGGTGCTGCCGGAAACTGACAGTCGCAGGCCGTTCGTGCCGGTGGCACTGACGGGAACCACATTGAGCGGTTGGGTCTGGTCGGCTTGCGCGGGGCTGATCTCAATGATACTGAAAGTGGTGTTATTTCCCCTCGTGTCCGCCTGAAGCACCGCCAAATTGCCGGGGGTGAACGGCACCGGTGGCGGGCCGATGTTGAACGCGGCGGAATTGGTGACCGTCACCGGCGGGTAACCGTTCACCATGAAGCTGATGACCGCATTGGAAACGGCAGTGAAGCCGTTCACAGTCGCGGTCAAATTGGTAAAAGCGATCCGGCCTTCCACCGAAACCTGCGTGGTATCGCCGCCGAGCGTCCAACCGTCAGCGCCGCCGGCGGTGGCAGTGACGGTCACATTGGCGTAGGGATTGGTGGTGCCGTTGCCGTATTGATCAGCCACCAGCAGAACCGGATTGGCGGTCAGGGTGCCGCCGCTGGCCGTGGGGCCAGCCGCAGGCGTGGCAAAGGTCAGGGCCGTGGCCACGCCGGGGGCCAGCGGCTGGGTATATCGGGCCGTGCCAAAGCCGCTGGCCAGAATGGTGAAGTTCTTCAGACCGCTGGACTGCAGTAAAGAGGATTGAGCCGGTGCAAAGACAATTGCTCCGGGGCTGATGGTGTAAGCCGCACTGGTCAGGCGCGCGCCGTTGACGTAAATCGCCACAATGTTGGTGCGCCAGGCCGGCATGTCCGTGAACGTGTTGGTGAACGGTCTGTCCACCGTGGCCGCGGGATCAAAATTCACCACCGGCGGCTGGTTGCCAGCAGTGCCGCCGATCGCCACGTTGTCGAACCGCCAATTGCCGGAATTGTTGTTATAAAGACCGCCCATGAAGTTCACGCAATCGCTGCCCGTGGCAGCATTGGCAATGCGAATGCCAAACTGCGGGTTGTTGTCCACTCCGGGCACACCCGTGAAATTCACGTTGAGATTGTTAAACCAGCCCTGGCCGTAGGTCTGGTAGAAATAAACGCCCTGGACGGTGTTGGCGCTGGTGGTGTTAGTGAAAATATAGGCGGGATTGTAACCGTAGGACAAGTTGGGAACCACGCTCGCAGTGGCCCAGCCGTTGGTGGTGTAGAGCACACACATTTTGGCCTCGGCCTGCGAGGTGAAATAAATGTCAAACGTGCAGACAATGTTCGAATAACCCGCCGTGCTGGCGTCGAACTCGGCGCCCTGCGTGCCAATCGGTGCCTGCGTGGACCAGCCGTTGCCGGGCGCGCCGCGAATGCGCCAGGCGTAAGAGTTGTCGCCTGTGGAGGCGCCCGGAGATGAGAGGACGTCCGCGAAATTGGTGCTAAAAGTTTTGTTGTAGGAGTTGTTCATGCCCAGCACGCTGGCGCTGCCATAGCCCAGGGTGGCGGGCGGATTGTTATACGGGGCTGCAACAGCGCCCAGGCTGTCAAAGCTCCACGCAGCGACGTTGTCAATGGCAGTGCCGCGCAGCGTCACGTTGTCAAAGCTCCAACTGCCCGAAAGATTGTTGTAGGACGCGCCGGTGGTGTCCACGCAACTGGGGCCGGTGGCGGCGTTGACCAGGCGAACGGCGAACAAGGGGTTGTTGGCCACGCCGGCGGCGCTGGAGAGATTCACCGTGATTTGATTGTTCCAACCTGCGTTGAGCACTACATAATCGCCGAACACCGTGTTGGTGTCTGTGGTGTTGTGGATGACCGCCGCCGCAGTGCCCGGTGACGTGATGGCCGCCGTGTTCCAGTTGCTGCCGTCGGTGGTGTATTGCACCGCCAGGCGCGCTTCGGCGTCCGGCGTGGCATAGACATCAAAGGCCAATTGAATCTGGTAGTAACCGAAGGTGCTACCGGCAAACCTGGCTCCCTGGCTGCCAATCGGCGCCTGAGTGGACCAGCCGTTGCCATGACTGCCGGCAATGGTGCTGTCACCGCGAATCCGCCACGCGTTCGGTCCGCCGGTGGAACTGCCGGGCAGACTCAGGACGTCGGGGTTGCTGAGGCTGTTGGTGTGGTTGTAGTTGTTGCTCATGCCCAGCGCGTCAGCCGTGCCCAGGCCCGTGGAGGGGGAGGGACTGGCGTTGATCCCGATCGGGACATTGTCGAAATTCCAGGCACCGATAATTGTTTGCGCGCGGCTGAAGCCTGGCGAAGCCGCCAACAAAAGAGAGAGGCTTGCGAGCGTTTTTATTTTCATTGTCGTGTTTTGATGTGAATGGTTCGAACTGCGCTGCTTAAGCACGCCTATCCTTCCATGACCAACTGACAAAATAACGACTGTCCGGTTACAATCGTGTGAAACCGGCCACGCCAGCGGATCAGTCGAAACCGGCAGTCTATCTTGTCACCACAACGTAACGACTGCGCCACTCATTTGTCAGAAGCGGATGCCATCATGGCCGGCATGAAACGACTGTTGACTGAGGTTCCATCTGCGCGCCGCGCCGGCGGGTTCACTTTGATCGAACTTTTGGTGGTCATTGCCATTATTGCTATTCTGGCGGCCGTGCTGCTGTCCGCCCTGGCCCGGGCCAAGGCCCGCGCCCGGCAGGCCGTCTGTCTGAACAACCTGAAACAATGGGGACTGGCGGACACGATGTATATGCAGGATTCCCGCGACACGTTTCCTGTGCCGCGCTACCAGGACTACGCCTCCGCAGTTGACCAAGACAATCCGACCTGGCTCTCCATCCCCACCTATCACAACCTGGGGCAGGGCGACGATGTCTGGTTCAACGCGCTGCCCGCTTATGTGGGCAACAAACCGATGTTCGCCTGGGCTTTCAACCCCACGGGCTTTTACGGTTCCAAATCCATTTACACCTGTCCGACCGCCTATTCACAGGGCATTGACGCCGTGGACAAGCAGGCAGGCATGGACAAATACAACATGATCCCCGGCGTGCGCCCGCTGTTCAACTACGCCATGAATTCCAAGGCCGTCGCCAACCTGAACATCAGCGGCAACGTCACCTGCCTGCGCAGCAGCATGGTCGTGCATCCGTCGGCGTTCGTCCTCTTTTCCGACGTGCGCAATCGCTCCCGCGAAACACCGTATTACGGCACCGCCGACAATCAGATTAAGCTGGCGACGCCACACGGTTACACCACCCGGTTTTCCTCGCGGCACGACCAGGGTGGCAATATCACCTTCAGCGACGGACACGCGGCTTATTTCAAATACAACTACGTCGTTGCCGACGGCGCCGGCACCGTGCCCAGCGGCCCGACAGCGGGTCATCCCGTTCCCGCCGGCCATGATCCGGGCCGGCCGGATATCAACTGGGATTGCCAAGGCAATCCAGTGATCAATTGAAGCGAAGTCATTCGCTCAACAGCTTTTTACTGTTTGACAACATGACCCATTCCTCTCTCTTTTTTCAACTGGCTTGGCGCCGCAGCGCTTGGCGTCGCCATCGACTTGGCTTTATGAAAAACAACCTGCGTCCCCTGTTTGAAACCTTCCCGGCAATACTGGCCGCTCTGTTGTTTCTGACAACCCCCGTGGCTGCCGATGACCCGGCGACCGCTTCGTCCGCGTCCGTCACTCGGACGTGGCATTATCTTGAGCCGGATTCCGTTTCCCCGGCTGCGCTGCTTGCGCCGCCGCCGCTGCCCGGTTCGGCTGAGCAAGCGGCCGATATGGAGTCAGTCTGGTCGGTCTATCGCACCGCCACCAGCAACGACATCGCCGCGGCTTATTCCCAGCGCAAATTTGATGTTTTCGTCTTTGCGCCCGTCGTCGGTGATTTTTTTCAGCCGGGAAAACTGCCTGTGACCGAGGCGTTTCTTCGCCGTGTTCAGGAAGACTCAAGAATGGTGACCGATTCGGGGAAAAATTATTTTCGCCGGTCGCGCCCGTTCGTC
>DASRCU010000033.1:0-2008 GCA_035652955.1 Verrucomicrobiia bacterium | reverse complement strand
GGCGTTCCCCAAATCGCGCAGGTTGGTGAAAATGTCTTCGAGCGAATGCGGCGTCATCCAGAGGATTTCCGGTCGGGGCTGGAGCGACTGAACGGCGGCCGCCAGTTCATTGCCGGAGGGCGCACAGACCTGGCAGAGATTTTGCGTGAGAATCAGATCCGGCCTCAAGCGGCGGAGCAGCCGTTCCTCCACGGTGTAAAGCGGCCGGCCGCGGCGCAACCGCGTGGAAACCGCCCGGTCAATCTGGCGCAGCGACATTTTTTCCAGCGGCAGCGCGGGGCGAACGACGACGGGCAGACGTTTCGCCGCCGGCGGAAAATCGCATTCGTGCGAGACGCCCACGAGATTCTCGCCCAGGCCCAGGGCGAAAACCATCTCCGTTGCCGCCGGCAGGAAGGAAACGATGCGGGGAGCGTTCATCGGAATTTACTCCGGCACCAGATCGCAAAACCAAAAACCTCTCGTCACTCGCGCCCCGGCGGGTGGGCAGACGGGCGGCGAGGCGCTCCCCGCCGGATGCATCGTCTCGATCGGACGATAAACTTTCGGGCCGAGCCGGAATCGGACCGGCCGGCGGAAGATCGGTCCGGCGAAAGCGAAGGAATGAAATTCACCGTTCTCGCCGCACGGGTCCACCTGTGGCGGCAGGGCGCCAAGAAACGCCTCGTCCAGATTCCGCCCCACATGTGTTTCGTCGAGGCAGGCGTCGTTTACGCAGCAGATGACCGAGCCGAAACCGAGCGCAAAAAATTCGCGGAGCAGCTCGCGCGAGTCGTTTTTCCAGATCGGATAAACGCCGTGCAGGCCGATGCGGGCCAGGTTCTCCTCGCGCCAGCGTTTCAGGTCTTCCAGAAAAATATCGCCAAAGGCGCAAGCCGTGACGCCGCGGGCCTTGTGCGCCAGCAGGCTGGCGGACATTTTTTGTTGATACTCCTCGTTGGAGCTGCGGTGGCTGAGGAAAATTTTTTCCAGCGGCAGGCCCAGGGATTCGGCCTGCGCCTCGAGCAATTCCAGCCGCACGCCGTGCATGGAGACGCGCTGGAAATGTTCGTTGCAGGTCGTCAGCAGGCCGACCACCTCATAGCGCTCGTCGCGCCGCAGACGGTTCAGCGCCAGCGCTGAATCCTTGCCACCACTCCAACAAAAAACGATTTTCTCCTTCATGGCCGTTCGGCCTTCACGCGGTAAAACGCGTGGCCCGGCGGGGGATTGGTGTCGGTTACAAACAGATTCGTGGCGTTGCCGGGCACCGGCGCAGAAACATCCGTCCAACCTCCCAAATCGGTCGCGCGTTGCAGCGTGTAGAGCCAGTTGCTGCGGCTGATCCATTGCGCCTGCCAGAAACCATTGGACCAAACACCGGAAAAATTCCGGATCGGCGGCGGCGGCAAAGTCACGGTGATGTTGTCCACCACGCCGTGCGCCAGGATGGAATCGCCGTACGGATCGCCGTTGGTGGAGTAACTGCTGATGGACAGGGTGTCGAGGCGGAAATCGCTGATGGGGCCGGCATAGACATTGGGAAAGGTCGTGAAAATCTGGCCGTTGGTCAGGATTTCGCCGGCGATGCCGGCCTGGCCGTTGGTGTGGGTGAGGATGACGTGATAGGTTACGCCGTTTAGCAACGCGTTGGTGTCATAAGCAAAATAAAAATCACTTTCGTTGGTGGCGCTCACCGTATCGTCCGCCAGGGAAACGTCAAGGGAAGGCCCGTAACTCTCCGGCCCGCCGGGGAAATAATCGAATTCAAAGAGATTGGGCGTGTTGCCCGCCGGGCGGGAGAACGCCGCGTTGGTCGCCTGGGCAAAATTCAAAAGACCGACGGCCAATTCCATATAGCCGACGGCCGTGGCGTCGGTCAGTGTCAAGTCAAATTCCACTTGAAAATCATCGTCCCGGGCCAGCACCGTGCCGAGCGGTTTGTAAAAATAACTGTTGGGGGAGGAGGAATCCCACGTGACCTCCAGATTCTGCCGGGCGGCATCCCATCGGAACAGGTTGGTGTCGC
>DASRCU010000032.1:0-20825 GCA_035652955.1 Verrucomicrobiia bacterium | reverse complement strand
ATTACCACGGGGCCTTGCCCAACATACGCGGAAGATGGCACAATGGTCATGGGCGTCAACTCCGTCGGCGCGCCGGATGGCGTTAATCCAACAACATAGGCGGCGTCGTAATAATATCCAAATGTTGGATCCGGGCTGCTTAGTTGCATCGCCCCTCCCCGAACCGGCGTCAGGCACGCTTGACCATTTGGACCCGGCGAAGCGTAAACCGTGCAGGCCATTCTCCAATAACCGCTGGTGTTCCTCGCCAAAGAAATGGCGTAGGTCGAATTGGGTTGCAGCATGTTCGTCAAGCCATCAATACGAACCCAATCGCCGGCGGGAAATGCGAGTGCATTGGTGGTGACATAGCTTGTCAACAATTGCCCATTGGTGGCATCGAGCATTTGATAAACGCGCAGTGTATAAGTTTGCGCTGTGGCATTGCCACTGCCACCGCCTGTCACATCCTGTTTGAAATAGACATAGTTAAGCGGAAAAGCGGTCAGGCCGGGGGGAGGCGTGCTTCCCGTAGTAAAAATCTGCCCGGGCGGGCTGGTGTTATCCACATAGTAATTAAGTTGCGGCGGCGCTACCTGAGAATCCGCCAGTTGTGAAATGTCGTACGTTCCGACATACGGTGTTGTTCCTCCATCGGATATCCCCGCCATCGTCGTGTTGGTTTGTGGCGCAGTTACCACGTACAAAAAAGCTGGCAAACTGTTGGCTTGCTGCGCACCCAGCCCCGGCGGATTATTGTAAGCCGTCAGATAATAAGTTCCCTGGTTGGTGATTTGAGCTCCGGTTAGGGTATAAGAGGTATTGGTTGCTCCCGGAATGGGTACGGCGCCGACCCCATTGTTAAAGAACCACTGATATGATATCGGCTGACTGCCTGCGAAGTTGGCATTAAACTGAGCGCTGTTTCCAACAATTACGACCGTGGGGTTAACTGTTGCGCCGGTCAGGTTGATTGGACCGGAGGCTGCCGCCAGATTCAAAGTAAGCTGTGAGCTGGTAACCGTTCCGGAAGCATTTGAAACCATCAGGTCAAATTGATAAGTGCCGGGGGACATGGCCGAGGTGTCCAAAACCAGAAAATTCGTATTTGAATTCGGTATGTTTGCCCAGTTTCCGTTCCCGCCATCCGTCTGCCAATAGTAGGTCAGATTGTTTCCCTGGGCGCTGCCGCTCAACGTCACCAGCGTCCCGGCATAGACTGGATTGGTCGGCGAATTGGCAGGCGCGAGACTCACGGACTGAATGATAGCGGGAACGATGTTCAGTGTCATTGCAGGACTGGTGCAAACATCGAAACTGTTTGACGCTAGCACAACAATGGAATGTGCGCCGGGATTGAGTGCCGAAGTATCAATATTGAAAACTCTGGGGTCGGCGCCGGAGTTCGTCTGGGTAACACCATCAATTTGCCAATAATAGCTGTTATTGGCACCGATCGCGATTACACTGGCCCCCACTTGGGTTCCGGCAATCACCGTGCTGTCATTGGTGACGGTCAGACTGACGGTTTCCACCCAAGGATACCCCGCTGGCACCACCGGCAAGAGGAACGTAGCTGAAGAATTAGTTGGATCGGAGAAACCTCCCGTCGCATATGTCGGCGTTCCATTGCCTGCGGGCATCAGTGCCAACTGACCGCCAGCGTACGGAGCCGGGTTTTTGTAGGAATTGCCCATGTGCATAAAGCCCGAACTGGCGCGTATGCTGTAAGCGTAAATACTGTTCGGTGCCAGGATATTGGTCAACCCGGTCCAATGCGCCCAGACATTATTGGCGATGGCTGGGGCTACGTTCTGGTTGGTATAGGTGCTAATCAAGGTTGCGCTGCCTGAAAACGGATTAGTTAGCGAATAAATGCGCAAGGTATAGATGACACCGGCGCCGTGACTCCCGTCGCTCACAACCGGGCCACCACACAAATAATACAAATCACCCAAGGCATATCCGCCAGGATTGCTGCCCGTGGTAAAAGTTTGGCCGGGTGGCGAGCCATTATTGTCGTAATAATTCAGGCCCCCATTGGGAAACTTTGAATCTCCCGTGCTGTCCAACTGGGCAATGTCATATGTTCCAGAACCCAGCATTGAAATCGTTGGAGACACACCAACGTTGCCAACGTTGATAAACACGGGCGTTTGCACGGTTAATTGGGCGAAACTGCTATAATTTGTGCCGGCTGAATTATAAGCGACCAGCCGATAGTAGCCGGCATCGTTGTATTGCGCAAGACGGCCAATAACATAGCTAGCGTTATTTGCACCAGAAATGTTATTTGTAAACGTCATCAAGTCGGAAAACTGCCATTGATATAAAAGAGGTGCTCCGTTAAAAGTCGCAGTCATTATCACATTGCTTGTCACATTTGCATAAATCGTAGCCGGAGTTATTAAAGTATCTTGAGAAAGCGAAGGGGCAACCGCTAAATTAACCACAAGTGTAGCCGGCATGTTAGTGAATGCCACAGGTGGACTGGAACTGTCTGTGACAACCAAACGATAGGAATAAGCTGTACCTCCCTGGCTTGTTGTATCTATTGAAAGTGTCCCATCGCCGTTTCCTGCCCCCAAATTCGCAAAGGTCGCGAAATTGTCGGAGGACCGTTGCCAGTTATAGCTGTAAGGGGCGATTCCGCCTGCGACTACCCCTCTTGCCGTCACAAATGTGCCGGCATAAACCGTATTGGTTGGCGAAAACGTGGTTTGCGAAACGCTCAAGTTGTTCGTATTATACAGCAATACGCTGTTCCCAAACACACCTATGGCAAAGAACGCGGCATTTGCTGGCGCAATGCCATCAAAGACCAGCGAAGGTATGCCGGTTGTCGTCACCGTCCCATCGACAGTGAACAAAACATAATTATTATGCGAATCCAGATTAGCAGCGCCGCTTAAAGCGTTAATGTGAATCGTATCTGCACCGCTTAACTTCAAATTGCCCTGCACGATGATCAGATCGTTGCCACTAATGCTGTTAGTGCTTAAATCAAAAGTAATAGCGGCGCCAGGTCTGAGGTCCAGAGTCGAGGTGGAAGCTCCATTAACAAAGGTCAGCGTTCCGACAGCCTCTGCGCCGCCGGGCTGAATTAAAGATGCAATTGGTCCATAAGAATTTACATTACCTTTTATGGTGCCACTGCCGGAAAGTGTTTGTACCACCTCAGCACTCCCGAGTTGAAATGCTGAGTTTAAACTGGAAACATCAAACGCAGCTCCGTTAGCAATGTTAATGTCACGAGTGTTTGCTATGGAACCTTGGCCACTCAACCTAAGTATACCTCCACTAATTATCGTATTGCCTGTATAAGTATTTGTTCCTGTCAACGTCGTTGTCGCCGAACCAGCCGAATCCGCAAAAACCAAACCGCCATCTGTCGCATTATCGCCGCTAACGGTAGAATGTAGCAGGGGCTGCGCGATGGTAATGTTAAAACCGCTATTGTCTATGGTGCCCCCTCCATTGCGTACATCAGCCGTTGTCAAGCCGCTTATAAAATTAGCCTGAGCAGTATTTGCTTTCAAAGTGCCGCCATTAAAGTGGAGTGTGGAAGCAGACCCGGCTGTGAAAATTTTTTGCACCGTCAGCGTGCCACCATTGAGGTTCAGGGTGGCGGTAGCTCCGGAGACACCAAGTTTGATGCCGGCATAGGTGTCGCTGATGTTGGAATCCGAAGCTGTTACTATGCAGCCCGGATCCATGGTCAGTACGGCGGTAGCGCCGGAAGTATGGCCGACAACAATGGACGCTAGACTATTTGCATTGCCGTTGCCTGCGGTACTGATGGTTCCACCATTCATTATCTCTACGTTCATACTGCCAGTATTGTTGCCAAAGGAAATCGAAGCGGTGTCATTAGCGACAGACCGAGTAATAGTGCCATAAACTTTCAGGCTTGTGGTGCCAGAAGCTGTGCCAAATACGAGGTCGCGGTTGGCGCCTGCGGTTTTGTCAATTTTTCCACCGGATTCGATTATCAAAACTGCCCCATTATCGAGACCGATTCGGGTTCCGTAGCTTGTGGCAGTCAGGGCCAGGGTTATATTAGTCCCAATATAGGCAGTTTTGCCTGCCGCGACCCAAAGGGCGGTATTCCCGGCAGTTGGGGTACCGCCAGTGCTATTGTTCAGGCTGAGCGTCAGTGTCTGCGGCGCAGTGCTGGTTAACTGGAAGCCGGAAGTGATAAAGTTTAAGTTTGCAGCAGTGAGTCCGGGAACACCGATCGTAATTGGGTAGGCATCTACCCCGCCATCGGTGGCGGTGCTAAAGATTGCCGTGCTGCCAGAGACCCATGTGGCAGCGGTACCAGCGTTGTTGCCGACCGTGGACCAGTTGGCCGTGGTGGTGTCCCACGTCCCTCCTGCATTGAGCGGATACCAATAATCGTTGGCCGCAAACGCTTTCGGCGCAGCGAGCAGTGCTAAAAAAAACAGGCCTGTTAATGCGGCCACACTACTTTCCCGACTTAAATTTACTGAGGGTGCATTCATATTTATCTCCGTGTTTTAAGGTTGTTGGTTTTGAGTTGTTAACATTTATAGCATAGAATCTTCGAAGTTTGACCGGTATTATCGGAAAATGTCCTATGGAAACTCTTAATATATCCCCCACCAAAGCAGGTTTTTTTGGCCGGCAGGAGGTTGAGCCGCCAGATTGGTATAGGTGTTCACCTTCATAAATTGCACGCTGCCATCCAGGGCATCAACAATACCGCCGGTTTTATCATGTGCCAGCCCAAGCCCCTGGGTCCAGGGAAAGCTGCTGCCGTCGTTCCAATCCCCGTGACCAGGACGGAAGTCCTGCTCCCACATGATGATGCACTGGGAGCTCCAGACCTGGGTTATCTTCATTGTTCGATAGCCGTTTGTGGCGGAGCTTCCCCCATTGGGCGGATTTTTGAAGGCTCCGCTGGGGTTCATGGTGTAACTGCTGAGTTGCTGGGCGCGGGTACCCCAACTGGTGTTTGGGTCGCCAGGTTTGTCATAAGGGCAGTTGAATACATTGACATTGGGCACGTATTGATACAAAACTCCCCCTTTGATGGCATCCAGACGCGTCTGATTGAATTTCTGTGGATTCAAATTGTAAATCGCCACTGAAAAACTTGGAGGCAAAGGATCTCTGAACAGCCATCCGGGCGGGCTGGGCGGACTGGGATCCACTCCCCAATCGGGCCACGGAAGGTATTGATTGTTATCGTTACAATACATTTGAATCGCCAGGCTCAATTGCCTGTTGTTTCCCAAGCAAACCGTTCGATAGGCCTTGGCCTTGGCCGCGGCCAAAGTGGGCAGGAGCAATGCCGCCAAGATGGCGATAATGGCAATGACCACCAGGAGTTCAATAAGCGTAAAGCCCCTCCATGACACCAAGGCTCGAAACCCGGCAATTCGTTTTTTCTTCGCAATTAAGCGTCTGATCATATCATCCAAAACAATCCGCTAGTTATCGAATTCTCATCATCGTCGTGGCGTGGCGAAAAATAAGCTGCGCCGGCTTTGGCGATTGAACTTTGTTGCTTATGTGCGGCCACCGCCGCTGCCAAAAAACGGGTGACACATACAGATACTAACAGGCGGCAAATTTTCTTCCACATCTCAAAAGGGTAAAAAATAATTACCCAAACGGGTAGTATGGCGGGGGTTGAATATTTTACGGGATTGTTTAATAATTTTAGCGTAGCAGGTTGTTGAAGAACGATTTTGCTAAAAATTTGGCCGTTGGAAATCAACGAGTTGTAAGGGCCGTTTTCGCCAAAACCCTGCTTTTTTCAACACCTGGAAGCGATCATGGCTGTGCGCACATTTTTAGCGGTGATTGCAGCGATTAGCTTGAGGCTGGCAAGCAACCAAGCTTTGGCAGCGGTTCCGGCTGAATTACCGGCTTTGCCGGCGGCGTTGCTGACCAATGCAACGCAAATTCTTGATCTGAGCGCTTCGCAAGCTTCGTTGGCCATTCCGGTCCAACTGCACGGCGTGGTCGTTGACGTATCCGCGCCCCGCGAACATGCCGTGATTCTTGCGGATGAAAGCGGTGGGGTTTATGTTTTTGCGGTGACCAACCTGTTTGCGCCCTATCATCCGAAGGATGTATTGGATATTAAAGGCGTAACCAGCGCTGGACAGTTCGCTCCCTGCGTCCGCGCCACCGAGGTGAAGAAGGTGGGATGGACCAATCTTCCTCCGCCATGTCCGGCTACCTATCAGCAACTGATTACGGGAGCCTTGGATGCTCAATACATCAAAATTCGTGGAGTAGTTCGGGAATGTTGGCCTGCAATGCCCGGTAATGATACATGGCGCGTAGTGCTGTCTGCAGATGGAGGAATTATTCCGGTTAGAATTCCGCTGCCTCAAGACCCTCACGTTCAAGTGGATGCAGAGGTAACTATTGAGGCGGTCTGTCTGTATGAGTTTAACCAGCGGCGCCAGGCGATCAGCCCGGTGTTACAGGTCCCTCATGGGGTGTCCATTCAGGTGGATAAACTCGCACCCAGCAACCCTTACGCCGCTCCGATCCGTTCTTCGGCCAGCCTGTTGCAATACTCACACGAGATTCCCTATGGTCATCGGGTACATGTGCGCGGCGTTGTTACCTGTTCAGCACCTGGTTTGGTGTGGATTCGAGACGAATCTTCCGGACTGCGCATTCAAACTCGTCAGACAGATGAATTGCATCCCGGCGATGAGATTGATGTGCTGGGTTTCCCGGGTTACGGTTCCTCAATCCCAATTCTTGAAGATGCGGTCTATCGGAAAATTGGGACGTTGCCTTCGCCGGCTCCTTTTGCATTAACCAACCCTTTGGCGGCTTATGATTATCAGGACGACCTGGTAAGTATCAAAGCAAGGTTAACAGAAATTCAACCCGTGCTTAATGGTTTGGTTTTGAATTTAGTGCAAAGCAACACAGTTTTCAAAGCCGTCTTGAACGTTCCCTTCAATTCCAGGCGACTACCATCGTGGCAACCCGGCAGTTTAGTGCGCGTGGTGGGTATTTGCGATGTGATTTACAACACATCTACTCCGGTGATGGGGATTTGGCACCCCCAATCATTTCAAATTTTGCTGCGTTCGCCGGCTGATTTGGCCGTCTTGGAGGCGCCATCCTGGTGGACGGCCACGCATCTCATGTTTCTCCTGTGCATTTTTGCGGGAGGATCACTGGGGGTAGCCGGCGGGGCCGTCCTGCTGGCCCGGCGTCGCTTGAACGAACAGGCTCGCCGGCGAACCATGGCGGAAGCAGAGTTCGCCGCCATTCTTGCCGAACGCAATCGTTTGGCGCGGGAAATCCACGATACGCTGGCACAGGGACTGGCGGCGACTTCGGTTCAACTGCAACTGGCGAAAGTTCACCTGAACGGTGTAACCGGTCCCGCGCGGCAGCATCTGGATGTGGCGGAGGAACTGGTTCGCCACAGTCTGGAAGAAGCCCGCAATTCCATCTGGAACATGCGCCCGCAAGTGTTGGAGACCAGGAGTCTGTCTGGCGCCCTGAACAGCATCCTTGAAAAATTATCGGAAGGCATTTTACGGGAAACTCATTTGGATGTTACCGGTCAGGAACGGCGTCTGGCGGCTATAATTGAAACAAACATTTTACGCATCGGTCAGGAAGCCATTGCCAACGCTGTAAACCATGCGCGGGCCAATGCTATCCATGTTAAACTACACTTCGGCGAAAAGGATTTTTCTCTGACCGTGTCTGATGATGGCAAAGGGTTTGATCCGAACAATCCGCCTCCCAGCAAGGGGGGATTTGGTTTGGTAGGAATGCGAGAACGTGCAAGTGCTTTGAATGGGAAGCTCACCATCCATGCAGCCCCCAATCAAGGGACACAAGTTAATTTATGGGTACCTTTGGCCGGCCGATGAAAACCTGCGCAATGGCACAAATGATCACCAATAACTCCATCAATCACCTTTGGGCGGAAAGGACCAAGGAAAGCAGTGCAATTCGGATCATGCTGGTAGATGACCACCCGCTGTTTCGGAAGGGCATGGCGGCCCTGATTGAAAATCAGCCGGACTTGAAGGTGATCGCTGAAGCAGGGGAAGGACAGGAAGCCATTCGTCTCTATCGCCAGTACCGCCCGGATGTGGTGTTGATGGATTTGCGCCTTCCTGATGTGGGCGGAGTCGAAGTCACCCTCTCCATTCGCAAAGAGTTTCCAGACGCCCGGATCATTGTGCTCACCACCTTTGACACGGACGAGGACATTTACCGGGCGATTCAGAGTGGTGCCAAGGCTTATCTTCTAAAGGACACTCCCAATGAGGAGTTGGCCGGTTCCATCCGCGCCGTGTTTGCCGGACAGCAAATTTTGCCTCCGAAGGTTGCCGACCGGCTTGCCCGCCGGCTCCAGCGTCCCAGTCTTTCGGAACTGGAGATCGAAGTCCTGCATCTGTTGATCAAAGGGCGGAGCAACAAAGAAATGGCATCGTCACTTTCCATCTCGGAGGACACCGTCAAGGCTCGGCTGAAGTCCTTGTTTGCCAAACTGGGTGTTCATGACCGCACGGAAGCTGCCATTTACGCCATTCGCCACGGCATTGTGCATTTGGAGTAACTTAACAATCGGGATTACTCCGCTCGAATTCCGTTGCGATGGGGGAGGACGCGTCTTACAATCTCGGCATGTCGCTGGCGGAATTCAAAACGGCGGCCCTGGTCAACACGCTGCGCAGTTGCCGGCTGTTTTCCGGTCTGCCGCTGTCGGACCTGGAAGCCATTGCTGAAGTGGCGGTGGTCAAATCGCTGGAAAAGGACGATTACCTCTTTCATGAAGGAGACCCGGCGGTGGGATTTTACATCGTGCAACGCGGCGCGGTGAATGTTCATCGCGTCAGTCCCGCCGGCAAGGAGCAGGTGATTCACATTTTCCGGGCGGGCGATTCGTTTGCTGAAGTGGCGTTGGCATCCGATCAGGGTTATCCAGCGGATGCGCGGGCGCTGGAGCCGACGCAAGTGCTGTTGCTGCGGAAGGATGGCATGCTTGACCTGCTCAAACGCCGGCCGGAGCTGGCGCTGCGGATGCTCGGTTCGATGAGCACCCACTTGCGCGTATTGGTTGCGCAACTTGAGGATTTGACGCTCAAGGATGTCGAGACCCGCCTGGCCAACTGGCTGGTGAAACGCTGCCCGAACCCGCACAGTGAAACGCCGGTGCGCATTGAATTGAAAACGACCAAGCGCGTGTTGGCGGCGGAACTGGGCACCGTCAGCGAGACATTCTCACGCACCCTGGCCAAATTCCGCGAGCAAAAACTGGTCACCGTCAAGGGTAAAATGGTGACGGTGCTCTCGCCGGCCCGGTTGAACGCGCTGCTCCGCCGTCATTTGGGCGAATAAATCAAAAGGGTTTGGCGACGCCCAGCCAGGTGGCGGCCGCGGCCAGGGCCAGGAAAAACAGCAGCACCCACGCCGCGTAACGACTCAGCCGCGCGGCCAACGCCACCGCCCCGCCCGCCAGCAGCCAGATCACCAGCTTGACCTGTACCCAGCCGGGAAGGAAATGGCCGGCGCCGAACAATCCCAATTGAGCCACGAGGGCCAAACCGGAGGCCAGCAATAGAATCAATCCCGTCCCGTGTGCGGCGAAGAACAACCAGCGTTGTTTCGGCGCATCGCCGCCGGACATTTTCATTCCCAACACGCCGGCCAGCCCCATGAACGTCAAGGCCAGCCCCGTGACATGCGCAATCACCAGGATTTGGTAATTCATAGTTTTTTGCCCTCCAGTGGACAACACGCCATGACGACCGGCAAGTTTGAAACCCGCTAAATTTTTGACTTATGTCAAAGTGCCGGAGTTTCCAATGGACTAATATCCACCCGTGTTACCGACGCCGGGTCGGGTGGCCAAACAACGGTTTGAAAAAACGCAATTATGAAAAGGGAATTGAAGACTGGAATCGTGCTAAGCCTTGTGGGCGCCGCTCTGGTGGCGGGCTGTTCCAAACGCGCAGCCAATCAAGTCAGTTATCAAGGCGAGTCGGCCAGGGCCGCCGCGGTGATTGCCCAGCGAAATCTCAAGCCGGACGATGTGGTCCGCGCCTTGGAGACGTTTGTGCCGCCGGGTCAGCACGATCCCTACCTCATGTTCGCTTCGGGTGGCCAGAACGGGCAAATCCTGGTCTATGGCATCCCTTCGATGCGGTTGTTGACGGAGATTCCGGTCTTCACGCCGGATTCCATGGCCGGCTGGGGGTTTGGCGGCATTGGCAACGAAGTGCTGGATGAGGGCAACATTCCTGCCTCGGCAATGGGACCGGAAAAAGTCATTCGCTGGGGCGATTTACATCATGTCAATTTCAGCGAGACCGATGGTCAGTACGACGGCCAGTATCTCTTTGCCAACGACAAGGCAAATGGCCGAGTGGCGGTAATTGACTTGCGTGACTTTGCCACCAAACAGATTGTCAAAAATCCGCTCTTCTACAACAACCACGGCGCAACATTTGTCACGCCCAACACCACGTACGTCATTGAAACGGCGCAATACGCCGCGCCGCTGGGCGGGAATTACGATTCCATTTCCAACTACGACCAGGCTTACCGCGGTGAGATGACGTTCTGGCGTTTCGATCGGGCGGCCGGACGGATTGACACCAACAAATCTTTTGCCCTGGAACTGCCGCCGTACTGGCAGGACCTGGCCATCTCGGGCAAACAGGTCAGCCACGGCTGGGTGTTCTGCAATTCGTTCAACGTGGCGCGTTATCATGGCGATGATCTCAATGGCGATCCTTCCTTTGAGGCCGGCGCCGCCAGCCGCGACACGGATTATCTGCACCTGATTCACCTCGACCAGGCGATCAGGGATTTTGAAGCCGGGAAATTTGTCCGCATCAACGGCTTCCCGGTTATTCCGCTGAAAACCGAAATTGCCGATCACATTCTCTACTTCACGCCAGAAACCAAGAGTCCCCACGGCGTGGACGTTTCGCCGGACGGTCAATACATCGTTGTCAGCGGCAAACTGGATCCGGCGGTGACGGTGTACAGCTTCGACAAGATTCAAAAGGCCATTGCCGCCAGCAAATTTGAGCATGATGCTTACGGAGTCCCGGTCCTTCCCATGGAAGACACCGTGGAGGCGCGGGTGGCGGTCGGTCTCGGTCCGTTGCACACTCAATTTGATGACAAGGGTTTTGCCTACACCACCCTCTTTCTGGACAGCGCCGTGGCCAAATGGTCGCTGGGCGGCGAGGCCGAGAAACTGCATCCCGACGTTCAACCCTGGACACTGGTTCAGAAACTGCCGGTGCAATACAACCCCGGCCATCTGACAGTCATCGGTGGCGACACGACACATCCGACCGGTCAATATCTCGTTTCGCTGAATAAATGGTCCATTGACCGCTTTGACAACGTGGGACCGCTGTATCCGGAAAATCTGCAATTGATTGACATCCGCGGCAAGGAAATGAAGCTGCTGTCAGACACGCCGCTGGGTCTGGGCGAAACCCACTACGCGCAGATCATCGCCGCCGACAAATTGAAGCCCTGGCAGGTCTATCCCGAAATCGGCTGGGACCCGCTGACGCAAAAAGTGGATCCACAAGCCGTGCAACCCGGGCAGGAGGGCATTGTGCGCCATGGCAACCACGTAACGGTGAACATGACCATCGTCCGCAGCCATTTCACGCCGGAAATCGTTCAAGTGAATCAGGGCGACGATGTGACCTGGCACCTGACCAATTTGGAGCGCACGCCCAACGCCACACACGGTTTCGCGCTTTCGGCTTACAACATCAACCTTACCCTCAATCCCGGCGAAGCGGAGACCATTCATTTCCAGGCCGACCGCGCCGGCGTGTTCAGCTTTTACTGCACCAAATTCTGTTCCGCCTTGCACCTGGAAATGGCCGGCTATCTGACCGTGAAACCGGCTGAGGCACAAACGGCGCAGCGTTGAAGAAACGGTTATGAGTACTGTCCATTCCCATCCGGCGCTCCAGCGGGCGTATAACGGCTCGACTTCATCCTTTGACAAGCATGATCGGTTGCGTCGTCTCATGGGGCCGCGCACGCCCGCGGAGCTGAAGCGGGTTGACCTGATCCGCTTTCGTCTGCCGGCTGCGGCGCTGACGATGGCTGCGGCGCTGTTGGTGGTCTCGCTGTTTCTGCCGTATTGGAAAATCACCTTGTTCGCCCCGCAGTATCCCCATGGCCTGACGGTCACCGCCTACGTCAACCGCGTCGGCGGGCAGGTGGCGGAGGTGGACATTCTCAACCAATACATCGGTATGAAACCGCTGGAGGCGGCGGCACCGATGGAAAAGCGGTTCAGCCTCTTTCTCATCGCCGCGATGGTGCTGTTGGTGATTGCCGCGGTGAAAATTCACAGTCCCCTGGCTGCGGGGCTGTCGTTGCCGGCGCTGCTGTATCCGGTGGTTTTTCTGGCTGATCTGCAATACTGGCTGGCGGATTTTGGTTTGCACCTGGACCCGCACGCGCCTCTGAACCTGGCGGTCAAGCCCTTTGTGCCTCGGGTCCTGGGCATTGGCCACATCGGCCAGTTCAAATCCGTTGCCGTGCCGTGCAGCGGACTCATTCTGGCGGTGATCGCTTCAATTTTGATCCTTACCGGTCTCTGGCTCCAACGCCGGGCTTACCAACCGCTGCGTGACGGGCAAACCACCAAAACACCAAAAGGAGGCCCGGCGTGAAACGGCTGGCAATTTTGTTCTTGACAACCGCTGGGTGCCTGATCGGAATCGTGCCGGCGCCGGCGGGCACAACGGCATTTGATCTGCCGGCGGCGCTGGCGAGCGCCGCGACTCAGGCGGTTCTCCATGTTCCCGCCGGGGTCTATTCCGGGCCGCTTGCCATCACCCAACCGGTCACACTGATTGCCGAGCCGGGCGCGATCCTCCAAGGGACCGGCCAAGGAACGGTCGTTTGCATCGAAGCGCCGGACGTGACGTTGCGCGGTTTCATCATCCGCAACTCCGGCCAACACCTCTCGTCTGAAGACAGCGGCATTCTGGTCAAAGCGCCGCGCGCCTGCATCGAAAGCAACCGGCTGGACCATGTCCTGTTCGGCATCTACCTCAAACAATCGCCGGACAGCCGGATCATCGGCAATCAGGTTCGAGGTTACGATTTGCCCTTGCCGGTTCGCGGCGACGGTATCCGGCTCTGGTATTCGGACCGTTGCCTCCTTGCCGGCAACGAGGTGCAAAACGCCCGGGACAACATCCTTTGGTTTTCCAAAAACGACGTTATCGCGCAAAACCGTTTCACGCACGACCGTTATGGACTGCATCTGATGTACGACGACGGCCTGACGATCACGGACAACTGGCTGGCGGAAAATTTTGTCGGGGCGTTTCTGATGTATTCCCGGCGCGTGACATTTGAAGGCAACGTTTGTCTGAACAACCGCGGCATCAGCGGCTATGGCCTGGGCATCAAAAACATTGACCTCCTCCGCGCCGCGGACAACCGCATCCTTGACAACACCGTCGGCCTCTGGATGAACAGCAGTCCGTCGGCGCTGGTCACCAATTTGTTTCAGCGAAACATCGTGGCCTACAACAGCACCGGGCTGGCCATTGATCCGTCGGACCGCGGAAACATCTTTTCTGAAAACACCTTCCTGAACAACAGCCGGCAGGTGCTCAAAGACGCCGGCGGCTCGTTGGAAAACGTCGCATTTTCCCTGGCGGGCCGCGGCAATTACTGGAGCGATTATCCGGGTTATCCCGGCGCCAATCCGGCGATCGGCGCCATCCCTTACCGCGTGCGGGATTTGTTCGATTCGTTGACCGCTCAATTTCCCAATCTGCAACTGTTCCGTTTCAGCCCGGCGCAGGAAGCCATTGATCTGGCGGCGCAGGCGTTTCCTTTGATTCAACCCGAAGTGGTGCTCACCGATCCTTATCCGCTCATGACGCCGCCGGCCATTCACGCCGCGCCCTTGCCCGCGCAAAAATCCGGCGCGTTGCTGGCCTGGTCACTGGCATTGCTGGCGGGCGTCGGCTTGGTTTTAAGTGTGGCGGAAACGGAAGGACGGTGGTGGAGCAAAGGTCGAATCAACAGCCGCCCGGTTTTGGAGCAGGGCGAAAAAGGCCACACCGCGCCACCCTGGGACGCGGCCAACGTGTCCCAGACGGCTGCACCGTCGCCCTCGGCCATCGCCCTTCCGGACGACGCCGCGACGGCGCTGGTCGTCGTGAGCCACTTGAATAAATCCTTCGGCCGGCGACAGGTGTTGCGCGACCTGACCTTTTCGGTCTCGCGTGGAAAAGCCATCGCCTTTTGGGGCGGCAACGGCGCCGGTAAATCCACCACCATCAAGTGCCTGCTGGGTCTGCTGAATTTTAGCGGTTCGATTCGGATCGGCGGCCGGGACGTTATCCGCCAAGGCAAGTCAGCACGCGCGTTGCTGGGTTACGTGCCGCAGGAATTAAGCTTTTATCCCGACTGGACCGTGCGGCGGACGCTGGCCTTCTGCGCACAAATCAAACGGGTTCCGCCCGCCGAAGCGGATGCCGCGCTGGCCGAAGTGGGTCTGGAATGGCAGGCCACCCAAAAAGTTGCCGAACTGTCCGGCGGCATGAAGCAACGGCTGGGTCTGGCGGCGGCCCTTCTCGGCCGACCCGCCGTTTTGCTGCTGGACGAATTCACTTCCAATCTGGACACCGAAGCGCGCACGGCACTTCTGGCATTGTTGAGGCAGCAACGCACCAAAGGTCTGACCGTGCTGTTTGCCACCCACCGTCTGGAGGAAGTCGGGGCGCTGGCCGACGAGGTGCTGGTGATGGAAGAAGGGCAAATCATCCGCCGCCAAAACGCCAAAGAATTCGTGGCTGCCTTCAGACGCGCCGTGTTGAAAGGTTACGGCTGGGAAGGAACGCTCCACCACTCTGACGGAACGGCTGTGCCGACGAGTTTCCTTCCGGAATCCCACCGCCCGGCCGTCGAGGTCGGTGGGCGCGTGAACCGCCAATGATTTTATGAACGCCACGAATCTGCTTATTTTGACGCGCAAAGAATTGCGGGACGCCCTCCGGAACCGCTGGTTGCTGATTTACAGCGCCGCGTTTGCCGGGCTGGCCATGTCCGTTTCCTGGCTCTCGCTGGCCGGCGCGGATCAGTACGGCTTTGCCGGGTTCAACCAGACCGCCGCCGGGCTGGTCAATCTCATCATGCTCATCGTCCCGCTCATGGCGTTGCAAACCGGCGCCGGCAGCGTCGCCGGTGAACGCGAACGCGGCACGCTGGCGCAACTGCTTGCCATGCCGGTCAACCGCACGGAAGTGCTGGCCGGCAAATTCATCGGCCTGTCCCTGGCACTCGTCACGGCACTGGCGTTGGGCTTTGGCTTGAGCGGCGTCGTCATCCGCGCCCGCGGCGGTTCGACCGGATTGGCAAATTATCTGGCGTTGGTCGGCCTGGCAGCGCTTTTGACGGTGGCCATGTTGAGCGTCGGCCTGCTGATCTCGGTTTTGAGCCGCAAAAGTTCCGCGGCCGTGGGCATCGCCATCGTCGTCTGGCTGGCGCTGGCCTTTGCCGGCGATTTGGGATTGATGGGCAGCGCCATTTTGTTCCGACTGCAATTGTGGTCGCTGTTGGGACTGGCTCTGGTCAATCCCCTGGAAGTGTTCAAGATCGCTGTATTGGCCGGCACACACGCTTCACTGGAAGTGCTGGGGCCGGCCGGACATTATGCCGTTGAACATTTCGGTCACGCCTTGTGGGCAATTTTCGCCGGCACCTGCGCGGCCTGGATCATCCTGCCCTGGATGCTGGCGGGGTGGTTTTTGAAACGGACGGAGGTGCCATGAGGCGGTGGGCGCAAAAAATTTTCCTGCCGGCGCTCGCGCTGGTCGGCGTGGCGACCGGCTGTTCCCATTCGGCACCGCCAGTGCCGCCGGAAATTCATTACGGCGCCGACACCTGCGCCGATTGCGGCATGATCATCGGCGATCCTCATTACGCGGCGGCGCTCCTCTGGCGCGCCTCGGCCGGCAGACCCGCTCAAACCGCCGTCTTTGACGACATCGGTTGTCTGCTCCATTGGCGCCGACAGCATGCGAACGCGCAAATCGTGGCGGCGTGGGTCAAGGATGTTCGCACAGCGGATTGGCTGAATGCGTTTTCAGCGCTCTACCTCAAAAGCCCACCTCTCGAAACGCCGATGGGATCGGGCATTGTCGCCACCGCCACTCCCCATGGTTTTGCCGGCCTGGCCGTCCGGCATCCCGTGCTCACCTGGAGCGACTTATTAAACAGCGAAAGCCGGCAAAGCCCTGTCGCAACCTCCGCCGGCCACGGCGAACACCCCCATTGATTTTTACTTATGAGAAACCTCACCATCCTTCACTCCAAACAACGAACAAAAACCCTGCCTCTGGCGCTCGCTTTGGGCGCCGGACTGGCGTTGGCCGGTCTCACCGGTTGCGGCCAGAACTCCGGCGCGACGTCGCCGACCGCCTCGGACGATTCCGCGCCGCAGCAAACCGCACCGGTGGAACAAACCGCGCCGCCGGCAGCGCCTTCGGCCGAACATGGCCGGCAGTTGTTTGCCGCCACCTGCGCCGGCTGCCACGGGCCGCAAGGCCAGGGCATTCCGCATCTGGGCAAGGACCTGCAAACCAGCAAATTCGTCGCCGGTTTGAGCGATGATCAACTGGTTGATTTCCTCACCCAGGGTCGCGCGGCCAATGATCCGCTGAACACCACGCACGTGCCCATGCCCCCCAAAGGCGGAAATCCAGCGTTGTCGGCGCAGGACTTGCGCGACATTGTGGCCTGTCTCCGCCAATTGCAACAGCAGGCCGGCGCGCACCAATGAGCGGCGGCCCGCGTAACATTTCGCGGCCGGGATGCCGGCAGCGGCGCAGTGGCAGACGACCCGGCCGCCCGGTGCACAACATCCGCGCACGTGAAAATTGATTCGCCTGCCGCGGCGGATTTTCGCATATTCCCGCCGCATGAAATCCATGACCGGTTACGGGCGGGGCGAGTGTGCCCGGGACGGTTTCAAAATCACCGTGGAACTGGGCGCGGTTAACCGCCGCCAAGCGGAAATTTCCGTCAACCTGCCGCGCGAACTGGAAATGCTTGAAGCGCCGGTGCGCGACGCCATCAACGCCCGCATCGCCCGCGGCCGGATCACCGCGCGCATTTCTCTCCACACTGCCGAAGGCCGTCAGTCAGCCCGCGCCCATCTCAACGCACCGCTGGCCAAAGCCTACGCCGCGGAACTGGGCCGGCTGGCCAAACAATTGAAGCTCGCCGGCGGCGTGACCCTGGACCACGTGTTGCGCGCGCCGGGTGTTTTTCAAAGCGACGAGGAACTGGCCGACGCGGAAAAAATCCTGCCGGCGGTCAAGCAGGCGCTGGCGCAGGCACTGGACGCCCTGGTGAACATGCGCGAGCGCGAAGGCGCGCATTTGGAGCGCGACCTGGCGGCGCGCATCCGCCGCATGCGCCAATCCGTTCAAAAAATCCGCAAACAGGCGCCGCGCACGGCGGAAAATTACCGCCGGCAACTGCTCGAACGCATCCAGGCCGCCGGCCTGGAACACATCGCGCCGGACGACGAGCGGTTGCTCAAGGAAATTGTCCTGTTTGCCGATCGTTCGGACATTTCGGAGGAACTGACGCGTCTGCAAAGCCATTTTCAACAATTCGACGACTGCCGTAAATCCCGCGAGCCGGTCGGGCGCACGCTGGATTTTCTGGCCCAGGAAATGAACCGCGAAATTAACACCATCGGCGCCAAGGCCAACGACGCCGCCATCGCGCGCGAAGTGGTAACGCTGAAAGCCGAGCTGGAAAAATTCCGGGAACAGGCGCAGAACGTCGAGTAACCAGGCCCTCCGCCCGCTGAGGACTGTCCGCAAAAAAACGAATAAAAATGCAACGGGGACATGTTTCATTCTCCTCCTGCCGGCCGGTAATCCGGGCGCGGGGCCGACATTGATCAGGCAATGAGCCCAATCAAAACCCAGCCGTTGTTGATTCTGATTTCCGCTCCGTCCGGCGGCGGCAAGACCACCCTGTGCCGGCAGTTGCTGCGCGCCCGGCGCAACCTGGTCCGTGCCGTCACCTGCACAACGCGTCCGCCGCGCCGCGACGAGCAGGACGGCGTGGACTATTATTTTCTGTCCGCAGAAGATTTTCTGAGGCGGGTCCAGGCGGGGAATTTTCTGGAACACGCCACCGTTTACGGCCACAGTTACGGTCTGTTGAAATCCGAACTGCTCGGCAAGCTGCGCGCCGGCAAGGACGTGTTGCTGAATGTGGACGTGCAAGGCGCGGCCACCATTCGCAAAAAAGCCGAACACGAACCGGAATTGAAACGCGCTCTGGTGACCATTTTTCTGACGCCGACTTCGCTGGCGGAAATCGAACGGCGGCTCATCAAACGCGGCGCCGACTCGCCGGAGGTGATTCAAAAACGCGTGGCGATGGCCAGACAGGAAATCACCCAATGGAAACATTTCGATTACCTCCTGATCAGCACCAGCAAACAGGAGGACCTCCGTCGGGCGCTGGCCATCATCGAAGCCGAAAAGATGCGCACCGAACGATCCCCCGCCCCGGAATTATAGGGCACGGAAGCGTTGCGCCGGCCGTCGGAAAAGTTCGCCTCGGCACTCAAACCGGGTTAACATTTCAACGGCTTGACGGATTTTATGAGCGCCATAAAAAAGATCGTTCTGGGCGTCACCGGTTCGATCGCCGCCCACAAGGCGGCGGACCTGGCTTCGCAGCTCACCAGGGCCGGCGCGGACGTGCGCGTAGTGATGACTGCCGACGCCCAGCGCTTCCTCACGCCGTTGCCATTCAAAACGCTCACACGCCATCCGGTCGTTACCGATCTCTACGACGAAAATGAAGGCTGGCAACCGGCGCACATCCGGCTGGCGGATGAAGCCGACCTGCTGCTCATCGCCCCGGCCACCGCCAACGTGATCGCCAAACTCGCCCACGGCATTGCAGATGACGCGTTGACCTGCCTGGCCCTGGCCCTGAATCCACAGGCAAAAATTTTGATTGCCCCGGCGATGAACGGCAAAATGTGGCTGCATCCGGCCACTCAGGACAATGTGAACCGGCTCAAGGCGCGCGGCGTGGAATTCATCGGGCCGGATGAAGGCCTGCTTTCCTGCGGCTACGAAGGCCTCGGACGCTTGTGGCCGGTGGAAGCCATTGCGGAACAGGCGTTGAAGCCCTGATCCGTAGCCGCACGCCGCGGGTCTGATCCCGCGTTTGAGCGGCTCAATGAATTACGGCGAAGGGATTGGCGGTGATTGCCAGACTGTCCAGCTTACTGACGCCCTCGCGGCCGGAGCCGGCGGAACGAGCACGGCGCATCGCGGCCATGCAGTTGCACGTCGTTCTGCCGGCCAAAATCGGCCTGGCGGCGGTGGCCTTGTATTACCTTCATGCGGACTGGTTTTCAGAAACCTCCAGCACCTACCTGGTGGTCCTCGAAACCCTGGAACGGTATTCCTTCATTTATTTGATTTACAACGTGGCCGCCGGAGCCGTTTTTTACCTGTGGCGTCGCCTGCCGGCGGGACTCGTTCCGTGGCTGGCGTTCATCACGGGGCTGTGGGACGGCATTTTCATGGCCGGATTGACGTTCATCACCGGCGGGTTCGGCAGCATTACCTATTGGATTTTTCCGGCGTTGATCGTGCTCAATGCCATCAGCATTCCGCTGGCGCTGCCGCAAATTGTTTTGAATCTGCTGTTGAGCGTCTTTTATCTGAGCGCCGGCTTTCTGGCGATGAACGTGCCGATGCCGGAATTGTGGGTGCCGCCGGCCATCAATATCCGTTCCACCCCGGCATGGCGCGGGCCGATTGAAGAAACCAACGAAATGGCCCGCAATCGCCCACGAAACACCCGATTACAGGTCGGACAGTTGCCCTACAATCTGGACACAGCCGACACGACCGTTTCTTCCGAAGCGCTGTATCCGCGGCTGTTCGTGCTGTGGCTGTTGACGGCGTGCTGCTACGGGGTGCAACTGCTGGTGGCGCGGCAGCGCGAAGCGCTCAAGGAAGCGCAGGAATTTGCCGCGCGGGAAAGTCATTTGCGCTCCGCCGGGCGGCTGGCCGCGGAAATCGCCCACCAGCTCAAAAATCCCCTGGCCGTCATCAATAACGTCGCCTTTTCCTTGCAACGTTCACTGCCCGAAAACAAAGATTCCGCCGCCCGACAAATCCGAATCATCCAGGAAGAAGTGGCCCGCGCCGACCGGGTCCTGACGCAGATCATGGGCTACGCGCAGTTGAGCGAGGGACGCGTCGAAAAACTCGACGTGGTCGAGGAACTGGAGCGCGCCCTGGCGCAGGTCTTTCCGCCGGCGGTGCCCACTCACATCCAAATTCACCGAGAATACGCGCCGCCGTTTCCCCCCTTGCTGATGCAACGCCAGCATTTGGCCGAGATCCTCATCAACCTGATCAAAAACGCCCGCGAGGCGCTTGGTGATCGGGGCAACCTCTTTGTGGGCGCCGAGTGTCGTCCCGACTCGTCCATCGAAATCTCCGTGCGCGACGATGGACCGGGCATTCCGCCCGACCGGACCGAACGCATTTTCGAGGCGTTTTACTCCACCAAGGAAAAAGGCACCGGCCTGGGGCTGGCCATTGTCAAGCACAACGTCGAACTCTACGGCGGCAAAGTCCAGGTGGATTCAGAGATTGGAATCGGCACCCGCTTTGCCATAATCTTTCCTTCGAGAACCATACTCAACGAAACATCGTGAACGGAACTGGAAACATTCTTCCGACCCGGCGCCGCGCCGGCGCGCCGCGCAGGTCCTGTCCACCGCGGCTGTGTCCGCCCAGGGAAGG